>NZ_JCAHRB010000013.1:0-203649 GCF_059429395.1 Agrobacterium sp. K11 | reverse complement strand
ACGCACTCGGACGGCAGCTTAACCGGTCGCAGGGGCTTGGATTGAGCCGATAGTATGCGCCGACGACAACATTGGCGTCTTTTAATCGGTCACCCCTAAAAGTGAGCCGCCCTTCCAAATTTCCTAGGCGTCCCGATGCACCTATCCCCGTTAAGCGCTCGAGACGGCTTCCCTCAGCAGTTCATCAGGACTGAATCAAACAAGCCGAGCTGTCCGGCGAAACGGGGTACACTCCAGCCTGCCTACAGAGGGCCCCCGAAATTGGGTCACACGAAGCCCAAGTAGCCCAGCGGCCTGCGCCCTGCCCGCCATCCTCGAAGTTAACGAGGATATCCGCATGGGCGGCCAGGTGGTGACGGGGATAGGCTTCCTTGGCGCAGGACTGATCATGCGCACCGGCCTCAACATTCGCGGGTTGAGCACGTCGGCGACAATATGGGCTACGGGAGCGATCGGCGTCCTTGCGGGTTATGGAGAAATTTTCGAGGCTGCTGAGGCAACGCTTCTGATCTTGCTGATCAACATAACCTCCCCCAGAGTTGTTCGGCTCATCGAGCGCTTTGTTCCACAATACCCAGTCGAGTCACAACGTCGTAGGGTTGAGGTCCGCACGACCACGGAAAGCGAAACCGAGGTCCGGTCGAGTTTGATGAGCCAAACGCGTGACCATCAACTAGCAGTCACATCACTCGCACCGCGCGTCAATTCACTGGATAGGACCATCACCATTGATGTCACTATTTCAGGTGACGACGTTAACGACGAAGTCATGAGCGTTCTTGCGCAATCTCTTAGCTTGTCGCCAAACATTCTTTACTGCACCTTCACGTAGTTTGGAGACGCCAGGGCCGGTTCAACGACAACGCCATAGCCGCCATGTTCGCGCACACGAACATCACATTCCCTTGACATCTGTTCTCGGAGATTTTTGAGAGCTGTCACGATTTCGGCCGTCTGGCGCTTTTTCCAATGCCGTTTCCATGAGAGTCTTCACCAGTCTAAACTCAGAGGTTGTGTCGCTGTACTTTTCATTGCACGGTTAGGCACAATTATAATTTTTGATGTTGACCGGGGAGCGGATGGTACACGGAGAGAAATGCCGGTCTTTTGCATGTGTGCTTGTCGCAACTTCGGTCGCCGTTACGATGTTCGCCGGAACCGGTTTTGCACAGGATAACGATAGTGCCGTTCAAAATGCCGTACCGGTGATGAGAAAATTCGATTTCTCAGCGCCAGCCCTCAATCTTGAAGGGACGCTTTCCCCAAATGCTACGGTCGAAACCGTACCAATGAGTCCGACGGAGCCTGGCACAATCGGTAATGTGAAAGTCATCGGAAAAATAACTTCAGATTCGTCCAGTCCGAAAATCGAGACGACCTTTATCGGGTACAATCTGCAGGCGCCATCGGCAGCGTTCCGGATCTGCACTTACCAGGCAGACACTGCTGGATACACAACGCGCGTCTCAAAAGTTGCATCGGACCTGACAGAAGCTATGCTTCTGGGCACCAAGGATCAGAGCGGCGAACCACATAGCGCCCTTATCAGCTATTGCTTCTCTCGCGGGAAGCAGGCGCTGGGCATAAATTTCGTTGCAGATGTCAGCAACGCGGCGGATGCTGACGCGGCTTATGATCTGGTAGTTCGGGCTGACAAGTATGCCGTTGCGTTCATTGACAGCCTCTCATGGGAAAATGGAGAAGAATCAAGCTTTGGGGAGGAGCTGCAATCGGTTCCTGTTCGGATAGCCAACGAGCGGATCGCACTCCGCATCCCGGACCAGTGGGAAATACCGATCAACGATTTTCATGGCGCTTTGCCGGCCGAGTTGCACATGATCAGGCGCAAGGGCGGAAGAGATGTTGGCCTGATATGGCTGCTCGTTCAGGACATGAAGGAAAAACCGGACCTGGAAATGGCCGGAGCCACGATCGTGAGGGATTACTTTGTCAGGCAGACACCTGATGCCCGGCCACCCGCACTGATATCGAGTGAGGAAGACAGTCTGCTTGCAAAACAGGGAATCCCCGCACGCACCTTCCGGTTTTCAGTGACAGACAAAAAAGGTCAGGACAGCGGCGATATAGATGCGACCGTCATATGGCGGAATGGGCGCCTGCATGTACTCACCCTTTGGTCAGCGTGGCCCTCCGCCGCCGATAACAGCAACTTCTTTTCCCGTCTTCCAGCTCTTACTGTCTACGATATCGTGCGACAAGCCATGGTAACAACGCAGCAATAAGGTCCGGCGCACATAAAGAACCAAAGCGCACAAAATGTAGAAAAAACATCAAAATAGGGTATTTTCTTAAAGTAAAAAAAGCCTGTTTCCTTCTGGTATTTTGAGCCGCAAAAAATGGCGCAAGATAGACAGGTAAACTGGCTTGGAACCACGGCTGGCATTGACACCACAGATCGGAGCGGACTTGGGCGGAACTAAGCTGACTGAACTTTTCCCACTACCCTATGCCCATTGGTATGCGGCCACTCTTTTTGCCGAGGCCGGATATGCTGCGTCACAGATATTCGAGCGTCTCAACATAGATCCCGCGCGCTGGCAACGGTTCCAAGAGCGCTACAGCCAACTTCATTACGCCAATACAAATTGGGTTGCGGCCGCGTTCAGGCGGGACGGACTTCCCGAACCCGAGCAGGATCGGGCGCTTTTCCAGCGTCTGACGGGGAATGACGGCATCGGCCTATCGGTAACAGAACCCTTCAGCATGCGCACAGAGCTTGCGGCTTTGCGGCGGGCAGTCGAAGCTAATCCTCGTATCGGCCCCTTCGCCAATGTCGACTGGGTCGCGCATTACATCGGAGAAAGACGATTCCCGACCATCCGCTATATCCACAATGGCCATCAGGTCTATGTGGACGGCGCACCAATCCGCGACCGCAAGGGCGTCCCGTTGTCCGGGGTAGACCCCTTCACCTTTCGACAGCTTGGTGACCGCTGGTTTTGCGACGATAGACATGTCTACGGCCAGGGCGAGACACCAACGAAGCTTTTCTGGTTCTCAGCGCGCGGCGCCGATCCAGACAGCTTCACCGTTCTGAATCAACGTTATGGTGTCGACAAGGCCGCCGGTTATTACATTACCAACTTGCGCCTTCCCACCGAGGAGCCGGGTACATTCGGGATCGTCAGCTATTATTACGGCAGCGGCCAGAAACCGGGCATCCGTATCGAAGAGAGTCACTACGCAAAGGACAGTCGCAAAGTCTATGCTTACGGGGTCGCGATTGAAGGCGCGGATGCGGCCAGTTTCCATTCCATCGGCGACGAAGGCAGATATTTCGCTGACAGGAAGCATGTCTATTGGGAGAAGAGCCTGATTCCCGACGCGGACCGAGAGAGTTTTGTCTGCGCATCAGAAGCAGGTCAGTATCGCGCTTATGACAGCGAGCGGCCGTACTATGCAGGGCAACCTCAATCAGTCTCGGCAGAATTTGAGTCTTGGAGCGGCTATTTCGAGAACCATCCCGAGATTGCCGACAGCTGGTGGCACCGGGAGAAGGCACGCCGTGCGGTAAGCGCGTCTGTGGGGAATGAGCCAGTACCGATCGGCGGTCTCTATTACAGCGATGGACGCCGGATTCTGGTTAGGCCACAGCGTCCGCAGGAAGCCGAATGGGTCTCACTCGATCATTTCGACCACGACAGCTTCCGACACATCGTTGATGTGTTCGGGCAGGATCGGCACGGCCTGCGCTACTTCTTGCCCGGCCTCGAACATTACGGGATGGAGCCCATTGAGAAAGCCGATCCCGCTAGCTTCGAAAAGCTCGACGGCCCATGGTTCAAAGACAAGCAGCAGGCCTATTACATCGACAGTACAGCACCTTTACCAGAGCTTGCTGTCGTCAAAATCGACATGGCGAGCTTCGAGGTTTTGGGCGGCGCCTATGCTCGTGACGCAAAAGGGCTGATCGTTGAAGGTGTGCGCAAGCGCGGCATCGACAATCCCGCAGCGGTGGAATCGCTCGGCTTTTCCTTTGCACGGATGGGCGATACCCTGCTTTATCGCGGGAAGCCCATCAGCCGGCCCGGCAAGGTCAATCCCGCCACAGCGCGTGGTGTCAACGATCAGCTTCTGATTGATGCGAACGGCGAGATGCTGTTCGGAGGCAGTTATCGCAAAAAGATTCCTGGAATCGATCCAGCCATTTTGCATTTCCTCAACCGTGTATTCGCAGTTGACGCACGGCATGTTTACGCGATGACCGATACAGGACTGCTGCTCATTGAGGATATTGAACCGGGCGAAGTCGAGCTAGCCGGCCTCTACGCGGTCCGGGTGGGCGACACACAGCTCCACGTTTCCGGTGGCATCGTAAGGCGGTTACGACCCGAAGATACAAGTGGATGAGTAATGCCTGATATCAAAGCTCCCCCGAGGCTGGGTGCGTCAGTAGTGACGAGCGGCGTGCGGAGGTGCCAGGGCGGTGAAACCTGCGCCGTTGAAGTCATGCAGGCGCGAGGAAGACTCAATAGGCATGACATTACCGGATCGGAAGTCGCTTTTTGCCAGCCTATAGAGGCACCCGCCGCGTGCAAACACCAGATCGCCGCCATCCCAGTCTGCCCAATCCGTTTCCGGAAGGTCGACAAGCAATGTTCCGTCCCGGTCAAACACGCGGTAGTCCAGTCCGTACCACGCCTTTTGACTGCGACCGATCGAATGAAGAACCATCTGAAGGCTCCGGCCGTTTGCACCCGGTTTTTGCAGGACACGCGGCTTGTTGAAGCTGTAAAAGGTCGAGGCCTTCAGGCCATTGGTTTGCCCCTCACCGGCGTCGATCACACGCCAACCGTCACGCGCAAGTATGTAGCCGCTGATGGGCTCGTCCTCTCCACGTCCCGACAATATACCGCACGGGTCCACTTGCATGCCTCGCTTCAATCGAAAACCTGGAGCGAACGAGACGCGGTTATCGTCAAACGGATGGTTGAGAAGCAGTTTGTTCTCGTCCTCGAAAACACCGCCTCCTCCCCACGCGTCTCCTTTTGGCCAAAGCGTCAGTGCGGTGAAGAATGGCGGCTTCGATATGGCCGTCCAGCTCGCGTAGGGCGGGCGATTTGTGGCCGCGAAGTAGACCAGAAGTTCTCCGGACGGAGAAAGATCGCAGCGTCTCTCGTAGACCCGTCCCTTCAACCATTGACCATGTTCAAAAGTGTCGGTGCGCAAGTCCCAGCGAATGAGCTGCACCAGCCGGCTCGGGCCGCGCCGAAATATGACACCTGTTCTCGCTGACCGTGCCAGGATCGCATACAGCCTCGGTGCAAGTGCCTTCCGAGAAGGATCTACAGTCTGCTTGCCTTTCTCTACAGCCACCTGAGCAACTTTCTTCCGGCACTATCTGATGCCGTCATGTAGGACGTCACATGACAGTTTATCCCTGTGTCCGCATCGAGCTTGCGGACTTCCATCTCTCACCTCTCCGAAATACCGCGCAACACCATTATCAGATACTGGACGAAAAAATCGACATTGCGTAGTTTTAAACAACAACTGCATCCATTGAAGCGATTTGACACTTCGTCTCCCACGATTTGATCCAAACCCGGATACGTCGCCGTTTCAACCGATCGCACAGGAGAAACGCTTGCTGATACTTGAGATCGTCATTTTTTCTGCGGCTCTTATCGCGGTTGGCCTTCTGGCTGTGCAGCAGATTATCGCGCAGGTTCGGGAGTATAATTTCTACAAGAAGAATGGTGGTGATTTTTCTGTCGACAGCAACATGGATCACGTCAAACTTGACAGATCCATGCACTACAACGACCTCCGCCTCACGAACTGGCAGCGATTTTATCTGTTCCGCCCAGCCTGCATCGCGATGCTCGTCTTTGTTTGGGCTATGATGGTAGTCTCTTTGCTTTAACTGAAACGCCAGGCTTAGGTTGCCCTTGGCATTGCTCGTCGACCAGACTGTTTCGGCAAGCCCCCTGCAGCACCTCACCGGTGCCAAGACAATGCGATTTTGTTCGGCAAGCGGTCGGAGGCACTAGCGATCTTAGTCATTCGGTTTAGGCCGAGGTTTAAATTTGACGTGCCTGCGTATAGCGCTGCGATTGCGTGTGGCCATGCGGGCTGTTCAAAGCCACCTCGACGTTAAGCGGATACAAATGCCTCTTCTGGCTGCGCAAATCCGCAAGATGCGCTTAAACGCTGAACTCGAGGTCCAAATCGTTGACCTTCGCGATCGCATTCGTTCCGCTCTTCGTGTAGACGACCTAGGTGCCGGCCAGCGAATACATTCCCAGACCCTTCCCGCACACCCGTGATCAGTCCTCAGTGGGGTCGTCCGCCATTACCCGATCGTATAGTTCGATGCTACGCCGCGAAGATGTGTGACCGTCGCTTGCGACAAAACACCACTGCCCAGATAATCAGCAAAGCTGAATGAGAATATGTCACTTCGTTCTATCGCCTTGACCAGATTGGTATCACCAAAGACAACGAGGTATTCGTGATCCTCCGGCGCCCAGATCCAGAGATCATGAGCTGAAAAATGGATCAGAAGGCCATAGGGCGAATTTTCAAACAGTGCATCAAGCACCAACCCGACCGGTTGCGGTGCAAAATGGCGCGGAGGCTGACCGAACTCGTAAGCAGCGAAATCAATCTCGTTACTACCGATACGCGCGGCGACGAGAGCGATTTCCTCCTCGCTTGGAAATTCGGGGTAAATCCTCGCCGCGAAATTTCTGTTTCGAATGGCCTGATGATCCAGCGTGCAGTCTTTTCCAATGAAGTCCATAATTAAACCCCAGGTCCGTCATTATAGCGTATCTCGGTCTGACGACCGTTTGGCCTACGTATTTGCAACGTCGGACGACCGTCAGAGCTTCCCGGACGGACGGTAACCTTGCTGCCGTCTTCCAGTTCCCCCGTGCGGCCCGGCCCGTATTGTGTTTCGATACCTTTCTCCTTGCCCGGTTTGGGAGCAGCCCACCGGTGTCCAGCCTTGGCCATCGCACAGCATTCTCCATCTGTCGGCCGAGAATTGTAATAGATTTGCCAACAGCTCATGTTGGGTTCTTATCGCTTTCAGCGCGATGTCACGGCCTGAGCCACCCGCATTGAGCATGCGTACATAGTATTTTTCCACTGGCGCTCGGTGGAATGGAGCGCTAGCCAAATTCCCGCCGGCGTCGATCCGTCGTCAAATTTCACCGGCTTTGTTAAACATGCGGCCTCACCTCCCCTTATAGAATATATGTTGCTTATCCATAGGCACCCAAGGCATGAACGGGTTACTGTCAGGGGAACGCGCACCCGAATAAAATTTCTCGGTCATTTCTACCGACCTCTGCAGTGCATAGCCGGAATCAGGGAAACCGTATTTAGTGGGATTGACCTGCGTATCCCTAGTGATCGAGTTGATGATACGGTCCTGTTCCGCGATACAATCAAGCTGCTTTTGATAGGTATATTCTTCCGACTTCCATTCACGGAAAAATGGATGAACGTTGTAGGCTTGGAATGGGTATTCCTCGCGTTTTGACCGGGACAACTCGTTCCACAGCGAGTACCATTTTTTAACTCGCCAAAAGCCCATCATGGAACCCAGGGACGCGCCAACCAGGGTGGCCTCGGTTTTGACATTGAGGGCCGCCGCCCCTTTGAAAAGATTGCGGGCGTCGGCAAGATAATATGTCCCGACCCCTATTGCCGCATCAACAGAAGCCCCTGAGACCCACCCCATGGTGTAATACAGATCGTTGATACAAAACAAATTGAGAGCGTTCATTCCGTTCTGTTGCGCAGCAAGAAAACAGTAAATTTTCTCAGCGGAATCATACTGGTCTCCCGCTGTCGGGATGTCCGATATGTCCTTTGCGGTTTTCATATCCTCTATCGACTTGAGTTGTTCGGAAGCACCGCCGCCCTGACCGATCCTCATCGACTGCCCGCCGCCGCGTTCAACGCGCTTGGCGGCATTGGACATGCCATAGCCGCGAGGTCTGGATGGGTAGAGAGGTCTCAGGAAACGTTTATCAGCCTCTTCAACCACCCCAGACGTCTAGTGGCGAGATCTGTGAATCGCAAGTCGTCAAACCTCGATCGGAAAGGAGAATCCGGCCTTTACCCGGTCCATGACGACCATGGTCTTGAAGCCCTTGATATCGTGGTTTTCGTAAAAGAACCGCCGGGTAAAGGCCTCATAGTCCTCCATGTCCTTGGCGGTGATGACCAGAATGAAGTCGGCGTCTCCCGTCACATAATATCCGATCATCACTTCCCGGGTCGCGCGGATGGCCGCCTTGAACCGATCGACAATATCGGCGCGTTCGCGCTCCAGTGAAACGAGCACGATCATGGTAATGCCTCGCCCAACGGCCTTCGGCGACACGATGGCGACATCCGCTTCGATGACGCCATCTTCGCGCAGACGTTTGAGACGCCGCTGGCATGCGGTCGGTGAAAGATTGACGAGTTGCGCCAACTCTTCCGACGTAAGGCGATTGTTTTTTTGAACGGCTTCAAGCAACGCCTTGTCCGCTCTATCGAGAGTATGCATGCACAAATCCTGCGTACGGAACCTAAAATAAGCGAAATTCCGGCTTGAACGATATAATTAACGCAGTCAACCGCTCAATGCGCTTCATTAGTCTCCCTGTAAATCTACCGGGAGCTCCATATGAGAAGTATTGCAAGCACTGCATTAAAAAACCTGCGGCGGCCGGATTTGATCGAGCGCCGCGCTTTTCTCCATGGCAGTTGGGTTGCTCGCGATGAAACGCTCAGTGTCATTGATCCGGCGACCGGAGAAGATCTCATCGGTGTGGCGGCATGCTCGCTTGAGGATGCGGATGATGCCGTCAGCACCGCGAAAAATGCCTTTCTAGAATGGCGCGACAAGCTTCCAACCGAACGCGGGCAGATCTTGCGTGAATGGGGCAAGTTGATGCGCAACAACGCGCATGATCTCGCCGTCATAATGACGGCCGAACAGGGCAAACCACTCTCGGAATCGCTTGGTGAAATTGCTTACGCTGCCAATTTCCTTGATTGGTTTGCCGGCGAAGGCGAGCGCGCCTACGGCGAGACGATACCGAGCCATTTGCCCGACAGTCGTCTCTCGGTCCAGATGCAGCCGCTAGGCGTCACCGTGGCCATCACCCCGTGGAACTTTCCCTCTGCTATGATCACCCGCAAAGCGGGCGCGGCGCTTGCCGCTGGCTGCACAATGATCGTCAAACCCGCGCCTGAAACACCCCTCTCGGCGCTCGCTTTGGCAAAGCTCGCTGAGGAAGCTGAAATGCCCGCCGGCGTATTCCAGGTCATCACCGGTCACGCCGCACCACTTGCGCACCGCCTGTTGCAACACACCGATGTGCGCGCATTTTCCTTTACCGGCTCGACTGAAATCGGTCGTATTTTGCTGGCGCAATCGGCGGCGACCATCAAGAAGGCCTCGCTGGAACTTGGAGGTCACGCGCCCTTCATCCTGTTCGACGACGCCGATGTCTCCAAAGCCGTAAAAGGTTGCATCGGGGCGAAATTCGCAACATCGGGGCAGGACTGCCTCGCTGCCAACCGGATTTACGTCCAGCGAGGTATTTATGACCGCTTCGTCAGTCAGTTCGGCAAGGCAAGTGCCGAACTCAAGGTCGGCCACGGTTTCGAGGCT
This sequence comes from Agrobacterium sp. K11, assembly GCF_059429395.1. NCBI lineage: Bacteria > Pseudomonadati > Pseudomonadota > Alphaproteobacteria > Hyphomicrobiales > Rhizobiaceae > Agrobacterium > Agrobacterium sp. K11. The sequence goes on along the minus strand of NZ_JCAHRB010000013.1, from coordinate 194,006 downwards.
GGCATCGATATAGGGCCGATGACACGCCCCTCCGTCGCTGAAAAGTGCCGCAAGCAAATCGCGCAGGCCCTCTCTGCCGGTGCACAACTCATCTGCGGCGGGCAGGACAGTCCGCTCGGCGGCAATTTTGTCACCCCGACCGTGCTGGCCGATGTCACGGACGACATGCTGATCGCGCGGGAGGAGACCTTCGGTCCTGTGGCCGCGATCTTGCCATTCGATGACGAGCGGGAGGTCGTGCGACGCGCCAACTCGACGGAGATGGGGCTTGCGGCCTATCTCTACACCAACGATCTCGGCCGGGCGATGCGTCTGACGCATCAACTGGAATATGGCATGGTAGCCGTCAACACGCCGAAATTTACCGGCGCGCCCGTTCCCTTCGGCGGCTGGAAACAGTCCGGCCTTGGTCGTGAGGGCTCGCGTCATGGTCTCATGGAATATCTCGAACCCAAATATGTCTGCTTCGGCAACTTAGCTGCGTGAAAAGGAACTCGCCTATGACAATCGACGTCAAGAATATTGCGGAAATGGATCGAAACGCCGTTTTGCACCCTTTCACGCAGCTCAAGGATTTTGCCAGCGGCAAACTCGGCGAGCCCACTATTGTCGAAACCGGCAAGGGCATCCGCATTCAGGACGCGCACGGCAAGCAGTTGATCGACGGTTTCGCCGGTCTGTATTGCGTTAATGTCGGTTATGGACGTACCGAGGTGGCTGAGGCGATTTCACGTCAGGCCTACCGCCTTGCCTATTATCATTCCTATGCCGCCCACACGACGGATGAGCTGGCCATCCTTTCCGATCGCCTCGTCAGAATGGCACCAGGCAAAATGAGCAAGGTCTTCTACGGCATGTCAGGGTCAGACGCCAACGAGACACAGGCCAAGCTCGTTTGGTATTACAACAATCTGCGCGGCAAGCCGCACAAGAAAAAAATCATCTCCCGCGAACGGGGATATCACGGCTGCAGCGTGGTTTCCGGCTCAATGACCGGCATGAGTTTTTATCACGACCATATGGACCTTCCACGGGCCGGCATCCTGCATACAGGCGTTCCGCATCACTATTGGGGCGCAGAAGCCGGTGAGACGGAGCTGGAATTTTCGAGGCGGCGCGCGGAAGAGCTGGACGCGCTTATTCTGCGCGAAGGACCGGACACGATTGGTGCATTCATCGCCGAGCCGGTGCTCGGAACGGGCGGTATCACACCGCCGCCGGAAGGTTACTGGCCGGCCATCCAGGAGGTTCTCAAAAAATACGATGTCCTGTTGATTGCCGATGAGGTTATTACCGGCTTCGGCCGCACGGGTTCGATGTTTGGTTCACAGCATTATGGCATCGAGCCGGATCTGATCACCGTCGCTAAAGGCCTGACCTCGGCCTATTTCCCGCTTTCGGGCGCTATCGTCGGGGAGAAAGTCTACAAGGTGATGGAGGAAGGCGCGGATCGCGTCGGCGCCTTCTCCCACGGCTACACCTATACCGGCCATCCTATCGGAGCGGCGGCTGCAAACGCCGTGCTCGACATCGTCGAAAAGGAAGACCTGCCAGGCAATGCACGAGCCGTTGGGAGCTATTTCCAGGAACAACTGAAGGCGAAGTTCGCTCAGCTTCCGATCGTCGGCGAGGTGCGCGGTGTGGGACTGATGGGCGCTATCGAATTCGTGGCGGACCGGGAAAAAAAGACGCGTTTTGCCCCTCAACTCACGGTGGGTGCACGCGTTTCCAAGGCAGCGCGCAACGGCGGTCTCATAGCACGCGCCATGCCGCATGGCGATATTCTGGGCTTTGCACCGCCGCTCGTTACGACCCGGGAGGAGGTCGACGAGATCATCGCCATTGCTGAAGCCGCTGTGCGCAGTGTCATGGATGATCTTGTCCAGGCCGGCGAGAAAATCTGATCGGCAGCTTCAGTTTTCAACGTCGCAAATGCTGCTCATTTCGACGGCAACTGCGCCTCTTTGCAGCGCAGTTGCCGTCTGCGCTGCATAAGGCTTCATCTTTTCATAGAAGCATGCATAATGTCATGAAATTACCTTCGTCGAAAACGAGACAATTTCATGCGTCGTCAAGCCAATTCACCCAGCCCAGATCCAGTTTCCCCAACGAGACCGGTGGCATGGCGACCGAAGCTAGCTAAGCAGAAAGGCGAAACGAAACATTCCGCACTGACGGAACGCATCATTGCTGATATCGACGCCGGCGTTCTGAAGCCGATGGACCGCATGCCGACACACCGCGATCTGGCCCGCGAACTCGGCCTTTCTGTCCAGACGGTCAGCCTTTCCTACAAGGAGGCGGAGCGGCTTGGTTATCTCAGCGGCGAAATTGGCCGCGGAACCTTCGTGAAGACGCGGGTGACGGAGCGGGCAGGTCGTATGATGCTTGATCACAGCCCAACCGAGGTGCTCGATCTATCCATCATCCGCGGCGTTTACCTCGATGACCATGAAAATGCCTCGCGCGCCATTCTTCGCGAGATGGCCGATGGTGACAATTCTGGCTTCATGCGCCCCTGCCGGCCGGTCGCGGGGCTCGAGAGCCATCGCGAAACGGCCAGAACATGGCTTGGCATGATGGGCGTGACAGCCGGCCCGGAACGCATTCTTGTCACCAATGGCGCGGCGCACGGCATTTTTCTCGCTCTGAGCTGCATTATCCGCTCTAACGACGTGGTGCTCTGTGAAAACCTGACCGACCACGGCATTATCGGCCTGTCTAATATCCTCGGCTTCAGCCTAAAGGGCTTACCCACCGACGAAGAAGGCATTTTGCCCGAAGCGCTGGAGGCCGCCTGCGCAGCCGGAGGTGTCCGCGCTCTGGTGCTCATTCCCACGCTTAACAACCCGACCGGGCATGTGTCGGGCGCAGCGCGAAGGCAGGCCATCGCCGCAATTGCCGAGCGGTACGGCATTTTTGTCATCGAGGACGAGGTCTACCGTCCGATGATCGAGGATGATCTCCCATCCATCACCGAAATGCTGCCTGATCTGGGCTTCTTCGTCACCAGCTTCACCAAGACAGTGTTGACAGGGCTGCGCGTCGGTTATCTCGTCGTGCCACCCGCCTATTCCATCCGCGCCGCCTCCATCCTGCGTGTGTCGAGCTGGAGCGGGACATATCTCACGGCCGAGATCGCTACGCGTTGGGTCGAAAACGGCACGGCACGGCTGCTGCTGGATGTCCAGCGCACCGAGGCCCGTGCGCGGCAGAAAATCGCCATGGACATACTGGGCCACCATATAGGGTCGACCCACCCCCTCTCCCTCTGCGCCTGGCTGAAGGTTCCGCAGCGCTGGACGGAGGACGGCCTGGTGCGCGCGCTCACGAACCAGAACGTCGCGGTAACCCCGTCAGAACCATTTATTGCCGGTCCTAGCCATGGCGGCGGCATTCGCATATGCCTCGGCGGCCGCCTCAATCATGCAAGCCTCGCCAGGGCTTTGACCACCGTGCGGCAGACATTCGAGCAACTGCCGCCGGTCTACGATATCGGGTCAATCGGCTGAGGCTGCCATCCGAAAATCATTGAATCATTACAATATAATAATTGACATGATTTTATTTCGCTCTCAACATGACAATCATGAAGAGCGAAAACCTGCCCATATCCGCCGCCGACAACTTGCTTCCAGTCTCACTGGCCGCGATAAAGCGAGCGGCGGCGCGGCTTGCGGGACAGGTGGAGCGCACACCGCTGGTTCGCTCGGACTTTCTCTCTGAGCGCTGTGGTCATCCCGTTCATCTCAAACTTGAAACCCTTCAGCCCATCGGCGCCTTCAAATTGCGCGGCGCGATGAACGCCATTCTCTCGCTAGACGATACGAAGCGCCGGCGTGGCTTCGTCACCGCCTCGACGGGCAATCATGGCCGGGCCGTGGCCTATGCCGCAGACAAACTCGGCATCCCCGCCACAATCTGCATGTCGGCGCTGGTGCCGGCAAACAAGGTGGAGGCGATCCGCGCGCTCGGCGCGGAAATCCGGATTGTCGGCAGATCACAGGATGATGCGCAGGAGGAAGTGGAGCGCTTGACGAAAAGCAGAGGCCTGACCGCTATCCCGCCTTTCGATCACGCCGACGTCGTGGCTGGCCAGGGCACTATCGGCCTCGAGGTCGTCGAAGACATGCCTGAACTGGCGACAATTCTCGTTCCTCTATCGGGCGGTGGCCTTGCGGGCGGTATCGCCGTTGCGGTGAAGGCGCTGAAGCCGGAGGCACGTGTCATCGGCGTTTCCATGCAGCGGGGCGCGGCCATGCATGCGTCAGTCACTGCCGGGCGGCCCGTCACCATCCAAGAAGAAGAAACGCTGGCGGATTCGCTGGGAGGGGGGATTGGATTGAAAAACCGCATCACATTTGCGCTCTGCCAATCTCTTCTCGATGAGATCGTGCTGGTATCCGAGGAAGAGATCGCAGCCGGCATCCGCCATGCGACGCGTGAAGAAGGTCTGACAGTCGAGGGTGCCGGCGCAGTCGGTTTCGCGGCGATCCTCTTCGGCAAGGTGGACATCACCGGCCCAACCGCGATCATAGTGTCGGGTGGAAATATCGATCCGGCGGTTCACAAGACGATCATCGAAGGGCCTGCCGCATGAGCCAAATCACCATCCTAGCCGAAAAAGATCTGCGCGCTGTCGTGAAGCTCGACCTCTCAGCAGTCGAGTGCGTGGAGCAGGCCTTTGCAGCGCTCGCAACCGAAGCGGTCGCCATGCCGCCGATCTTGCGGCTCGATATACCAGAGTTTCGTGGCGAGGTGGATGTAAAGACGGCTTATGTGCCGGGTTTCGACGGTTTCGCCATCAAGGTCAGCCCCGGCTTTTTCGACAATCCCAAACTCGGTCTGCCGAGCCTCAACGGGCTGATGATCCTCTTCAGCGCAAGGACGGGACTGGTGGAGGCCCTTCTTCTCGATAACGGCTACCTCACAGATGTGCGTACCGCCGCAGCCGGGGCGGTTGCAGCACGGCATCTCGCCCGTAAAGATGCTTCCGTCGCAGCAATTTTCGGAGCGGGCATGCAAGCCCGTCTGCAGTTCGATGCGCTGAAACTGGTGCGACCCATTCAATCCGCACGCATCTGGGCTCGTGACCATCAGAAGGCCGAGGGGCTCGCAGGCGATCTGGCCCGCCAACACGGTATCGAGGTCATCGCCGCGGCCGATCCGCAGACCGCTGTCCGGGGCGCCGACATCGTCGTGACCACGACGCCAGCCGAAAAGCCGATCCTGTTTGCCGGCTGGCTTGAAGAAGGCCAGCATCTGACGGCCATGGGATCGGATGCCGAACACAAGAACGAGATCGATCCGGCCGTATTTTCCAGGGCGCGCTATATCGCAGACCGGCTTTCGCAGACCCGAATTCTCGGTGAATTGCACCACGCTATCGCCGCGGGGCCTGTAACGCAGGATCAAGAATTCACCGAGCTCGGTGCTGTCATCGCTGGCAAGGCACGCGGTCGCGTATCGAGGGACGACATCACCTTTGCCGATCTGACCGGCACCGGAGTGCAGGACACCGCCATCGCCAATCTCGCGTTTACCCGCGCAAAAGACGCCGGCAGCGGCCAAATCATCGAAAACAGTGTGAAAATGGGAGACGCAGCGTGAGCGTAACGCTGAACTTTACGCGCGAGGAATATGCCGCGCGCCTGTCCAAAACCCGCGACGCCATGGAAAAGGCAGGCATCGACCTGCTTGTCGTCACCGACCCATCCAACATGCATTGGCTGACGGGCTATGACGGCTGGTCCTTCTATGTCCACCAATGCGTGCTGGTGCCGCCGCAAGGCGAGCCGATCTGGTATGGCCGCAAGCAGGATGCCAATGGCGCCAAGCGCACCGCCTACCTCGCCCAGGACAACATCATCGGTTATCCTGACTACTACGTTCAATCGACCGAACGGCATCCGATGGATCTGTTGTCGAAGATCGTCGATGACCGGGGCTGGTCAGGCCTGTCGATCGGCGTCGAGATGGACAATTATTATTTCTCGGCTGCTGCCTTTGCATCCTTGCGGAAACATCTGCCGAACGCCCGCTTCAAGGATGCCGCCGGTCTTGTAAACTGGCAGCGCGCGGTCAAAAGCCCGACCGAACTCGACTATATGCGCAAGGCCGGCAAGATCGTCGAGCTGATGCACAAACGTATCGTTGACGTAGTCGAGCCGGGCATGCGCAAATGCGATCTCGTTGCCGAGATCTACGATGCCGGCATTCGTGGCACCGCGGAATTCGGCGGGGATTATCCCGCGATCGTACCGTTGCTCCCGTCGGGTGCCGATGCTTCTGCGCCGCATCTGACATGGGACGACAAGCCGATGCGCTTGGGCGAAGGCACCTTCTTTGAAATCGCCGGCGCTTATCGCCGTTATCATTGCCCGCTCTCTCGCACTGTCTTTCTCGGCAAGCCGACGAAGGCGTTCCTTGATGCGGAGAAGGCCACGCTTGAGGGCATGGAGGCCGGTCTTGCGGCTGCCAAACCCGGCAATACCTGCGAAGATATCGCCAATGGGTTTTTCGCGGTGCTGAAAAAATACGGGATCATCAAGGACAACCGAACCGGTTATCCCATCGGCCTCTCTTATCCGCCGGACTGGGGCGAGCGCACCATGAGCCTGCGCCCCGGCGACCGCACGGAGCTGAAGCCCGGTATGACGTTCCATTTCATGACCGGTTTGTGGCTGGACGACATGGGGCTCGAAATCACGGAGAGCATCGCCATCACCGAAACGGGTGTCGAATGCCTCTCCAATGTGCCGCGGCAACTGTTCGTGAAAGGCTGAGAGATGTTAAGCACCGCGCTACGCCCCTCACCTATCACGTCGTCGGTCGATTTTGACAAGAAAGGCGTACAGCACGGTCATCTGCGGCTACCATACAGCCGCGATGACAGTGCATGGGGGTCGGTAATGATCCCGATCTGCGTGATCGCCAACGACGAGGGGCCGACAGCCCTTTTGACCGGCGCCAATCACGGCGACGAATATGAGGGGCCGGCCGCACTTTTCGAACTTGCCCACATACTCGACCCAGTTGGCGTCAGCGGGCGTATCATCATCGTGCCAGCGCTTAACTATCCGGCCTTTCGCGCGGGAACACGCACCTCGCCGATCGACCGCGGGAACCTCAATCGCAGCTTTCCCGGTCGGCCCGACGGTTCCGTGACGGAGAAGATCGCCGATTACGTGACCCGTCAATTGTTACCGCTTGCGGATATCGTTCTTGATTTTCATTCAGGCGGCAGGACGCTTGATTTCCTGCCTTACGCTGCCGCTCACGAATTACCTGACAAGATACAGGAAGCCCGATGCTTTGAGGCGGTGGCAGCTTTTGCTGCCCCCTATTCGATGAAGATGCTGGAGATTGACGCCGTCGGCATGCTGGACACGACGGCCGAGGAACTGGGAAAGGTCTTTGTCACCACCGAGCTTGGCGGCGCGGGCACGGCCAGCGCAAAATCGATCGACATCGCCCGCAAAGGTACCATCAACTTGCTGCGCCATGCAGGCATCCTGACCGGCGCCGCGGTGCCGGCGCCGAGCCGCTGGCTGGATATGCCCTCCAGCGATTGCTTCACCTTTGCCGAAGATGACGGGCTCGTCGTCTTTGTCCGCGATCTCGGCGACACGGTCACGGCAGGTGAAACCATCGCTAGGGTCTACCCTGTTGGAAAAACCGGTCTTGCGCCGGTCGAATACCGCGCCTCTATCAGTGGCGTGCTCGCAGCGCGCCACGTTCCCGGCCTCATCAAGGCCGGCGACTGCCTTTCCGTCATCGCCACGGTCACGGAGAATACCTAGTCCGAAGAATGAAGTGAGATCCGAAAACGGACCACGCAACCCAACCAGAGGAGTTAGAACATGAATATGACAAAACTCGCCGGGCTTTCCGCCCTTGCTCTTTCCATCAGCGTGACAGCGGTCAGCGCACTCACCCTCGAGGAGGTGAAGAAGCAAGGCTACATTCGCGCAGCGACTGCCAATGAAGTGCCCTATTCATACATGCAGCCCGACGGCACCTCTGCCGGCATCGGCCCCGATGTCGCAAATGCCGTTCTGAAATCGATGGGCATCGAGGAGGTCAACTGGACGGTGACCCCATTCGGCACGCTGATCCCCGGGCTGAAGGCGCGTCGCTTCGATTTCGCAGCCGCCGAACAGAACATTTCGCCCGAGCGCTGCAAGCAGGTGGCCTTCACCGAACCGAACTCGTCCTATGGCGAAGGCCTGCTGGTGAAGAAAGGCAATCCTAAAAAGCTGACCACCTATGCCGATATTGCCAAGGATCCTGCATTGAAGGTCGCCGTCGTATCTGGCGCCAACAATGTAGACTTCCTGCGCGCCGTCGGCGTCAAGGAAGATCAGATCGTCTTCATCCCGGCCAACGCAGATGCCATCCCCACTGTCCAGAGCCGCGCCGATGCCTATGCCGCCACGGAACTGACAGTGTCAGAACTGGCCAAGGGCCAAGCCAATGTCGAGCAGGTGAAGCCCTTCGTTGATCCTGTCGTGAAGGATGCGCCTGTGCGCAACTACGGCGGTTTCGCTTTCCGGCCGGAGGACAAAGAATTGCGTGACGCCTTCAACGCCGCGCTCGTCGAATTCCGCAAGACCGAAGACTACAAGAAAATCCTCGCAAAATACGGCCTCTCCGAACAGAGTATCGCGGCAGCGGCCGAAAAGAAGGTCGCCGATCTCTGCGCCGGAAAATGACGCCAGCCGGCGCCCGGGCATTACCGGGCGCCGATTACCATGAACTCGGGAACACGCCAGATGGACATGACCGCCTACCTGCCGATGTTGTGGCAAGGCGCCGTCGTCACCATGACGATTACGCTCGCAGCCCTTGTTGTCGGCACGGTACTCGCCTTTTTCTTCGGCATTCTTCGCGTCGAGGGTGGACCAATCCTCTCGACTGTCGCATTGTGCTACACGGAGGTGTTTCGCGGCACCTCGCTGCTGGTCCAGCTTTTCTGGTTCTATTACGCGCTGCCGCTCGTCGGTCTGAGTTTCGATCCGGTCACCACCGGCGTCATGGTGCTCGCCGCCCATGCGGGTGGGTATGGCGCCGAGATCGTTCGCGGCGCGTTATCTTCCGTTTCGGTGCAGCAGCTGGAAGCCGCACGAGCGCTGAACTTCACGCGGATGCAGACGCTGTTTCGCATTTCCTTGCCGCAGGCGATCGTCGAGATGATGCCGTCCTTCGGCAATCTGGCTATCGAAACGCTGAAGCTTTCCTCACTTGTATCGCTGATTTCGATTGCCGACCTCACCTTCGCGGCACAGTCGATCCGCAACCTGACGCTGGATAGCACCAGCATCTATTCGATCACACTCCTCTGTTATTTCGCGATGTCGCTGATCCTGATGGCCATAATCCGGGTGATCGAACATGTCGTGCGGCGCGGCAATGTGTTTCCGCGCACTCGCCATTCGTAAGGATATTCAGTCATGATGTATGGTTACGAATGGGACACGACCACCTGGATCACCTACACGACCTCGATCCTGCCCATCATTTTGATCGGCCTGACGGTAACGCTGAAAGCAGCCGCCGCCGGCTTTGCCATCGCGCTTATTCTGGGGCTGGTTTTTGCGCTGCTGCGCCGCAGTCGGGTGAAATTGATTTCCTGGCCGACCGCAGTTGTTGTCGAATTCCTTCGCGACACTCCGCTTCTGGTGCAGCTTTTCTTCCTCTATTACGTTCTTCCGGAATTCGGCATCGTTCTGCCGGCGTTTCTCACCGGCGCGCTGGCGCTGGGCCTTCAATATGCCGCCTATACGTCTGAGGTCTATCGCGGCGGCATGGAGGCGGTGCATCATGGCCAGTGGGAAGCCGCGACTGCGCTTAATCTGACGCGCATGCAGACGTATCGGGATATCATCATCCCGCAGGCGATCCCGCGCATAGTTCCGGCCATGGGCAACTATCTTGTCGCCATGATCAAGGAAACGCCGGTGCTTTCCGTCGTCACGGTTCTAGAGATGATGGGGCTGGCAAACATGATCGGCGAGCGCACCTTCGAATATCTGGTGCCGCTGACGCTTGTCGGCCTGATCTTCCTTCTTCTGACCATAATCTGCTCAGCAGGCCTCAGCCGCCTGCAAAGGGCGCTTCCAAAAGCAGGAATACCCTTGCGATGACAAACAATACCAATCAACCGCTGATCGAATTTTCCGATGTCACAAAGCGGTTCGGCATTTTGACGGTCCTCGACCAGTTCAATTTCAGCGTGGCAAAAGGTGAAAAAGTCACTCTTATCGGTCCTTCCGGCTCCGGTAAGTCGACGGTTCTGCGCATTCTCATGACGCTGGAACCGTTCCAGGAGGGAAAGCTGACGCTGGCGGACATTTCCTACCATCAGGCCGGCGGCAAAGGCCCCTTCCAAGCCTCGGAAAAACACCTGCGCCAGATCCGTAACCACGTCGGCATGGTTTTTCAGAGCTTCAACCTCTTCCCTCATATGACGGTGCTGCGCAACATCGTGGAGGCGCCGGTGCGTGTACTGGGCATTGCCCGGCCGGAGGCAGAAACACGGGCAATCGAACTCCTGAAGATGGTCGGCCTGTCCGACAAGAAGGATCACTATCCAGTGCAGCTTTCTGGCGGCCAGCAGCAGCGTGTCGCCATTGCCCGCTCTCTTGCCATGCGCCCGCGTGTCCTGCTTTTTGACGAACCAACCTCCGCCCTAGACCCCCAGCTGGTCGGCGAAGTGCTTTCCGTCATCCGTGGCCTGGCCCACGAGCACGATTTGACCATGTTACTTGTTACCCACGAGATGCGTTTCGCTCGGGAAGTGTCGGACCGGGTCTGCTTCTTCGACAAAGGGCGTATTTGTGAGCAAGGAACGCCAGAAGAAATCTTCGGCGCACCAAAGGAAGATCGGACCCGCGAGTTCCTGTCATCCGTTCTGCGGTAACCGCACTCTCACACGACCAGGAAACAGCCATGACCACAGCGACGACGAGGTGGCAGACGTGCTCGATGATGCTGAATAGGGTGGTCAGACCGAAGGCGACCTGAAGCAGTTCTCCGAGGCGGCTGAGCAAAATAGCCGTCGCCCGCCGCAACGTCTCGTCGCTGCGGCGGGATTAGCTCATTAATCAAGTGTTGGCGAGATTGACAACGCCGTAAGATGTTGGCATTATAGACAACAAGAAGGCGCTCACGATCACAGAACACAAAAGTGTTGGTGCCGACGGCAGCATTATCCAGTTCGTTATTTGGAAAGTTCCAACGCCTGTTCCCCCAACCGAACATGGGTTCAAATATCGCATGGTCTATGCCCAGAACGGCATTAGGGTTGTGGGCTTCGACAATGAGCGGGGTATAGGCGATCACATACATCTGTGCGGCCATGAGCTTCCTTACCGGTTCACAACAATCCACCAACTGATTGAGGACTTTTTATTTGAGGTCGAAAAACGGAGGCAGTCATGAGAACTTTGACCATCACGACAAACGCCGACTGGAAATCGGCATTACGCGTAGCAGGTAAGCGCGCTGGTATTGGCCTCGAAAGCGGTGAGTATCAGGGTGAAACGCTAAACTTTGAGACACCCGGCACATTCTTTTCGCGTCTCACCGAGCGCCGTTGGGAACTACTGAACGTCCTTCTGGGAAGTGGAACGGTTGGCGTGCGAGAGCTTGCGCGCAGACTGAACCGGGACGTCAAGCGCGTCCATGAAGATGCTGCGGTGCTAGTCGAGCTGGGACTGATTGAGAAGGACGAGCGCGGTGCATTAAGTTGCCCGTTCGAGCATATTCATATCGATATGATGATGGTGTCAGCAAGACAGGTGGCGTGATAGGAGAGAGGGCGCTGACGTTTAGCACGATTAGCGTCGATTATGGCGAGAGGAACCGCCTTCGGCCCTTCGCCTCCCGGTCCCCTCGATACGGACACGGCATTCTGTTGATCTGAACCCTTCATACTGGACCGTTTTTGGTTAGAGTGTTCCGGTGCATTTTCCTGGCTGGGAAAGGAACGGAAGACGATGAAAGCATCGCAGTTTTCGGACGCACAGAAGACGTTCATTCTGAAGCAGGGCGATGAAGGAGTGTCGGTGGCGGAAATCTGCCGGTGCCACTCCAGTTCCGCCGAAGTGCGGACGAAAATTGGCTGGTCGCCAGCACTGGCTGCGCAGCAAACCAGACACGGTTTGGCAGGCCCGACCAGATGGCCAGGAGCATTCACATGAAAGTTGAAAAAATCACTTTAAATCCAGGCGATCAGGTTCCCAACAACCAGACCTTCCCTGTCATCATCTATCGACACGTCGGCTCGCCATTCGATTGCGCTGCTTTCGAGGCACTGTTCGCACGAAACGGATGGCGCGGCATCTGGCGCAATGGTGTGTTTGCCTATCACCATTACCACAGCGGCGCGCATGAAGTTCTGGGCGTGGGGGGCGGTGAAGCGACGTTGCAGATTGGCGGGCCGGATGGGCAAACCTTGCACGTTACGCAAGGTGACTGTCTGGTCTTGCCAGCCGGTACGGGCCACATAAAGCTGAAATCCTCTGCGGATTTTCAGGTTGTCGGCGCTTATCCACCCGGCCAGGAGGCCGATGTTCAGACGTCTGCACCAACCAGCGCGATGCTTGCACAGATAAAGTCTTTGCCAAAGCCGACGACCGACCCCGTGCACGGAGCATCAGGTGGCCTGATCGATCTCTGGTGAGAATGAGCCGGGTTTTCGAAACCTGCCAGCTTCCATCACTAGTAAGAAGTATTGAGACTGCTCCGAGATTCACGCCTCGGAAAGCTCCTGCTTCACTGCTCCCCCCGCAACGCGCGCAATACTCAGGAGTCGCTCTATGTCGCGGCCAATCCGCGCCATGGCGGAGAGACCGACCATGGTCGAACTCACGAAATCCGCCAGACGCTCAGCCTCTTCCGGATGGCGCGCGGCAATATAGGAGCGGATCACGCCCTCTGCCGCCGTGTGAAAAACGCTGGCTGCGGCACGCGCCTCTTCATCATCGCAGCGCGTACCTTCCAGAACGAGGCAGCCAAGGGCTGCGGAATGAGCGGCATAACGCCTTGCCGCATCTTCCAGCAACGCCGCAAGGCATTCCCCAACCGGACGATCCGGCCGCAGGATATCGGCAAGAGGAATTGCTTCCGTGCCGGCATAGAGATCAAGAACCCTCTTGTAGAGGCCCATCTTGCTACCGAAGGCGGCATAGAAGCTCGGCGGGTTGATGCCTAACACCGAGGTGATCTCCGCGACGCCGACAGCATCAAAGCCACGCGCGTGGAAAAGCTGCTTGGCCGTGGCCACAGCCTGATCAGGATCAAAACGGCGCGGACGGCCGCGAGAGCGAAGGTTTTTTGTATCAGTCATTACATAATATCTTGACGAGTGAGCTGCTTCGTATTTATGTATCGATCATTAAATTAATTTTCAAGGTCATGGAGAGTGCTCGTGTTTCAAGGAAAATCCGTTCTGGTTCTTGGCGGCAGCCGGGGCATAGGCTCAGCCATCGTGCGGCGGTTTGCAGACGAAGGTGCAAAGGTAACGTTCACCTATGGCGCATCCCAAGGTGCGGCGGAAGAGCTGGCGAAGGCGACGGGCAGCACTGCCATACGGGCGGACAGTGCTAACCGCGACGAAGTCATCCGCGTCGTGCGTGCCACTGGTCCTCTGGACATATTGATTGTGAACTCCGGGATCGCCATTTTTGGCGATGCTCTCGAGCAGGACCCTGATGCCATCGACCGTCTGTTTCAGATCAACATCCAGACGCCCTATCACGCCTCTGTGGAGGCGGCGCGGCAGATGCCTGACGGTGGCAGGATCATCGTTATCGGCTCGGTCAATGGAGACCGGATGCCGGTGCCGGGCATGGCCTCTTACGCAGTTTCCAAATCGGCCTTGCAGGGGCTGGCGCGCGGTTTGGCACGCGATTTCGGGCCGCGCGGCATCACCATCAACGTTGTGCAGCCCGGCCCGATCGACACCGACGCGAACCCGGAAAACGGGCCGATGAAAGACCTGATGCACAGCTTCATGGCACTCAAGCGCCACGGACGGCCGGAGGAAGTGGCCGGCATGGTGGCCTGGCTTTCCGGGCCTGAAGCCGGTTTTGTGACGGGCGCGATGCACACGATCGATGGCGCATTTGGCGCCTGATAAGCAGATTGCCTGATTGTTTGCGGCCGGTTTCGGGACAGCACGATGGTGTTGCTCCCGAAACCGGCGAATAGAATGCGGCGAAGGAAATTTCGCCGCGATCTTATCGGTTTTGCCTTTGGGTGATCTATCGCGGCATTCGGGCGAAGCCCTTTGCCAAGATTGGGCCGGTTGGCCTGCCTGTTGGTGATCCGCCTGCCTGTTCAAGCGTGATCTCGTAGAGCTGGTCGCTTCTGGGGGTCGGCAAAGCCGGTCCATCGAGACGCGCTGAACGGACGCCATCGATCAGGCCGAGCGAGACCGGGCCAACATCCTTAGACGGCAATGTCCATACCTGGATCGTCTTGTCTCCAGGCACTGCAAAATCGGCCAGCATCCGCACGGTTGCTCTTTCGTTGCCAAAATCCTCAACAACGGCCTGAACCTCACCCGCCTCGTTGACGAGGACTGCGATCACCAGCGGCTCCGTTGTCCGTGTCAGGCTAAACGTAAGGCCGGCGGCGAGCACAACGGTTGCGGCAATGGCGGACACGGCAACGGCGCGCCAGCGGTTTGTGCTGTTGTCGTTTGCCGTGTGGGTGGGCTTGAGGGATGCGGATGTCGACTGGAGCGGCAGACGGGATTCGATATTGCTCCACAATTCGCCCTTGATGGCTGCCGGCTCGACGGTGGTATCGAGCGGGAGAAAACGCTCACGGCTGGCCGCGATTGCCGCCCGCAGTTCGCCATCCGATTCCATTGCCGCCTCAACAGCCGTGGCTTCGGAGGTCTCCAGCAAGCCCAATACATAGTCATCGGCGATGGCGGGAATATCTTTGCGCTCCATCATCATGCCATGCACTCCCGAAGTGCCGAAAGGCCGCGCCTGATCCAGGATTTCGTCGTTCCAAGCGGAATGCGCAACCGGCCAGCGATTTCGCCGTGGGAATATCCGGCCACGTAGGCCATCAGGATACCCTGTCTCTTTGTCTCCTCAAGACCGCCGAGACATTCATAAAGGCGTGAATTCCGATCGAGCTTCTGCCATGCGGCCATCACTTCATCTGCCTGCGCGCCATCGCGGAGCGTTTCAACATCCTCCACGGGGAGTTCACGCCTGCTGTCGCGCAGAAGATTAAGCGCCCGGTTTCTGACGATCGCGTAAATCCAGCCGCGCGCCGACCCCTGGTCTGCCCGATACTGGTGCGCATGGGTCCAGATGCGCACGAAGCTCTCCTGTACCACCTCTTCCGCCAGTTCCCTGCGCTTGACGATGCGCTCTGCCACTGCAATCAGCCGGCCTGCCTCGCGATCGAAAATAGCACGCAATGCGTTTTTGTCCCCTTTTGCGCAAGCAGTGAGCGCCCTGTGTAGATCGTCCGGCACGGAGCCCATCTGCATTTGAAACCTTTCAACGTCTGATCGCCAGCATGGTCGACTTGGGCATAATACCCATCGTGGCGGCATATGGATGCATCTCGCAAATATTTTTTCGCTGTCTGCATCCAAATGCACCCTGCCCAGTGTCTTGAATTGTGGAAGCGTCGAAAACCAACCGCTGGACGCCTTCCGAACGGTTCAACGCACGGGAGAAACACCATGAATATCATCCGCTCCACTCTGATCGCCTCCGCCGCTTTCGCAGCATCGGCAAGCATCGCGGTTTCAGCACCGGTCCTCGGGCTGACCGGCGACAAGACGCTCGTCATGTTCGACACTGACAAGCCTGCCGTCACAAAGACAATGGATGTCACCGGCGTCGACAAGCTCGTTGGTATCGATTTTCGCCCCGGGAACAAGACTGTCACCGGTGTGACGCCGGACCACCGCATCGTCTCCATCAACCTTGAGACAGGTGCTGCAACCGATGTGGCCAAGATGGACAAGATGCTGACCATGACCGACGCGCCTGTTGTGGTCGATTTCAACCCGGCTGCGGATCGTCTTCGTTTCATGACCGGCACGACCAATCACCGCGTGCATCCCGATACCGGCGCTGTGACGGTTGATGGAACACTGGCTTTTGAAGATGGCGACATGCACAAGGGAGAAACGCCAAACATCGTTGCCGCCGCCTATACCAACTCTATCGGCAAGCCGGAAAAGACGGCGATGTACAATATCGACGCGACGATCGGCGCCCTGGTTCAGCAGACGAAGCCGAATGACGGCACACTGAAGGCAATCGGCAAGCTCGGCCTCAAGGACATGCCTGCAACCTACGCATTCGATATCCACGGCGAGGAAGGCGGCAAGAACATCGCATACCTGGCCGCCGGCAACACGCTCTACACCGTTAACCTCGAAACCGGTACGGCAACCGAAATCGGCGGGATCACAGGCGCAGACAACGGCTTGCGGGATATCACTATCCTTCCTGCGATGTGATTTGGGGTCGTAGACTGGGGATTTTAGTTGTCAGGAAAGGCTGGTCCGGTTGTGCGGGCCGGCTTTTTTCATTGAATCGGTGATGTTGGCGATCAGATCTTCGGAAACAGATCTTATCGTTGGGGTGTATGACAGTCGTCCGTTAACGATCGAGCGTAAGCCAACGAAAATACTGATAACACCGACACATACACCCACCGCCGTCAAAGAACCGATAAGTCCCCGCGGCACCTTACCAGTTCCCTCAGTCTTGCCGTATCGCGCACCACAGCGTCTTCGCTTTCTTTCCATAGGCAAACACAAATACGGCACACCCGGTTCGAAATGCGTGTCTAACTCGAGATATTTTTCACCTAATGGTTGACTCCATGTGATCTATTTAAATACCTGCTACTAAAAGTTTATGCGCATATTCTAATGCTGGGGGGCATGATGGGTGGCAGGTTGAGCTCGTGGAAAGTCGCTGCAGGTCGTGCGGTGTCCTGTGTTCATACGATATCCAGAACGGGCGCCATCGCTCTTTCGCTTCTCCTTGTGATAGTGACACAGGCGCTTGCCCAGTCAGTCACGGTTTCGGCCGTCCCTGCGACGTTCAATGGCCTTGGCGATAACATCCGTTTCGATTACGTCATTGATCCCGGCTCCTACACCATCACCAGCATCAATCCCACAACCACGTCCATCAAGGGTGCAGTCGTATCCTGTCCCAGCGTGGGCAGCGGTCTTGAATGGCCCAACAAGCTGACATGTACTGCGGCTTACCGCGTCGACGAACTGGATGTCATGGCCGGGCAGTTTTCGGATTTCGCCAGTTTCTCCGGCACCCGGGTGGGCGGACATTCTTTCAGCTTTACCAGCAATACGCTCGTCGTACGCGCCGTAGCAGGCGGGCCTGTCGTCCTGTCGGTAACGTCTTCGCCCAACCCATCCTTGCCCGGCCAAGAGGTGGAAGTCACGGCAACCGTCTCCTCCATGGGCTGCAATGCCGGCCAGTCGCCTCCGGGGAGCGTCAGCATTTCCATCGGTTCCCAATCGGCCAATCTCGGCCTGGCGCCGACCGGGCCGGTGAGCCCGGCATCTTCCGCCACCTTCCGGACGACGAGCCTGTCATCCGGAACATATCCGGTAAGCGCGTCCTACACAGGAGGCAGTGGCTGCAGCACATCTTCCGCAAGCGGCTCCAATCACACGGTCGAAACCAAACCCACTGTGACGATCAATCAGGCAACAGCGCAGGCGGACCCGACGTCTCGGTCGCCGATCCTGTTCGACGTCGCTTTCGACAAACCCATTGTTGGTTTTTCCGGCGCCGATGTGCAGCTGTCCGGCACGGCCGGCGCCACCACGGCCACGATTTCTGGTTCCGGTGCAACCTATCAGGTGGCGGTGTCGGGCATGAATCGGGCCGGAACCGTTGTCGCAACGATCCCAGCCGGAAGTGTCACGACACCGGCCGGCCTCGCAAACGAGGCGTCCACGAGTTCGGACAATTCGGTCTCATACGACCCGGTCAAAATCACCCCGGTCGCGATTGCCGATCCAGCCTATCAACAGGTCTATGGTCCGGTGGGCCTGACCGCGAGCGGCGGTAGTGCGCCCTACAACTTTGCGGTCTCAGCAGGCACGCTGCCGGGCGGGCTTTCTCTTTCCAGCAACGGTGAGTTGACCGGCACTCCAACTCAGACCGGCAATTTCAGTTTTACCGTGACGGCAACCGACTCTGGTGGGGCGACCGGAGAACAATCCTATTCCGTTTCCATCGCGGCACCCGTGATAGATATAAGTCCCACTTCCATCCCCAATGCGACGTATGACATAGCCTACAACCAGACCCTAACAGCCTCGGGCGGTGCATCACCACACAGCTTCTCAGTGAGCACGGGCTCGCTGCCGCCGGGCCTTTCATTGGCTGACTCAGGCGAGCTTTCCGGCACGCCGATCTTGTCGGGCACCTATAACTTCACAGTCACCGCATCCGACGTAAATGGCCAGACGGGCAGCCGCGCTTATTCCATCAGTGTCGCATTCACTCTGCCCGATGCGCCGGTGGGTCTGATGGCAACCGCTGGTGACACCCAGGCGGCCGTGTCCTTCCAGCCGCCGCCACGCAATGGTGGTGTGGCGATCACGGGTTATATCGTGACTGCGACCCCCGCAGATGTCGCGCCGGTAGCAGGGGTGAACAGCCCCATCGTTGTCACAGGCCTAACCAACGGCCAAAGCTACACGTTCGCGGTTACCGCCGAAAATGCTGCCGGTCAGAGTGTCGCCTCCGTTCAATCAAACAGCGTCACTCCGAAAGCGTCACAGACGCTCACGTTCAACAATCCGGGGCCGCAGACATTTGGAACGACGCCCACGCTGACGGCTAGCAGCGATTCCGGATTGACTCCGATTTTTACTTCCCTCACGACCGGCACCTGCACAATTACAAGCAGTGGCCTTCTGACCTTTGTTTCTACAGGCACATGTACGATCAATGCGGATCAGCCCGGCGACAGCGATTATCTTCCTGCGGGCCAGATCACGCGCTCGTTCACCGT
The DNA here is from genome assembly GCF_059429395.1 of Agrobacterium sp. K11. Taxonomy (NCBI): domain Bacteria; kingdom Pseudomonadati; phylum Pseudomonadota; class Alphaproteobacteria; order Hyphomicrobiales; family Rhizobiaceae; genus Agrobacterium; species Agrobacterium sp. K11. The sequence goes on along the minus strand of NZ_JCAHRB010000013.1, from coordinate 174,956 downwards.
CAATCCACAGGCACCTGTCGCCAACGCGGTCTCGGTCAGTGTCGCACCTGATTCGTCCGACAACGTCATCGCTCTCAATGTGACGGGTGGAGACCCGGCCAGCGTCGCCATCGCCACGGCTCCGTCCAATGGCAACGCGACAGCAACCGGAACCATGATCACCTATACGCCAAGATCGGCATATACGGGTCAAGACAGTTTCACCTATACGGCAACGAATGTCAGCGGTGTGTCTGCGCCTGCAACCGTCACGGTTCTGGTCACGGCCACGACACTCGTCTTCTCTCCCCCCGCAGGACGGCTGACGGATGCATTCGTCGATATGCCCTATAGCCAGACCGTCACAGTTTCAGGCGGCAATGCACCCTATCAATATACGAGCAGCGGCGCGCTGCCCGATGGCCTCAACCTGAATTCCGCCACCGGAGAGGTCACGGGCAATCCGACGACGGAAGGAAATGCGAGCTTCAATATCACCGCACGCGACACCAACGGCGTTACCGCTTCTGCTGCCTACACCATAGCTGTCCTGGTTGCCGCGCCTGTCGCAAGCGACAGCACAGTAACCGTCGTCGCAGATAGTACCGGCAATCCCGTACCTCTCGGTATATCGGGAGGCAGGCTGGACACAATCGCTGTTATCACCGGCCCATCACACGGAACTGTGAGCGTGATCGGCGCCAGTGTTACCTACACGCCGAGCAGCGGCTATTCCGGCACCGACAGCTTTACCTATTCGGCGAGCAACTCTTCGGGCAATTCGTCCGCCACGGTCACGATCACAGTTACACCGCCAGCGGGCGCCCTCGCCCTTTCACCCCCAGGCGGAGCTTTGACGGAAGCGATGGCAGGAGAAGCTTACAGCCAGTCCATCACGGCTTCCGGCGGCACCAACCCGCTGCTCTACAGCCTTGCCGGCGGTATATTGCCAAAAGGTATGATCCTCAATCTTTCAACCGGCGAACTCACAGGTCCGCTGGAGACCGAAACCGAGGGCGACTATAGCTTTACCGTTCAGGTGCGGGACGCTCGAGGGGCAACCGCTGCAGCAGCCTATACGCTGAAAGTGAAGACCCGCGAAATCAACGTCGCCAACCGGGAGATCAGCGTAGCGCCGGGCGCAACACCGCCGAATATCAATCTCGCCACAGGCGCCACGGGCGGTCCCTTCACCGGCGCCGATCTCACCTTTGTCAGTCCTGCCAACGCCGGTCGGGCAAGCATCGTGAACGGCGAATTCGCTCAGGCCGGCGGTACGCAGGCGACGGGATTGTACCTCAAATTCATCCCCAATCCCGCATTCTCGGGTCAAGCCCGGGTGGGTTTTCGTCTCGTCAGTGCACTGGGTGCCTCCAACCAGGGGACCGTCACCTATAATCTCGGTTACGATGCTGCACAGGTGGCAGACGAGATAAATGATCTCGTGCATGGATTTGTCCGCGCCAGACAGAACATCATCGCGTCAACGATCAAGGTGCCGGGCCTTCTTGAACGGCGACAGATGGTCAACGCCACCAGTGCCGTCACTTCACGTGCAATGCCTTCCGGAGAGGGCATGGTTCTGAGTTTCGCCACCAGCCTTGCGCAGATCGAAGCTGCCCGAAACAACGCCGATGGCGTGACGAGAACGGAAATGCCGCTTTTCAACATCTGGCTTGACGGCTCGTTCCTTGTCCACAACCGGGATGAATCGGGAAGCAAATGGGGCAGCTTCGCCATGGTTTCAGCAGGTGTGGACTATTTGCTTTCCGACAAGGCACTGCTTGGTTTTTCCTTCCATTTCGACCGCATGACGGATCCGACGAACGGTGACAACGAGTTGACCGGTAACGGCTGGCTCCTTGGCCCCTATGCCTCGTTTGAAATCGCCAGAGGCGTTTTCTGGGACACCAGCCTGCTGTATGGCGGCTCTGCGAACGACATCGATACACCCTTCTGGGACGGTTCCTTCGATACCAGCCGTTGGCTTTTCGACACGTCGATCTCGGGACGCTGGGACATCAATGACGTCACGACCTTCACGCCCAGATTTCGAGGTGTTTATCTATCCGAGACTATCGAAAACTATACGGTCGGCAATGACGTTGGTGACCTGATCGAGCTGCGCGGTTTCAAGGAAGAGCAACTGCGTGTCAGCCTCGGCGCCGAGATTGCGCGCCAGATTTCCCTTGAAAACGGTTCCATCATGACACCGAAATTCGGCGGAACAGTTGGCATTTCGGGGCTGGATGGAGAAGGCGCCTTTGGCTCCCTCAGCACGGGAGTAACATTTGAGACTGCGGAAAACTGGTCCATTGACGCCGGCCTCCTTTTTAACATTGAAGGCGATGGGGAAACCTCGGCTGGTGCAAGAGTGGGTGTCAGCAAAAAGTTTTAGACCAGAGGCGTCGTCACCATCACAATCGTCGGATAACCCCTTGCAGACGATGGCACTCACCATTCGATCCTTGAACCGTCATAGGCAAAAAACTGCCCTGTTTGTGCCGGTGTGAGACCATCGATTGTTTCCATCAGGCGCGCGGCAGACTGCTGCGGGGTGAACAAGTCTTTGCCCTTCGAAAATTGCTGGGACAGCTCTGTTTCGACTGTTCCGGGATGAAGTGCCACGATGATGGCCTGTGGGTTTGTGCGGGCGATTTCGATGGCTGCGGTTCGGATGATCTGATTTTGAGCGGCCTTGGATGCTCTGTAGGAGATCCATCCGCCCAATCTGTTGTCGCCAATCGAGCCAACGCGCGCGGACAGGGAGGCGAAAATGCTTCGCCTGTCTCTGCGCAGAAGCGGGGTGAAATACTTGAGCAGCAAAGCGGGGCCTATGGCATTGACCGCAAACTGCCTCGCCATTTGAACTTCGTCGATCGCCCTTATCGATTTTTCAGGACCGGCACCATCGACCGTCAAGGCACCGGTTGCATTGAATATCAGGTCGAAGGAGCCGCGCTGAGCCTCCAGACGGGCGGCAACTTCGCGCACTCTGGTTTCGTTCGTTATGTCGAGACCATCGACGCTTCGCGAGAGCGGCAAGGCGAACGCGCAACGAGGGTCGGCCTCGAAGTACGACAACAGGGCTCCACCAATGCCGCCGGATGCGCCCAAGACGATCGCCCTGTAGCCATTTTCAAGCGACTGCATAATCGGTGCGCTCCATCAGCTGTTATTTCTGGACCGGGAATTCGAGCTTGCTGACGTCGTAGCCAAGCTCACGTGCTTTCGTGATCATTTTATTGAGCTTCGTTTTGGACGGGATGTTGCGGGCGTAGATCCACACATCGCCGGTCGACGGGTTGGCGCTGATGAACCAGGACTTATCAGGCGATTTGTAGAAAACCCAATAATTGAATGTGATGAAAAGAGGGTAGCGAACGCGCATCTTCGCATTGGTTGATCCGAAATCCTCGATCTTGCCGACGCCGTTCACCGTCTTGAGGCGACCATTCGGATTTCCTGCTCGACAGCCATCTTCTATCAGCACTTCATCCGCCGATGCTCCCTGCCGATAGGTGGAATATCCTGCAACACATCCATCTGTCAGCAACATGGGTGTACGGCCGATTTCAAGCCAGGTACCGCGGTAATGATCGAGACCCACGGCAACTGGTTTGGGGGCTGCGGAAACCGCAAAACCGGCAAACAGAAACAGCGAAAATGTCAGGGCACCAATCACGCGGTTACAATATCTAAGCATAAACTCCTCCTGTCGATGGCACGGCTCTTGTTCAGATTTCGGATCGCCGTGAAATGCCGGCATATCTAAGGGCGATAAAGACCATGAGGCTGGCGGCAGAGAACGCATTCAGATTGAGAAGCGTTGCAAGATCGTCTGCCGACCAGGATTGCAGCGGCGCGCCCAGAAACGTCCGCGAGAAAAAGAAAGCGATGAAGACGAGGATTGCCATCGCATATTGCCAGAGCTTCTCGTCTGCGCGGAACGACATGGCTGCAAGCATGATGCAGGCTGCGAAGAAAAATTCGGTGCCAGAAGCCTGGCCGAATAGTTTGGTTTCAAACAGCGTGTCGATTGTTCCCACCAAAGGGAGAGCGAGGCGCGCGGCCAACGGGGATTTTTTCGCCAGGAATGGTATCGCGAGAAAGAATGGCACCGACAATAGGGTGACAAGCGATGCCGCAGCTCCGTCATCGACCAGATACCACACGTAAAGCGGATAAAATGGCTTGTTGAGGATGATGACCCAGGCAACGGTTATGGTTGCTCGCGTCAGATCATCTCTTGCAGCAGACCCTGCATTTGCGGGCTGGCTAGCGCGGCTTTGAATCTCCATCGGACCCAGATTCGTCTCCCTTTTCGCCTGAACATTGAAGGCGCAAGCCATGTACGAAAGGCGAGCCAATTTGGTTTCATCCTGCCAAGAAAACTTTAGTCATCCTGTTCGTCACCATTGTTGCGACGCTGGGACCATACCCCGCCAATGAACCACGACTGAATAATCTCTTCAGCTTCCGTTCCAACGGGACCGTCTACAACAAAGACGTTCAACCGCGGTCTTATCCGCCTGAGGAGACAGTCATGATCCGTACGTCTTTCGTTGCAATTGCACTCTCCGCTCTCGTTGGCTTCACCGCCACGGCTCCCGCCATGGCCAACGATGTGCGCATCGAACAATATGGGTGGTCGAACTCTGCCGGTGGTGCACAGGAAGGTTATGGCAACCGGATCCGCACCTACCAGAACGGCGGCTATAACCGGATCGTCGGCCATCAATATGGTCGTCACAACCTTTCGGCTGTCGGTCAGGAGGGGCATGACAATTACGGCTCAACCTATCAGAACGGCAGCCGCAACGTGGCGGGCATCGGCCAGTTCGGCTCAAACCACACCACCATCCTGACTCAGGACGGCAACGGCAACATCGCGGCCGGTGTTCAGGTTGGCCGTGGCTGCAGCGCCAATGTGAACCAGGGCGGCAATGACAATGTAGCGGCTTTTGTGCAGGCCTGCCCTTAAGCCGCCGCAGGCCTTGACGTGCAACTGGTCGAGATCAAGTCAACAGATCATCAAGGAGACTAGCCATGCCCCATAGCGTCACACATCCACGCCGCCTGGCGGCTATCCTTGCCGTTGCATTGCTTCCCTTCGGCGCCATTGCAGCCATGTCGACCGCAAATGACCTGAGCGAAGGCAAGCTTTGCGAGATCAAGGCAACACCACAGGCGGGCATGGTCAGGCTGGAGGCCTTCGCAAAGGGCAATACCGGTGCTGGAGGTACCTATGCCTTTCACGTCGAAAATTCAGGAGGCAGCGGGAGTTCCGTCATCAACCAGGGCGGCGGCTTTGATGCCGCTGCCGGGCGTTCGCAACTTCTGAGTTCCGTAACGCTTGGCGCGAAGGGAGCGCAGTACAAGGCAGTGCTGGATCTCGAAATCGATGGCAGGCGCTTCAGCTGCACGAAGCAGGTTGGCGGCGACTAGGCTGACCTCAACTATACATTTCCACCAGAGAGGGCGCCAGTTGAGCGCCCTTTTCTTTGATCCTCGTGCAGCGACTGAACGACATGTGAATGGGCAATTCCGTTCGGGTTCAGTTGCAGGATGCGAGAGTGGATCATCGGCAAAGGCACTGACAGAATGGAGATCAGAATGACCCGCAACGTGTTGAAACTTCTCACCGTTACTCTGCTTGTCGGAGGCCTTGCGCCGCTCGGATTTACGGCTCCCGCCCATGCCGGTGGCCGCATTTCCTTTGACCTCGCGCCCGGCAATTCCGGGGATGGGGATCTGTTCTCAACCGGTCTGCGCGCCTACTCGCTTTATCGCGATCTGAAAGACGCAGACATCCGGCAATTGGGCCGGGGAAATGCGGCAGGCATCGCCCAGAACGGTCGCGGCAATCTCGGCTTTATCCGGCAGCGGGGCAACGGCCATTCCGCAACGCTGCAGCAAAACGGCAATAACAATGCCTATGGCATTTTCCAGTATGGGCGGAACACCGAAACCAACGTGGAGCAGAACGGAGACAACGGCAGCGGCCTGACATTCAGCTACGGCTGGTAAGTGATAGTTTAAAGTAAGCTGAGAAACGCGGCAGGCTTCACGTCGTTTCCGATAGCTCGCTTTCGTCGCTCTTATCATTGGCACTATTGCCGCATGGACCGGCGGCGCTGCCGGCACCACGCGGAGCTGGGTTTACGAGCCACGTCATGACCGAGACATGCGCAGGGACAGCTCTGATCGCGTATCCCGCCGTCGGCAAAAGCAGAGAAAGGGCCGCGTTAGCTCAGGCGGTTCAAAAACAGAGCCGCCTTTGCCCTGATATCATGGCGGACGTCTTCGCTCATCCGGTACCATGTGGCATAGGGCTGCGCCAGCCGATGGTTGGATTTCAGCCTTTCACGGTTGCGGGCCAGAAAATCCCAGTATAGCGCGTTGAATGGACAGGCCTTGTCACCGAGACGCTCCTTGGGATCATAGCGGCAACTACTGCAATAGTCCGACATGCGATTGATGTAGTTGCCACTTGCGGCATAGGGCTTTGTCCCGAGAAAGCCGCCATCGGCGAACTGGCTCATGCCGATCACATTCGGCAGCTCAACCCATTCATAGGCATCCGCATAGACCTCCAGATACCATTGATGAACGGCGTTCGGATCAATGCCGGCGAGAAGGGCAAAATTTCCCGTGATCATCAGGCGCTGGATATGGTGAGCATAGGCATTTTCGATGGTTTCCGTAATTACGGTCGCCATGCAGTTCATGTGGGTTTTGCCCGTCCAGTAAAAGCCCGGCAGCGGCCTGTCGTTTTGGAAGAAATTGCTGTCGACATAGTCCGGCCCCGCAAACCAGTAGATGCCACGCATATATTCCCGCCAGCCGATGATCTGGCGAATGAAACCCTCGACGGCATTGAGCGGTGCCGCGCCCTCGTAGTAGGCGCGCTCCGCCGCCCTGCAGACCTCCAGCGCGTCCAGCAGCCCGCAATTGATGTAAAAAGACAGAAGCGAGTGGTTGAGATACGGGTCATCCTGCAGCATGGCATCTTGCGTGGCGCCGAAATTCATCAGGAAATCGTCTATGAAGGCACTGAGCGCCCGCTCGGCATCGGCGCGGGTGACGGCGAAACCAAAGTTCTCAAGCTTGCCGAAATTGTCGGGAAACAGCCGCTCGACGGTGTCGATGACATCCCTTGTTATCCTGTCCGGTGCGAAGACAGGGTGTCTTGGCCTCAGCAGGTCCGGCTTGGCGGGGCTGCGGTTTTCCGAGTCAAAATTCCAGCGTCCACCGACCGGCTCTTCGCCATTCATCAACAGGCCAGTCTTGCGACGCATTTCCCGGTAGAAATATTCCATCGTCAGGCTTTTGCGCCCGGCCGCCCAGCGCTCGAACTCCTCATGGCCGGCAAGAAAGCGCCGATCAGGGCGGATATCGACCTCGATGTTGAAGGCACTGGCGAAGTGCTCGATCTCTGATTTGACGCGCCATTCTCCAGCTTCGGTGACGCAAATCCTGGAAGGGGTCAGGTCGTTTAACGCCCGCTGCACCTCGCCGGAGAAGGAGCCCGCATTGTCGCGATCATCAATCCGCGTGTAGCGAACCCGGTATCCTTCGCCACGCAGTTCCTCGGCGAAGTGGCGCATGGCGGAAAAGATGAAGGCGATCTTCTTTTTGTGATGGCCGACATAGGTAGCCTCCGCCATTACCTCGCAAAGCAGGATCGTGTCGCGCGTCTTGTCGACACCATCCAGCGAAGATAGGGAGAAAGATAATTGATCGCCGAGGATCAAGACCAGTTGAGACACCGACAATTTCCTTCAAACCCGACATAATCATCACCTGCGCAAGATCACGGGCTAGACGCCCACTCCCTCTTCAGGGTGGCATAGATGAATTCATCCCCCCAGGTGCCGCCAAACCGGTCATTCTCGATCAAATGCGCTTCTTTGCGCAGGCCAAGGCGTTCAACAACGCCGATCGATCCGTGGTTCAGGGCATCCAGCCGCGCGAAAATCCGGTGATATCCGAGCGTCTCGAAGCCGAGGCTTATCATGGCCCGGACGGCTTCCGTCGCATATCCCTTACCTGAAAAATCAGGATTGAAGACATAACCGACTTCCGCTTGCAAAGCCGCCTTGCTCGCGATTTTAAGCAGGACTTCGCCGATCAACGTGTCGTCGTCGCTGCGCGTAACGGCAAGTCGCAACGTATCGCCGTCCTCTGCGAACGGAGCCTCGAGCAGCGCTGCGAATTGCGTTTTCACCGCATCATCCGAAGGCGGTGCGGCATAGAGGAAACGGTAGACGTCATCGCGCGTGTGGTAATCGGCGTATGATGCGAGATCAGCGGCCTGGAATTTACGAAGGATCAGCCGGTCGGTCTTTATCGGTAGGTAGTTCTCAGGGTTCATTTATGCGCACTTTCAATAATGCGCGATATCTGGGGTCGCGGGCACCTGATCGCAAGAGAGACCTCCATCGAGATCGTTCAGAGTATCTGGTCCACCAATGCGCTAGTCGGAAAGGGTGGCCAGAAGCTTTCCGCCTCTGTTCAGCACGCTTGATCGAAGCGACACCGGTTCAGAACCGGACGCGGAAGATGGTGTTATCAACCATGCACCGGGATAATCAGTCCGGATGTGCCGGGGATTGAGGCGAATTCCACTGCCGGCTGCGAAGTGGAGCGCGCCCGCTGTTGCTTCCTTCGACAAAACCGCGCTTCGGATTTCATAGAGTTTTCTTTCGCCATCAAGGGCGAGCGTGACATCCTCAAGAGCGAAATCATCAATGCGGATAGCCTGGCCCGTGGGCGTGTCGAGAACCCACCTGTCGGAATCGATGAAACCGTCAGTATAGACATTGCCGGTGGAGGCACGCAGAAACGTCCCCTTCGGCAAGCCAATGCCATCGACGATATTCCCGTCGGCAAGGACACATCGGCTGAAAGCGGATACATCCCCGTCAGCCTTCAGGTCGAACTCCACCGGTTGTGCCGCATCGCAGCGCCAGCCGCTCTGCAGGGTCACGCCGTTGCCCGTCACCCGCATCGTCTCTGGAACAAAGCCGACGGTCTCATAATTCCCGTTGGTTTTTATCGCGATATAGCGTGCGATCTCGACGGCATCGACATTCGCGACCCGCACGGGATGGGGGAAGACCGCGCGGTTGAAGGATTCCCTGGTGTCGGCCACGGCCAGTTCAAGTTTCGTGCCTTCGGGCATGTCGATCTGGCCAAGGCGCACCGGCTCCCCAAGCTCCGGGCGATAGCTAGACGCCATTTCCCTGTCATAGGCACGCATCTGGAGATAGAAATTACCGAACTGCCAAAGTGTAAAAATCGCAATGGCGGTCGCCAGGCCATAGGGCAGCATCATCGGGCGCGCCCAGCGGCCTCCTGCGTATCGTGCAATCAAAACCATTGTCCAGATACCCCATACAAGTGTCGTGGCAAGAAGGAAGGCAAGCAAAAGCAGCGTTTCGACGGAGGGTAGTGCAACTGGGATCATGCGAACCAACGAAATGATGTGGATCGATTGCGATCCTGACAGGCAAGATAGCTCTATCCGACGAATGGTGCATTGTTCAACGGCCTGATCTGCCGGCAGGCACGCCATTGAATTCGATCCTGATGCCTCAGCCTATCGCAAAACGTCCGGTCAGGACGATGGGCGGGCGGCATATTGCTCGAATTCGACGAGGCTCGTCGGCCTCGCAAAAAGATAGCCCTGAAACAATCGGCAGCCGTAGGACAGCATCATCCGCAGTTCCGCCTCGGTCTCCACGCCTTCGGCCAGAACTTCCAGTGAAAGGTCGTGCCCCATCTGGACGATGTTTCGCGTGATTGTCGCCATACGCCCGCTTTCGGTCACCCCCGTCACGAAGCTGCGATCAATCTTGATCTGTTTGAGCGGCAATTGCCGCAGGTAGCTCAGTGAGGAGTAGCCAGTGCCGAAATCGTCGAGTGAAATCGTGAAGCCGGAACGATCAAGGAGCTTCATTTTCGCGATCGCTGCTTCTATGTCGAATAGGAAAACGCTCTCGGTCAGCTCCAGCTTGAGAAGCTGTGGCTTGATGCCCTGAGACGAGGCGGCATCAAGAAGCTGCCCGGAAAATCCCGCGTCGACGAAATGATCGGCAGTGATGTTGATCGACAAGGTGAGATTCTGGGTTGCCGGGTTCTCCTGCCATCTCGCAAGTGTCTTGCAGGCTTCGGCAATGACCCAAGCGCCGATTGTCGGCATGAAACCGGTTTGCTGCGCAAGCGCGATGAAATCGGCTGGCGGGATGTATCCCCTTTTCGGGTGGTTCCACCGCAACAGCGCCTCTGCGCCAAGCAGCGTGCCGTCTGCGCGGACCTGCGCCTGGTAGAAAAGTTCAAACTGGCCATTCGAAAGCGCGGAGCGCAGTTCCAGGGCTTTTTTCGTATGACTGCGAAACTGCGCCTGCATGGCGGCGACACCGCCACACAGCATCAACGCTGCGAAAACGCTGTTGAACCAGGCGCTGATGCTGCGCACATCCTGCGGCATGGGAGTGCTGAACGAAAAACGCGCGGCGGACGCGCAGAAATAAACAAAGGCCGCGAGACTTGCCGCGATGACCAGAAACTGGGCGGCGGAACGCTGGCGTTGAAAATTCATGTAGCCGACGAAGATGATGACGAGCAGGTAGAGATGCGTCGTCCTCGGTATGGTATCGTCTGAGACATCGATAGCGACGGAATACCAGCAGACGAACAGGATACAGGCGCTCTGTGCCAGAATGAGTCCGAGGGAAAAGTGGCCCATCAGGCAAGTCAGCCAGCACGGCACGATCGCAACCCCTAGAATGAGGAGGCTGAGCGCAATGCCCCATCTTTCCGTGAGAATGAAAAACACGAACCAGCCAGTCGCCAGCGCCACGCCCATCCAGGCTGCAACTCGACACAGGAGAAGAAGATGCTGCGAATATTCCTCTCGGTCTTTTGTTTTCTGAAAAGGCATGCTGACCCTTGGCTTGGACTACGGGGCGGGCCCGCTCCTTGATGCAAAAGCCGAACGGAAGCTAGACGAGGTCGCCGAACTTCGCAGATTTCAAAAAACGGGGTTAAGCAAACAGGAATGAAGTACACAAATTTTGCACGATCAAATCAGGCACAATCAATCGTATATCCATTTTTCCCGCTTCGCCGGCCTCAGCGGCCTGCGCCAACCGAGGAGACACCTTCGCCGCATCGCGACGAAGGGCGAAGCGGCGCCGGATTGGTTCGCATGCGCGTGTTTGCAGCGATCTAGACGCGCGCCATGAGGTAGTGGCCAACGCCCCAGACCTTACCGTCTTCGTGCCCGAAAAGACCTGCCGTCGCGAGGAAGAACAGTCTCCAACGCCGTTCCCACAAGCGCGCATCGTTGCCGTAGACCCGCTGCAGGATCGGTCGGATACGGTCGATCTCCCGGTCGAAATTTCCAAGCCAGTCGAGGGCTGTCCGGCGATAATGTGATCCCGACCAGCGCCATTCCTGTTCCACGGTGAACTGCGCCGGGAAACGGTGAGGAAGATCGAAGGCAGGCATAATGCCGCCGGTGAAGAAATGCTGCGCGATCCAGTCTGCCCGGTTGCCATGGTCGAAACGATAGGATCGATCCCGGTGATTGAAGACGTGAAGGAAGAACTTGCCCTCGAGCGTCAGCCACGAGCGGACGCGCTCGAACAATGCCTGCCAGTTCGACATGTGCTCGAACATTTCCACCGATACGACACGGTCGAAACGCTCGTCAGTGGTGAAATCATTCATATCGGCCGTCACCACCGAGAGGTTCGACAGCCCACGCTCATTTGCACGTTCGATTATATATTCGCGCTGCGAAGCCGAATTTGAAACGGACGTAATCCGCGCATTGGGAAACCGACCGGCCATATAAAGGGAGAGCGAACCCCAGCCACAGCCGAGTTCGAGAATATTCATCCCGTCCTGCAATCGGGCATGCGAAACAGTCTCCTCCAGCGCCAATGTTTCAGCCTCATCCAGCGTTGTCTGAGCATTGGGATAAAAGCAGCAGGAATATTTTCTTTGCGCGCCAAGGACGATTGCAAAGAATTCAGCCGGCACCTCGTAGTGCTGCCTGTTCGCCTCGTCGGTGTGTGTGGCGACGGGAAATTTCGCCATATCAGACACAAAAGCGTTTTCTTCCGCCGCCGGAACGCCGGCAAGTCGCCGTTTGGTGCGCGCGCAGAGCATGTCGATGCCGGCAAGCGTCATATTGTCACTCAGCGGTGCGCGTTCGGCAGCATTGATGGCGAATGCGAGCATGTTCATGGCGTGTCCTCATTCTTGCGTGGCCCCGGAAAGAAGGCGTTGACGCGGTTTTGCAGGGCGCGGAATTTCTCTCCGCGTGATTTCAGCATGTGTTCTTCTAGCGGGGGAATGCCGGAGACGTGGACGAGCAGCCAGTACATCATGGCTGGAGCAGCAAGCGACAGCCATGACAACGGCTGCGCATGGATGGCCAACAACGGAAAGCCGCACCAGAAAAGCCACTCGAAAAAGTAGTTGGGATGACGCGAATAACGCCACAGACCAGTCTCGCAGACGCCGGTTTTGGCCTCCGGGGTTTTTCTGAACTGTGAAAGCTGTGCATCGGAGGTCGCTTCGCCGACAAGCGCACCAGCCGCGACGATCAACGCTATCACATCGATAATGCTTGGAAATGGCAAAGGATTGCTGGCGGCAAGATAGACGGCGAGAACCAGCACAAAGGCGGCAACGGCCTGGATCTGGAGAAAAGCGAAAAGCCGCAATGAGGCATTGCTGCCCCATTCTTCTATAAGCTTCGCGTAACGTGGATCTTCGCCACCTCCCCTCGTCCGCATGCCGATGTGTCCCGCGAGCCGCAGCGACCACACCAGTACAAGAAAGAGAACCGCTCCCCGGCGCCAGCTATCTCCATCGGAAAACAAGACGGCAACCACGCCGCCGAGCCCGACACTCGCAGACCAGACGGTGTCGATCCAGCCACTCGATCCTGTGTAACGCTGCAACGCCCAGGCTGCCGCCATCAGAAGCGACATCAGCACGGCAAGGGCCACCACAACAGACATCATCACCATTCCGCTCACTGTATTCGAAGGCCTTCAGACCAAGTTTCCAGTGGCAACTACGGGCGAGACGGCAAAAGAGTTTCAGGCGCCTGACAAAATTCTGAAAAATTTGCGCGCCGCTGAAACTTATCGATCCGCTGCTTCGTATCTGTCGCAGGCCGTAAAACTGAATTGTGAATGCAATAGCGAGGAACCATGTTCGATACCGAAGCCAAAAGAAAAGACAGCCGGCGAAACATCGCCGTGATCGGAACAGGCATTTCCGGTCTGTCTGCGGCCTGGCTTTTGTCGAAACGGCATGATGTCACGGTTTTCGAGGCTGCGGACCGCGTCGGCGGCCACAGCAACACCGTGACGTTCAAAACTGAACAGGGGGCAGTGTCTGTCGATACGGGTTTCATCGTCTATAATGAGGTGACGTATCCCAATCTGACGGCACTTTTCAAAACGCTGGGAGTGACGACCGCAGCCTCCGACATGTCCTTTGCCGTTTCGCTGGATGATGGCGGTTTCGAATATTCCGGCGGCTCTGGCTTTGGCCTTTTGGCGCAAAAGAGAAATGCCGTCAGACCGCGTTTCTGGGCAATGCTTGCCGACCTCTTGCGCTTTTATCGCAATGCCCCGCGCGATCTGCCGATGATGGGCGACATGTCGCTCGATGAGTATCTTTCGCAAAACAACTATGGCGACGCCTTTCGCAACGATCATCTTTACCCGATGGCCGCAGCCATATGGTCTACCCCGGCCATGGAAGTCGGCCGTTACCCGGCAGCACATTTCGTGAAGTTCTGCAGCAATCACGGCCTGCTGTTGCTCCGCAACCGGCCCGTCTGGCGCACCGTTGTCGGCGGGAGCCGGGAATATGTGAAACGACTCACTGCGCCATTCGCCGATCGCATTCGGCTCTCGACACCCGTCACACGCATCCACCGCCTGGCGGACGGGGTCGAGATCGCCAACACTAACGGCGAATTCGAACGGTTCGACGATGTGGTGATTGCCACACACGCAGATCAGGCGCTGGAGATGCTGACGGACGCGACGCAAGCCGAACGGCGCATTCTCGGCGCGTTTGGCTATACGAAAAACAGGGCGGTACTGCACACGGACAGCAGTTTCATGCCCCGCAGGCGCGCCGCCTGGTCAAGCTGGAACTATGTGGCCGATACACGCATTGAAACGGGGCAGCCGAGCATCACCTACTGGATGAACAAGCTTCAGCCTCTGGGTGAAATCCCTGACACCTTCGTAACGCTGAACCCGACGCGCGAACCGGAAAAGGGAAAAATCATCACCGAGGAAACCTACCACCATCCTGTTTTCGATGCCGGCACCGAGCAAATGAGGCAGGAACTGTGGGCGTTGCAGGGTTTGCGAAACACCTGGTTCTGCGGCGCCTATTTTGGCTCGGGTTTTCATGAAGACGGCATTCAGGCGGGGCTTGCCGTCGCCGAGGATCTGGGCGGCCTGTCGAGGCCCTGGAAGGTTACCGATGATAGCGGCCGGATCGTCCGTCTGAATTTGGCTTCGCGGAAAAGAACGATCAAACTCGTTGAGGCGATCCCATGACGCCTCATTTCTCCTCCGCCCTTTTTCCCGGACATGTCATGCATGCGCGCTTCAAGCCGAAAGCGCACCGGCTCGCCTATCGCATTTACTCGCTGCTTCTCGACCTTGATGAACTTGATGCGCTTGACCGTAAGCTGCGACTGTTCTCCGTCGATCGTTTCAACCTGTTTTCCTTTCACCGCCGGGACCGCGGCGACGGGAGCAAGATGGAATTGCGCAACCAGATCGAAAACGCCATGACGGCCGCAGGCATGACCGTCGATGGTGGTCCGATCCGTCTGCTCACCATGCCACGCCTCCTCGGCTGGGCCTTCAATCCACTCAGCGTGTTTTTCTGCCACGGCCGCAACGGGTCTCTCAAAGCCATTCTCTGGGAAGTCGACAACACGTTCGGCGAGCGGCATTCCTACCTTATCCCGGTGGAGACCGAGGGTGCGGCAGAGATCGTCCAGCGCTGCGACAAGGCCTTCTATGTCTCGCCCTTCATGGACATGGATCTCCGTTATGTGTTCCGTGTCATTCCACCCGGCGACAAGCTGAAGATCGTTATCGATACATTTGACGATGAGGGGCCGGTCCTGACTGCAAGGCATCTGGCGCGGCGTGTCGAGCTGACCGATGGCGCGCTGCTGAAGGCTTTTGTCACCATCCCCTTTCTTACCCTCAAGGTTGTTGCAGGCATCCATTGGGAAGCACTTAAAATATGGCTCAAGGGTGTGCGGTTGAGAAAACGACCGCGTCCACCGTCTGCCCCTGTCTCCTTCATTCACCCATCACCATCGCAAATCGAGGCCAAACTTCATGACCCCGTTTGACAATCTCAACGAACTATCGCTGGAAAACACGCAGATGCGGCAACGCACCGGTCCCGAAGGCTGGCTCATGGCCAAGCTCTTGAACAACGTCTCCAAAGGCAGACTGCGCGTCATGCTGCCCGGTGGCGGCGTGATTGAGAAATCCGGGGAACATGAGGGCACCGAGGCGACGCTTGTTCTCCATCGCTGGCGCGCGCTACGGCGGCTCATCCTCAATGGCGACATCGGTTTTGCCGAGGGTTACATCGAAGACGACTGGTCCACACCGGATCTGACCGCCCTGATCCGTTTTGCGGCACAGAACAACGACGCTTTCGGGGGATCGACGCGCGGTAGCCTGCCCATGCGCCTCATCAATCGCCTTGGCCACCGGCTGAACGCCAATACAAAGCGCGGCAGCCGCCGTAACATCGAGGCCCATTACGATCTCGGCAACGAATTCTACCGGCAATGGCTCGATTCCTCGATGCTCTATTCGTCGGCGATTTTCGACGATACGACGCCAACGCTTGAGGCGGCCCAACTCAAAAAACTCAACCGCATCGTCGACAAGCTGCAATTGAGCGGCGGTGAGAGCGTATTGGAGATTGGCTGCGGCTGGGGCGCGCTTGCAATCCACCTCGCGACCCAGGCGGATGCCAACGTTACCGGCCTCACCCTTTCGCCATCTCAGTTGAATTGGGCAAAGGCGGCAGCGGAGAAAACCGACAAGGCTGAGCATATCGATCTCAGGCTCGAGGACTACCGCGATGTCGAAGGCAAGTTCGACCGCATCGTTTCCGTCGAGATGTTCGAAGCGGTCGGTGAGGCCTATTGGCCGAGCTATTTCGAAACAGTGAAACGCTGCCTGAAACCCGGCGGGCGCGCGGTGCTGCAAATCATCTCCATTGAACCTGCCCGGTTCGATAATTACCGGCGAAACGCGGACTTCATCCAGAAATACATCTTTCCGGGCGGCTTCCTGCCATCTGACGAAGCCCTTGAAAGAGCAATCGGCAGGGCGGGTCTGAGCCTCACCGATACCGAGCTTTTCGGCCAGTCCTATGCCCGCACGCTGGCGGAATGGCGGCAGCGTTTCCATGCGCGCTGGCAGACGATCTCGCTGCTGGGTTTCGATGACCGCTTCAGGCGGCTCTGGGATTATTACCTCTGCTACTGCGAAGCCGGCTTTACCGAGGGCACCATCAATGTTGGCTTCTACACGATCGAGCACAAATAAGAGGCGGGGCAACAACTGCGGAGAAAGACGATGAAAATCAATATCTTGATAATCGCATCCGTCCTGGGTCCGATGCTTGCGGCCTCTGGTGCCGGAGCAGCAGACATCGACGGAAACTGGGCGCGCGGCGACGGCAACGCGAAAGTGCTAATCGCGCCCTGCGGCGACAATATATGCGCCACCAATACCTGGATCAAACCGGGCACGCCCGAGGAAAAGACCGGTGACCGGCTGATCATGACCATAAAGCCAGATGAAACAGGCGTCTATTCGGGCACTGCCTTCGATCCGCAACGCGACAAATCCTACAAGATAACCGTGACGGTTGATGGCAACAGCATGACCACCAAGGGCTGCATCGTCGCTGGTCTCCTGTGCAAAGGCATTACCTGGGCCCGCATCAACTAGACTCTGGAAAGGACAAACCGATGAAGACCTATATCTCAGCCTACTTCTTCACCCTCATCGCCTTTCTGGTGATCGACTTCATCTGGCTAAGCACCATGGCGTCGCGGCTTTATCGCCCGGCGATCGGCGATCTTCTGGCTGAGAACTTCCGACTGGCCCCGGCGATCATCTTTTATCTCATCTACGCGGCCGGACTGACCTTTCTTGCGGTTCGTCCAGCCCTCATATCAGGCCAGTGGACGACCGCGTTGGTTTATGGTGCAGCCGTCGGCTTCATGGCCTATGCCACATATGATCTCACCAATCAGGCAACGTTGAAAAGCTGGTCCACGACATTGACCATCGCAGATCTTCTGTGGGGCACTTTCGCGTCCGCAGCCGCTGCCATCATCGGTTACCTCGTCACCGTACGGCTGGTCGGTCCACTGCAAAATCCGGCAGGTGTGTTATGACAGCGACCATCCCTGCCGCCTGCTTCCACCCGGCCAAGTTTTGGCCGGGAAGACGTGAACTTCATTTCGCGCATGCCTTGCCTTCCCACAAAGGACAACCCTATATAGGAGGCGCAAGAAGGGATGTTCGAATGCAGGGTACAGAGATAGCAACGCTCATAAACCGCGTCGGCATGGGCGATCGCTCGGCATTCGTTTCCCTCTATCAAGCCACCAGCCCGAAGCTTTATGCGATCTGCCTGAAAATCCTGCGTGACAGGACCGAAGCCGAAGAAGCGCTTCAGGAAGTCTATATCAAGATCTGGCAACGAGCCCTCACATTTGCAGCAAGCGCCGGCACACCGTCGACGTGGCTCGCCGCAATCGCCCGAAACCATGCGATCGATACGATCAGGGCCCGCAAACCCGTGGGCGACGACATTGACGAAGCCTATGACCTTGCCGATGACAGCATCCGCAATCCGGAGCAGCAGGTCGTTCTGGCCGATGAGGGTCGCAGGATCGACAATTGCATGCAGGAACTTGAAACCGTTCATGCGCAGGCGGTGCGTCGTGCCTATATCGAAGGCCTGAGCTATATCGAACTCGCCAAAGAATTGCGGGTGCCACTCAACACGGTCAGAACCTGGCTGCGGCGAAGCCTTCTCAAACTCAGAGAGTGCATGCAGCGATGACAACGAGCGAAAACAGCGAGGGCATGCATTCGCGCGACGAAATCCTCGCTGGCGAATATGTGCTCGGCGTGCTGCCGTTTGAAAAGCGTCGTGAGGTCGAGCGGCGCATGCAGGACGACAGGGTCTTCGCGCAGCTGGTCCACCGTTGGGAAAGCGAATTTTCAGACTTCAACGTGGATTACGAAGAACAGGCGCCGAGTGCGGCCATTCTCGCCCGCATTGAAGAACGCCTGTTCGGCAGCAAGACCAGCAACGCCAATGGCAGCCTGTGGAGTTCCGCATCCTTCTGGCGATGGATATCGGTCGCCACGAGCGCGGCTGCCGTGGCAGCGATCGTTTACGCCGCATTTCCCGAAAAATGGCAGGGCACAGCTCCGCTGGTAGCCGAACTTTCGACAACGGACAGTCAGGTCAACCTGCTTGCATCCTATGATGCAGAGACCGGCAGGATGCACATTATACCGGTTGCGACCGGCAAGGCCGATGAGAAATCACTGGAACTGTGGCTTGTGATGGATGGCGGCAAGACCCGCTCGCTCGGTGTCTTCCAGCCCGGAACGAATGGCGATCTCATTATCCCGGCGGATATGCGTAACAATATTTCGGAAGGCACGACCTTCGCGATCAGCGTGGAACCCTTCGGTGGATCACCAACTGGTCAGGCAACCGGACCTGTAATCGCGATCGGCACTGCACGAAGGCAGCTTTAAACGTCACGCCTTCATGCGCTTTTGCCAACTGCTGAAACATGATTTCAGTCTGCGCACCGTTTAGTGGTTGCGCAATCATCGAGCATTGCCAGCGCGTTCTTTATTGCGGCACCGGAGGCGGTATTGTCGAAAACGCACCAGGATTCGGCGGAAAGGCTTTTTCTAAACGAGAGGATTTCGGCGGCGCTGTATTCGGAATAATAAATCCGGGGAGCGCCGTGGAGCCGGACATATTTGGGCGGCTCGGAAAAATCACTCGCCGGCCAGACCGGTGCAGGATCGGCCAGCACACGATCAATGGCATAGCGTTGCAGAACCTCTTGCGCTGAATGCGTAGCCCAACTTGTGTGACGCGGTTCGAGTACCAGCATGCCGGGAAAGGTCTGACGCACAGCATCAAACGCGGCCTCCGCGTCGGAGGCATCAAATATGAGATTGGGTGGCAACTGGCACAATAAGGGTCCAAGCTTGCCATCCAGCGCCGCAAGTTCCCCAACGAATGCCTTGAAGACTTGTCCGATTTCCCGCAACCGGCGCTCATGCGTGATCTCGCGCGGCAGCTTCACGGCGAAGCGGAAGTCATCGGGCACCGAATTTGCCCAACGCTCGAACGTCGTTGGCCGGTGGTGGCGATAAAAGGTGGAGTTGATCTCGACGCCGTTGAACACGGCAGCATATCGGTTTAGCCCACTTCCCGTTTCGGGAAAACGGTGCGCCACAGTCTTGGGGATCGACCATCCAGCTGTTGCAATTACCGGCACTTTCACCTGCCCCTAGGCTATCAAAGAGAAGGCCGGCACATGCCGACCTTCCCTGTTTCTAACGCTTAGCGTCTGTAACGCAGACGTTCCTGTTCGATTTCAGTGGGCTCATAAGGGTCGAGCGTGTCGTCAAACCGTGACCAACCGTCTTCGGCATAGGCCGCGCGCCGCTTGTCCGGATCAACCCAGTTGGACTGGCGCAGGACTTCTTCGGCGTCCGTGTAAAGGCTGTCCTCGACCTTCGCGGTCACGAGCGTGCCACCCCGGCGAACGCCTTCTGCGTAAACATGGGCGTGGTCTTCGGAAACGCCTGCGTCCGTCAGCGCGCCGATAAGGCCGCCGGCGGCACCGCCTGCAACGGCACCGGCAACAGCGCCTGCAGCCGTCGCAGCAAGCCAGCCTGCCGCAACCACCGGTCCGACGCCGGGAATTGCCATGATGCCAAGGCCTGTCAACAGGCCGCCGACACCACCGACGGCAGCGCCGATGCCGGCACCCGTGCCAGCGCCTTCGGCAGCTTTTGTATCATTGCCATGGCGTTCGTCTGCATTGTTGGAAACAATGCTGATATCTTTAGACGGCACGCCGCGTTGTTCCAGTGCAGTAACGGCGGCGCTGGCATCGGAGTAGTCGTCGAAAAGTCCGGTAACGGTCTTCATAGGATTCTCCCAAAGATTGAATTAGTTAGCGACAATATTGCCCTGATAGTCGAGCGCCACGTTTACGGACTTGCCGTCTTTCGAGGCCTTGGCTTGCCACACGCCCTTGTCGTCGAGTTTAAGGCCGGTCACTTCGGCATATCCGGCGTCCATAAGGCGTTTATTCGCCTGTTCCTCTGTAAAGCTGTTTGCGCCTTCCACAGGCGCAGTCGCATTCTTGGTGTCTGGCGTAGCGACGGCAGGCTTGCTGCCATCGGTGGCTGGAGCGGTGGACGTCTGAGCGAAGGCGCCAAGGGTCGACGCGCCGAGAAGCGCGGCGGCTAAAAGAAGCTTTTTCATGATTTTTCCTCGTTGTAGCCTTCAGTGCAGGCTCGACAGGGAAACAACATGTCGGGCCTCATGGTTCCGCCAATCTGAAAATAGAATTTGCAGGCCTTGCCGTTCCACCATCGTCGAAACGCCACAGAACTATCTCTGCCGGATGAGGAACGTCCGCCTATTCAACCGGTTACTGGCATCGCTGTGATGCCACGGCAAACCGGAATGTGAATTCTTTTCCCGTAGCAGGAACATCGTCTCCACTCAGGGGTTGTCCAGTTACATCATTCAAAGTTGATCGGATTCCCATATGCCTGCGGAAACTACATTGCATGACCTGTTCCTCGATACGCTCAAGGACATCCGTCTCGCCGAACAGCAAGTGCTGAAGGCTCTGCCGAAGACCGTGCGGGGACCCTTCCAAGCTCAGGCCGCCTTCTAGGGCGGCTTTTTCATTTCCGGGTCGGATAGGCCCCTTCCAATTTCAGGAGCCACACCATGGCCAAGACCACCTCCACATCAACAAGCGACAAGACCGAAACCGTAACGATCCATGACCAGAAGCTGGAGCGCGGTGCTGGCGGCGAGCTGCATCAGACAGCCGAAAACGACGCGCCGGTGCTGACGACCGCTCAAGGGGGGCCGGTCGCGGACGACCAGAATTCTCTAAGGGTCGGGCCGCGCGGTCCGCTCGTCGTTGATGATTTCCATTTCCGCGAAAAGATCTTCCATTTCGACCATGAGCGCATTCCCGAGCGCGTCGTGCATGCTCGCGGCTACGGCGCGCATGGCTACTTCGAGACCTACGAGTCCTTCTCCGCATACACAAAGGCGGATTTCCTGCAGCGCGCCGGGGAAAAGACACCAGCCTTCGTCCGTTTCTCGACGGTTGCGGGCAACAAGGGCTCAGCTGACCTTGCGCGCGACGTGCGCGGTTTCGCAGTGAAGCTCTATACACATGAAGGCAACTGGGATCTCGTCGGCAATAATATTCCTGTCTTCTTTATTCAGGACGCCATCAAGTTTCCCGACCTGATCCACGCTGCCAAGCAGGAACCTGACCGGGCTTTTCCACAGGCGCAGACGGCCCATGACAATTTCTGGGACTTCATCAGCCTGACGCCGGAGAGCATGCACATGGTCATGTGGGCAATGTCGGATCGTACGATACCGCGGTCTTTCCGCTTCATGGAGGGTTTCGGCGTTCATACCTTCCGTCTGGTCAATGCCAAGGATGAATCGACCTTCGTCAAGTTCCACTGGAAGCCGAAGCTCGGGCTTCAATCGGTCGCCTGGAACGAGGCGGTCAAGATCAATGGCGCCGATCCCGATTTCCATCGCCGCGATCTGTGGCAGGCGATCCAGTCCGGCAACTTCCCGGAATGGGAATTGCAGGTGCAGCTCTTTGATCAGGAGTTTGCCGACAGCTTCGATTTCGACGTGCTCGATCCGACAAAGATCATCCCCGAGGAAATCCTGAAGCCGCAGCCGGTCGGACGACTGGTGCTCGACCGCATGCCCGACAACTTCTTTGCCGAGACCGAGCAAGTTGCGTTCATGACGCAGAACGTGCCGCCGGGCATCGACTTCAGCAATGATCCGCTATTGCAGGGCCGCAACTTTTCCTATCTCGACACCCAGCTGAAACGCCTTGGCGGGCCAAACTTCACCCACCTGCCGATCAATGCACCGAAGTGTCCCTTCGCGCATTTCCAGCAGGATGGCCACATGGCCATGCGCAATCCTGTTGGCAGGGTGAATTACCAGCCGAACTCGTTCGGTGAAGGCCCGAGAGAGTCGCCGAGCCGGGGCTATCGTCATTTTCCGGCAGAAGAACAGGGGATCAAGGCGCGGCTGCGCCCCGAGAGCTTTGCCGACCACTACAGCCAGGCACGGCAATTCTACATCAGCCAGACCCCGCCAGAACAGCGTCATATCGCGGCAGCCCTGACATTTGAACTGAGCAAGGTGGAAACAGCCGTGATCCGCGAACGCATGGTGTCGCATCTCTTGAACATCGACGAAACGCTGGCAAACACTGTCGCGCAGAAGCTAGGTTTCAAGTCGAAGCTAGGTTTCAAGTCTATGCCGAAGCCGGCGGATGCCGCCATGCCGACACGTCAGGATCTGGAACCCTCGCCGGCGCTCAGCATCGTTGAGCGTGGTCCGAAACGCTTCGAAGGCCGCAAGCTTGGTATACTCGTCACCGACGGTGTCGATGCCAAATTGCTGAACGGCCTGATGTCGGCGATTACCAAGGAAAAAGCCGTCTGCGAATTGATAGCCCCGAAGGTCGGTGGCGTCACCGCCTCAGACGGGAGCTGGTTTGCGGCCCATCACATGATCGACGGCGGGCCATCGGTTCTCTTCGATGCAGTTGCACTGTTGACTTCTGCCGAGGGGATAGACGATCTGGTCAACGAGGCGACGGCGCGTGACTTCGTGGCCGATGCTTTCCAGCACTGCAAGTTCATAGGTTACGACCAGTCTGCGCTGCCATTGCTGGAAAAGGCCGGTATCGCAGGCGATCTTGACGAGGGCACGATTATCCTCCCGGGCGAGGAAGGCCTCGCTGGCTTCGTGTCGAACCTTGGCAAGCTGCGTGTCTGGGGACGGGAACCTTCCGTAAAACTCGGCAAGGCGTCACCGCCGGTAAAGTGAAATCACAGGCGGGCGCGGCTACAATGCCGCGCCTTGATGACGCACGATCGCCCGCCCGAGGGCGTGAAAACGTTTCAGCGTGAACAACATCAAGATGGCTCATAAAGGATGTACTGAATGAAGATTCGCGCCGGGTTCGATATTGCTTATGAATGCGAGAATGAGACGGCAATGCTGCTTGTTCTCAATCTCCACCCCAGCCGGCGCGCAGATCTGCTCACCGAACAGGTGCTGACCTTCGACAGGCCGATCGAGGCTTGGGGTTATATGGATATCTTCGGGAACGCCTGCAGCCGCATAACCGCACCGCCAGGCGTGACGACGATCTCGACGCGGTTCGACATATACGACGGCGGGCTGCCCGATCCCGTTCCTGAAAACGCTTTCCAGCACGATATCAAGGATTTACCAGACGATGTTCTAGTATTTCTGCTGGGCAGCCGTTACTGCGATACCGACCGCCTGGCGGACTTCGCCTGGAAAAACTTCTCGGCAACACCGCTCGGCTGGCCCCGTGTGCAGGCGATCCTCGATTTTGTGCATTCCCATATTGTCTTCAACTACGAGAAAGCCGATCCGCTCAGGACCGCATATGGCGGCTTCATCGACCGGACCGGGGTTTGCCGCGATTTCGCACATCTTGCGATCACACTCTGCCGTTGCATGAATATCCCCGCTCGCTATTGCACCGGCTATCTCGGTGATATCGGCGTGCCGAAGGACCCCAATCCGATGGATTTCAGCGCCTGGTTCGAAGTCTATCTCAGCGGCCGCTGGTATACGGTCGATGCCCGTCACAACAGGCCCCGCATCGGACGCATCTTGATGGCGACAGGACGAGATGCGACGGACGTCGCCCTGTCCACCGCCTTCGGGCCGGCTATCCTGAAGCGGTTCGAAGTCATTACGGAAGAACTGGCCGGATAGCGACGGGTAGCGTCAAGACGCTCAGGTCTCGCTCAACCTAGACCGACGCGACCTGAATGACCTCGGGAGCGGAGCCGTATGTCGATTTGTTCTTACGGTGAAAGGCGATGAATTCATCGGCTGGAAGCGGCTTGGAAAACAGCCAGCCCTGACCAAAATCCACACCATGTTCCCGCAGATAGGCCGCCTGCTCCGGCCTCTCGATACCTTCCGCAACCGAAAACAGTCCAAGCTCGCGCGCCATCTCGATAATATGGAGCGTCACGGTGCTGGTTGCCGTGTTCCTGCCGATCGTATCAACGAAGGATTTATCGATTTTCAGGGCGTCCAACGGCAGTCCCTGCAAATACTGAAGGCTGGAATAGCCGGTTCCGAAATCGTCAATTGCCACGGAATGCCCGGCCTTGCGAGCTCTGTCCAGCGTGAAGCGCGCCGCGTCAATGTCGATGAAACCGCGCTCGGTCGCTTCAAGCCATATCTGCTCCTTGCGTATATCCGCGCGGACAAGGCGTTGATCGATGAAGTCTAGTATCCGGCCTGATTTTACATCTTCGGCGCAGAGATTGATGGCGATATGTGCGCTGCGATCCCCAACGAGCATGGTACCAAGATCTGCAATAATGGCTTCAACGACCTGATCGGTGATGGGCTCTATCAGCCCTGTTTCTTCCGCCAGCGGAATGAAGAGGTCTGGCCTCACCAGCGTGCCATCAGGCCGCCGCCAGCGGACAAGCGCTTCGGCGCCCACGCATATATTGGTCTTGAGTTCGATGATTGGTTGATAGTGGACGATGAATTCACGGTTCTGGACTGCGATTTCCAGTTCCGTTTCCGGCGACAACCGCTTGCGCGACATCCAGATGACGATGCCGACGATAAAGAGCGCAATGAATGCGCCAATGGGCAAAAGGATAGTCAACTCCCGCACCAGCCTCGTTCGCAACGCCGCCCTTGGCTCGAGAACCACCGCCGTCAGCGCATTCTCCTTTACCACCGAATAAAGCCATGCGTCCGTCGTGCCCTGTCCCTCTTTTGTCGGCAACGTGGCCAGAACCCCTGTATCGGGAAGGTTCTGCGTGCTGATGACCGCAGCTTTATCGTTGAGGATCGCGAGAGACATCCCGTCCCGCAGCACAATATCAGCAAATCTCGAAGGTGCGACGAGCGCGTTGTGGTGGCCGAGATGCAGGCTCGTCATCTGGTCGCCGTGGCTGATGCCGGGTTGGATACGCAACGTCACTTCAAGACCGTCCGGTGTGACGTAGTCGACATGGGATTTGGCTACGTCGCCAGCGGCGCGGCCCCAGGAGGTGCATTTTATGAAGCCGTTTTCGAAATAGCCAATCTCCTCGATTGAGGGGACGTTGATCGTCACCATCCGCATTTGTGCAATATGCTGATCCGAACATGCGGGAGGGTGCGCCGTTTCAATTGCTTCCAATGCCCCTTGCGCTTGCTTGAATGTATTTCCGGCACGAACAAGCGATCTTTCGGCGACGAGGTCGAGAATGAAGAGTTCTTTTTGAATGGCGACACGCCAGGACGTCCAGGCCATGGCGGCAATGGGCAGCGCGGCGCCAACTATGGCCAGAAATATCCCCACGGCTATCACACGCCAACGTCGTGACTGCATCATCACTCTCCAAAAGGTAGTCGAGACATCAGTGTCGCAATCTCCTTAATTTTTGCTGTGTGCGGAACGGTGAAAACCGGGTGATGCAAATTATGATTTCTGCCGTCAACGCAATCTGAACATCACCGTGACGGCAGGAACGCGGGGCCGATAATCCAGTTACCCCGGGAGGGTATCACGCCCTGTCGAAGTTCAGTCCCGGTGCGATTACGATGCGAAAACAAAGCGTTCAAGTTTGCCGAGCGTCTGCTGACCCAGTTCGATAGCCCCAAAACCCTTCGCGTCCTGGAACTCGGCTTCCGTGCTGAACACCATGCCGAGCACGACCTTCGTCGCGCCGTCCTGATCCTCGAACGAAGCCCAGGCGTCGGCATGTTTCGGCCCGTTTTCGCCCCAGAGCAGCGTGTAGCCGATCCTCTCCTCAGGCCTGACCTCGATATATCGATGATGGTTCGGGAAGACAGTGCCGTCAGGTCCGATCATGTCGAACACCCACTCGCCGCCGGTTCGCAGATCGATCCTCTTCGTGCGACACGAAAACCCTTCCGGTCCCCACCATTGCGGCAGCGTCTCGGAATTCATCCAGGCCTTCCAGACGATGTTGCGCGGCGCCCTTATCGTTCGCTCCAGCACCATTGTTCGTCTGGCCACCTCGGCCAGATTGTTAAGACCGGCACCGAAGCCCTGCCGGTAACCCGCCTGCATATCCGCAGCCAATGAGGAAAGCTGCACGGTTACGACAACGCGACTGCCCTGCTCCGTCGCCGAAAAATCAGCGGTCACCAGCGCCGCAGACTGCGTCACGTCACCGGACGACACCACCTCGTAATTGACGCTGCTCAAGGCTGGCTGCAATTCCAGCCACCCGCATTCGCAGCGAATATCCGGCTGCCCATCGACCTTGCAGAGCGAAACTTCGCGTCCGCCAACTCTGGTATCGGCTTCCAGAAACTCCACGGTCACGGCGGGCGTGGGCGCTGCCCAGACAGCCCGCGCGGCAGGCGACGTCCACACTTGCCAGAGGACCGACAATGGAACAGCGACCACCCTTTCGAAGCTCAGTGTTGCAAAGCGGCCATCGCCAAGATGGGGTTCAGCACGGGTGCCGTCCTGATTGAGTTTCGACATCATTCCGTGCGCTCCTTCGCAGCCTGCATTGCAAATGCCTCCAACCGGTCGAGCCGGCTCTCCCAAATGGCGCGCTGTTCATCAAGCCATGTCCGCACCGGCTCCAGAGCCTCGGGCACGATAGTGCAGGTGCGCACCCGCCCATCCTTGGAGGTGCGGATAAGCCCCGCCTCCTCCAGTACCGACAGATGCCGCATCACGGTCGGCAGACGCAGCCCCGTGGGAGCGGATAATTCCATGACGCGGGCAGGCCCTTGCGCGAGCTTCGTTAGAATAGACCGGCGTGTCGGATCGGCCAGAGCCTGAAAGATCAGCGATAGTTCGGGCGAATGCTTAGTCATAATGCTAACTATCATGCAGCACGGCTCTAACGCAAGGAAAACTTCGTCGATTAGCTAAGTGTTCGGCCGTGAGCATTTGTTGGCCGCCGCGAAAAAGAAAAACGCCGGAGCATTGCCCCGGCGTTTCATTTTTTAAGCCACCAGACCCTTGGTTAGTTCCAGCGCCTGCCGCTCGAAGAGCCGGCGATAGATGCCGTCGTTCAGACGGATCAGCGCCTGGTGGTCGCCCTCTTCGACAATCTTGCCCTTGTCAAACACCAGCAGACGGTCAAGCGCCCGCACGGTGGAAAGCCGGTGCGCAATGACCAGCGTGGTGCGGCCATCCATCAGGCGTTCCATGGCCTCCTGGATCTGCACTTCGCTTTCGCTGTCGAGGCTCGATGTCGCCTCGTCCAGAATCAGCACCGGCGCATCCGCGAGGAAGGCACGGGCGATGGCGACACGCTGCCGCTCCCCGCCAGACAATTTCACGCCGCGCTCACCTACCATCGTCTCATAGCCCTTGGGAAGGGACATGATGAAGTCATGGGCGCTTGCCTGCCTCGCCGCCTGCTCGATCTCACGCCGCGAGGCGCTCGGCCGGCCATAGGCGATGTTTTCCGCCAGCGTGCGGTGGAACAGGATGGGTTCCTGCTGCACGATGGCGATCTGGCTGCGCAGGTCTGCCTGCTTTGCCTTGGCTATGTCCTGGCCGTCAATGCGGATCGAGCCGGAATTCACGTCGTAAAGCCGCTGGATAAGCTTGACGAATGTCGTCTTTCCCGACCCCGAATGCCCGACCAGCCCCACACGCTCACCCGACCTGATGGTGACTGAAAAGTCCTGATAGAGCGGGCTGGGATGCGCGCCGTATTGAAAAGTGACGTTGTCAAAAACGATTTCGCCCTTCTCTATCCTGATCGGCCTGGCATCCGGCCTGTCTTCGACACCCAAAGGCATCTTGTCGAGCAACACCAACTCTTCCATGTCGTTGACGGCACGTTGCAGATTACGGATGTGTTGACCGACATCACGCAGATAGCCCTGCAGGACGAAGAACATCGCCAGCACGAAGGTGATGTCGCCCGGCGTCGCCAGTCCCTGCTGCCACATGACAAGGCCTGTTCCCAGAATACCGGCCTGCATGGACACCATCATGAAGCCCTGGATCGTGCCGTTCAGCGTGCCGCGTTTCCATGTCCTTCGCGTACGGTTGTCCCATTTGGCCAGCACATGGCGCAACCGCGCCTCTTCGCGGGTCTCTGCGCCAAAAGCCTTGACCACCGAATTGCAGCTGACGGCATCTGCCAGCGCGCCACCAAGCTTGGTATCCCAGGCGTTTGCAAGTCTTGCCGCCGGCGATACGAAGCCCATGGAGAGCAACACGGTGACGCCGACATAGATCAGCGACCCCGTGCCCACGATCAAGCCCATGATCGGCCAGTAACTACCCAGCACGACGGTTGCGCCCACCAGCATGACGATGGAGGGCAACAGGGCGATAAGAAGCACGTCATTGAGTGAATCAAGCGCCCACATGCCACGCGTGATCTTGCGAACCGTGGAACCGGCAAAGCTGTTGGCGTGCCAGTCGGTTGAGAACCGCTGCACCCGGTAGAAACCGTTATTCGCCACATCCGCCATGGTTTTCAGCGTCAGCCTGATGATGCCGTTAAACACGAACCAGCGCAGGACTACGCTGGTCAAGCCCAGCGCCACGACGACGACAAAAGCGCGCAGCGCCCGGTCAGCCCCGTTGCCGCCGGCAATGGCATCGACGATCTGGCCGGAGAAAACCGGCACCATGACTTCGGCCAGCGTGCTGGCAATCACCAGCACAACAATAAAGCCCACCAATGCCCGCCGGTGGGTCCAATGGTGGAAAACAAAGCCGAGCACATGGCGATAGGCATCGGCGCGGAAATCGAGCTTCTTGCGAGACATTTTAACCAGCACGGCGCCATGCGTTCGGCAACCGGTCCTCAAAAACGGAAGTTGGATGGCACAGCCCGGGCGGAAAACAAAAATGATCCCGTCAGATCAATCGGGCTATGAAGGAAAACAAAACCGCATGTGGGGCGCGCTCGGGGCGGGCCACGAATGGAAATGACCTAGTGTCGGTTCATTCCACGCGGGAGGAACTTGATGAATGATGATGTCATGCAACGCCTCCCTATGTTCGATCTGACGCGGTGAGAAATTTGTACCTGAGCTGTTCGCCGTTGCCAACCGGGTAATTGCAACCTTATGGCAAGTGATGCGAAAACGACACATCAGCTGGTGTGACGGCAACGAACGTGGCCGATGCCAATGAAAGCTTCGGCCACGGTTTTTGCGTGGTGGCGCTTCCCGCCGCACCCAGGCTCCGGTGCGCGGCGAGAACATATCTGGTCAATCCATCTGGACGTTTGCGTTCTTGACGACCGGTTCCCATTTGGCGATTTCGGCTGCAACGTGGCTTTTCAGCTCATCGGGCGAAGAGCCGACGATCTTGGCGCTGAATTCGGCCATGCGGGCCGCCACACCCGGATCGGCAAGCGCTTTCTTGGCCGCCGCATTCAGTGTGTCCACCACATCGGCCGGCGTGCCGGCAGGCGCAAACAGCGCGTTCCACGTGTAGGTTTCATAACCGGGTACGGTTTCGGCAATGGTCGGCAGATCCGGGAATGATGACGCCCGCTCGGCGGTCGTTACGCCAAGCGCCCGCAATGTGCCGGATTTGATGTGGCCGGACGACGACGGCAGATTGTCGAACATGATCGAAATCTGGTTGCCGAGAAGATCGTTGAGCGCGGGGCCGGCACCTTTATAGGGAACGTGCTGCATGCTCACACCGGTCATGCTCTTGAACAATTCCCCTGAAAGATGCAGCGGCGTGCCATTGCCGGACGAGGCATAGGCATATTTGTCGGGTTCGGCTTTCAGAAGCGCGATCAATTCCGCGACGCTGTTGACGTTCAGCTTCGGATTGACAACAAGCACATTGGGAACCACGACCAGAAGCGAGACCGGGGCGAAATCCTTTTGCGGATCGTAAGGCTTTGTCTTGAGAATGAGCGGGTTCAAGGCATGGGTCGCAACGGTGCCCATCAGGATCGTGTAACCGTCAGGGTCTGCGCGTGCGACACGGTCGGCACCGAGATTACCGCCTGCACCGGCAACATTTTCAACGACGATCTGGTGACCAAGCTCATCACCCATTTTCTGTGCGATGACGCGCGCAACCACGTCGGTTGAGCCACCTGCCGCGAAGGGAACGACCAGCGTAATCGTTCGATCAGGAAAACCCTGCGCGCTCGCCGTCAGTCCCATCATGCAAAAAGAAGCAGCCGTAGCCGCAAGTTTCAACACCATACGCCGTTTCAAAGACCGGTAATTCATGAACCCTCCTGTAGAATGGCCTCCCCGCCATCAGCGCATAGTAGCTCAAATGGACTTGAGAGCAAGCAACCGGCATCGCAAACCATGCGGGAAGGCCACGCGACACGTCTGCCCTGCAACGCTTGGCGGAACCGCGCGTTATAGCGGGCACAAAGCATTGAAATACCGGGGGCAACATGGACGACAGCGTTAACATTCCCAAGATCAACCGGCTCGTGTTGCAAAACCTTATAGCTGGCCTCAGCGACGGATTGATCCTGCTCGAAAACGACGGAACGATAGCCTGGGCCAACAAGGCCGCCCTTCAGATGCACCGTATAGAAGCGATGCCTGAGCTTGGGGAGGATGCCGCTGCCTATCGGCGAAATTTCACGCTTCGATACCGCAACAACCACCTGCTCGACGAGGGGCAATATCCGCTTGAACGGCTTCTGGCGGGCGAGACCTTCGAAGATGTGACGGTAGAGATATCGCCAAGCGGCGATGAAGCGGAATGCTGGGTCCACACGGTGCGCGGGCTCGTTCTTGAAGATGCTGGCGCAAAACCGGATATTCTGGTCTTGATCATCAGGGACGAAACGCCGCGTTTTGAGGCGGAGGCGCGCTTCGAGAGCGCCTTCAATGCAAATCCGGCGCCGGGGCTGATATGCCGGCTGGAGGACAAGCGTTTCATCCGCGTCAATCAGGGTTTTCTTGAGATGACCGGGTTCAGCCGTGAAGAGATCATCGGCATAAGTGTCGAGGAACTCGGACTGTTTTCCGCGTGCGATACAGGCGAGGACGCCCTGAAAAAGCTAGAGGATGGCCGGCTCATCCGTCAGCGCGAGGCGCTCATTCCCATCCCCGGCGGCGACAGGCTGGTCATCGTGGCCGGCGAAACGATCGCCGTTGCCGAAGAACCCTGCATGCTGTTCACCTTCGCCGATCTGGACGGCCGCCGCAAAGCCCAGAACGCTCTGCGACAGAGCGAGGAGCGCTTCTTCAAGTCCTTTCGCCTGTCGCCTGTCCCGGCAGCGATTTCGAGGCTGGACGACTTCGTGCTGATGGAAGTCAATGACGCGTTTCTGGTCCTGTGCGGACGCAACGAGGCCGAAGTCGTGGGCAAGACGGCCAGCGAATTGCGGCTCTGGGAGGACGCGGGCGCGCGCCGCGATCTCGAAAAGCGGCTGAAGGACAACATCCCCATCCGCGATGAGAACATGCGCATGAATCTTTCCGGTGGCGGTTTGGCCGAATGCATCGTTTCCGCCGAACGCGCCGAGATCAACGATCAGCTCTGTGTCATCTGGGCGATACAGGACGTGACTGAGCGGCGTAGAACCGAGAACGAACTGATTGAAGCGATCGAAAGCGTCATGACCGATACATCCTGGTTCAGCCGGACGGTTGTCGAGCGGCTGGCGGGGCTGCGACAGAACTCCCGCGGCACAACGTCTTCAGCCTCCCTCAAGGATCTCACCGAGCGCGAGGAGCAAATCCTGTCACTGATCTGCGATGGATGCAGCGACAAGGAAATGAGCGACAGGCTGAACCTGTCCAAGCATACGATCCGCAACCATATCGCCTCACTCTACGGCAAGATCGGCGTCAACCGCCGCACCGCCGCCGTGATCTGGGCACGCGAGCGCGGTTTTACCGGCCATAGGGAAAAATAACCGCAGCCGAACGCGAAAATAGGTCAGTTTGTACCAGTTCAACTAGTAGCTATTGCTCTGCAAACTGTGATTTTCCCGAACTACCTTACCATCATGCCGTTACCAACAGCGGCACCCTCTAACGATGGAAGGAGTTCGTCATGGACAATAACCGTATCGAAGGTATCGCCCGTCAAGCCAAGGGCACAATCAAGGAAGCAGCCGGCAAGATCACTGGCAACGACAAGCTTCAGGCAGAAGGCAAGGCCGAGAAACTGGCTGGCCAGGCGCAGGAGAAGCTCGGACAGGCAAAGGACGCCGTCAACAAAGTTCTCAAGTGAACCATCTATGTTCAAGGCAGGAGGTTTCACGATGATGCTCTCGTGCGATGCAAACCAGGTGTCAAGCTGCGATCCCCAGGAGATCAGCCTGTGCGCCGCGTTGCAAGCCGTGATCGCCTATGCGGACGGGCAGGAAAAAAGCTCGATCTCCGTCACCTCCGTGGAGGGCCGTATCGTGCTCTCCGGAGAGGTGGAAACACTCTCTGCCTTCGAACATGCGGTCATCATCGCAGAATGTTTCGCGTCGCGGCCCATCATCGCCGATCTGGCGATACGGCAGCGGCCTTGCACCTATCTGGAGACGCCGTCCAAGCGCATCCATCTAGCGAATAACAACAGGAGTGAAAAACAATGAAGACATTCGTTCTCGCAACCGCGATTGCAACCCTGGCCCTTGCCCCGATTGCTTCAGCCGAAACGAAGCACAATGCAAAGCGCCCCATGGAAACCGCGCAGAAGGAACGCGTCGGCACCCTGTCGTGCGAAATTGCCGGCGGCATCGGCCTTGTGGTCGGCTCCAGCAAGAGCGTGGCCTGCGAGTTTCGCCAGCGCTCCGGCAAGACCGAGCGTTATACCGGCACGATCGGCAAGCTCGGTCTCGATATCGGCGTAACCGGCAAGACCTATATGAGCTGGATCGTGCTGAACACCGCAGCCAGCCGCGTGGGTGACGGTGCGTTGAGCGGCAACTATGTTGGTGCCTCCGCCGCCGCATCGGTCGGCGTGGGCTTGGGCGCCAATGCACTGATCGGCGGCAATGCCAAGAACTTCGCGCTTCAGCCGCTCAGCGCCGAAGTCGGCACCGGCGTTAACATCGCTGCGGGTGTCTCGCGTCTGCAGTTGAAGCGTGCGGGCTAAACCTTAAAAAAACCGGCGGCGCGGGCTCGGGACGGTTATCGTCTTCGAGCCCGCGCCGTCTGGCGCAGATCAGGCCCCAATATCAGGGTTTGGGGTGAGGCATCATCTCGCCCATCGGGCCGTCGCCTTTTGGCCCGCGCATCATATCCTCTTTAGGACCATGATGCGGCGGACGGCCTGCCGGTCCGAGTGCCTCGATACTGCCATCCTGACGGACGACATAGCTCGCCCGCAGGACACCCCTGTCGAAACGGCCCTGAACGCTGACCGCTTCATCGACAGTCACGACCTTCCCATTGTCGCCCTCGGGGCCGGTATCGATGAGTGCGCGGCCGCTATCATCCTGAACGATGAACTTGTTGCCGAAAATCTCGGCGACCTTGCCCTTCAGGGTCACGAGATTCCCTTCCTTGACGGTGGAAATGGCAACGGGTGTCATCGGCGCCATCTCAGGTGTCGGGCGTGTCAGCTTCACCGCACCGGCTCCGGCAGCTGCCCCAACGGCCAGCATGGCAACGGCCGCAAAGGCGAAAGCTGCGGTTTTACGGCGATGTTTCCGGTGCGGCGGCACGGGAGTGTCAGAAGTGGCCTTCGGTGCTGCGATTTCGTTATTCTCTTCAGAGTGGGACATGGTGGTCTCCTGTTTGATTGACAGGGCCTTTTTACCTGCCTGGCACCACCAGCAGCCTGAACCTTGTGGTTCAGGTTGAGTTAAGCCTTCCGGGCCTAGTTAAAACACCGCCCACGAAACCGAAACGGCAGGACCATGCGCATACTTCTCGTTGAAGACGATACCGATCTTTCCCGGCGCATCGCAACCAGCCTGCGGGCGGAAAATTTTGTCGTCGACATCGCGCAGAATGGCGAGGATGCGGAACATGCCGGACTTACCGAACTTTACGACGTGGCCGTTCTCGATCTGGGATTACCGAAAATCGATGGCGTATCGGTTCTGAAATCATGGCGGGCGGCGCAGCGGAACCTTCCCGTGCTCGTTTTGACCGCGCGTGACGGATGGCCGGACAAGGTGGCAAGTTTCAAGGCGGGAGCAGACGATTTTCTCACCAAGCCGTTCAAGGTAGAAGAACTGGTGCTGCGGCTGCGTGCACTCGTTCGCCGCGCCACCGGCCACGCCGCCTCCGCCATCACCTGCGGTTCGCTCATCTTCGATGCGCAGCTCGGAACCTTCGAACAGGACGGCTTGCCGTTGAAGCTGACCGCGCTGGAGTGGCGGGTCCTCTCCTGCCTCATCCTGCGCAAGGAAGTGGTGGTCGACCGCCGCGAACTCATCGAACGGGTCTATGAGGGCGATGCGGAAGTGGATTCCAATTCCATCGAAGTGATCATTGCCCGCCTGCGGCGCAAGATCGGTGCCGGGCATATAGAGACCGTTCGCGGGCGCGGTTACATGCTGAAGGCAGAGCCATGAGGGAGTTTTCGGCCATTCCGGGTTCGTCGATCTCGCGCCGACTCACGGTTTTTTCCGTGGTTTTCGTCACCGCGACCGTGATCGTCGCCTCGATCATACTCTATCTCATCGTTGCCGGCGTGGTGCGTGAACAGATCGACCAACGGCTCGACACGCAGATAGAGGGATTGCGGAGCGCACTCTCCGGCAGCGCAAGCGGCGGCGTGACACTCAACGCCGCGCTGGACGGCCCGCCATTCGACAGGCGCGGCTCCGGCTGGTACTGGCAGATCACCGGCGAGGGTGTAGCTATCGTCTCTCGGTCGCTCGCGGGGCAAACCATAACCAACCCGCCCTCCCCGTTCGAATGGCGCAAAATGATGGGCCACGGCCCTCGTCCCGGCGCGAATGCCGATTTTCACGGCGAGGAGCTCTATCTCAGATCCATTCAAACAATGGTCGGACAGCGCCTCGTCGAAATCACTGCCACGGCGCCGCAATTCGCGCTCGTTGCACCCGCCCGCAGCGCGCTTCTGTGGTTGATACCTGCCATGACCCTCTTGGGCGCGAGCCTCGTCGGCGGTATTTTCCTGCAGGTCAGATATGGTCTGCGACCACTGCGGCAACTCACCGCCGATATTTCCTCGATTTCGGCAGGCACACTCGACAGGTTGCCGGAGGCGGATGTCGAGGAACTGCGTCCCGCCTCGAGCGAAATCAACCGCCTCGTGGAGCAGAATAGCGAGAGGCTTGCGGAAACACGTCTGCACTTTGCAAATCTCGCCCATGGTCTGAAAACCCCCGTGACAAGCCTCTACCTTGCGCTCAACGAAACCAACGACCCGGATCGTGAAATGCGTGCGCTGGTGGACAGGATCGACCAGCGCATCCGCCACCATCTGGCAAGAGCCCGCAAGACCGCAGCAGGCGGCACGGCCACGGTGACCGCGCTCAAACCGAGGATCAACGATATCGTTGATATCATGTCGCGTATTCATGCCGACCGGGGGATTGTCGCTACAGTCGATGTGGACCCCGAGTTGCTATTGCAGGTCACCCCTGAGGATCTGGACGAGATCGTTGGCAATATCATCGACAACGCATTCAAATGGGCAAAAAGCGCGGTTCGTATTTCCGCGAAAAAGACCGGACGCGACGTCTGGATCGTGATCTCGGACAATGGACCTGGCATCGAGGACAACCGTATTTCGGAGGCTTTCCAGCCGGGTAGACGCATGGACGAGGCCGTTCCGGGTGACGGCTTCGGTCTTACCATCGTCAAGGAACTTGTGGAGCTTCATGGCGGCAGCATCAGGCTGGAGCGCGGCGAAAATGGCGGGCTTACCTGTTCGCTGACCCTGCCGGCAGGATCTTGAGGAAAGCCCGCCTTTCCCTTTGTTGACGCTGTTGCGCGGCAGCGGTAAATACAGGTTTCGAAGCAGGGAGATTTATGCGCAGAGGTTGAAAATCTGACCGCCCATCGCGGTTTCAGCCGGCTCTGAAAACGGAGCTGACCCTTTGGCATGTCTAATTCTGCGGAATTTCCATGAATATCAAATCTATCGACATCCGGCCGTTTGACACGGCAGCGGATACGCAAATCCTGTCACGCATCTGGCTCGATGCCTCGCTGCTGGCACATCCCTTTATCGGCACGCAGCGTTTGCGCGAGCAGCAAAGACTGATCGAAGATACCTATCTGCCGCTATCGGAGACTTTCGTCGCGGCGCAGGCCGGCGACCCTGTCGGCTTCATCAGCCTGCTCGACAGTTTCATCGGAGGCCTGTTCGTCGCACCGGCACAACAGGGCAAGGGTATCGGGCGCAGGCTCATCGCCCACGCGCTTGATCTCAAGGGTGAATTGTCGCTTGAGGTCTATACCGCCAATGAGCAGGCGATGCGGTTTTACCGTTCGCTCGGCTTCCTTGAAGTCTCGCGCAGGTCGACTGACGATGACGGCCTGCCCTTCGAGAATGCCCGCCTGTCACTCAAGGCCTGAAAACAAATCCGGGCAGCCACAGGGCTGCCCGGACGATCTAATGCTTGTCGCAATCAGCCAAACAGCACAAGGCTGCTTTTGACCGTGACCCACACGCCCCAGAGAAGTGGTATGCCGACGGCTGCCCAGGCGAGTGCGGCCTTGGCGTCCAAGCCACCCCTGCCGATACCGAAGGAACCGGTGGGCCCTGCATTGGCGGCTGCAGTCTTGGCCTGAAGTGTCGCAACCTCCGCATCCGACATGAACCATTTCTCCGGCAACGGCCGGACAAACGCGTTGGCGATGAGGCCGATCGCGAGCATCCCCGCCAGGATGTACATGGTGCTGGTATAGAGTGCGGGACCCGGCGCGACACCGGCCGCGATCTGTGCTTCGCGGATGTAGTTGACGACAACAGGCCCGGCGATACCGGCCGTTGCCCATGCCGTCAGCAGACGGCCATGGATAGCGCCGACGAACTGCGTGCCGAAGATGTCGGCAAGATAGGCGGGAATGGTTGCAAAGCCGCCGCCATACATCGACAGGATGATGCCGAGGGCAAGAACGAAGAACGCCTTGGAACCCATCGTTGCCAGCGTCGGGGCCAGCGCATAAAGAATGATGCCAAGCACGAAGAAGCAGAAGTAAGTGTTCTTGCGGCCGATTTTGTCGGACATGGAAGCCCAGAAGAAGCGGCCGCCGATGTTAAACAGCGACAGCAGGCCGGTGAACCCGGCCGCGATGGCGGCGATCGATGCTTTCTGCTCGATATTGAGGTCAGCAAAGCCAACGCCGGGCAGACCGATCAACGACCCCGCGAAAATCTCCTGCAACATTGGCGATGCCATGCCGATCACGCCGATACCCGCCGACACGTTGAGGCACAGAACCGCCCAGATGAGCCAGAACTGCTTCGTCTTGTGCGCATCACGCAGATGAACGTGACGATTGGTGATCATGGCACTTTTGGCCGCCGGGGCCGTCCAGCCTTCCGGACGCCAGCCCGCCGGTGGAATGCGGTAACCGAAGGCACCCGCCATCATGAAGACGAAATAGATCAATGCCATGACGACGAACGTTTGCCAGACACCGACTGAAGTATCCGTCTTGAAGGTATTCATGAGCAGATTGGCAAGCGGTGCGCCGATCATAGCACCGCCGCCGAAGCCCATGATGGCCATGCCGGTTGCCATGCCGCGCCGGTCCGGAAACCATTTGATCAATGTCGAGACCGGCGAGATGTAACCGAGACCAAGACCAACGCCGCCGATGACACCTGCCCCGACCCACATCAGCCAGAGCTGGTGCGTCATCACGCCAAGCGCTGCAACCAGAATGCCGCCGCACCAGCAGCAGGCGGAAACGAAGCCGGCCTTGCGCGGCCCGACCCTTTCCAACCAACCGCCCCAGATCGCCGCCGAGCATCCGAGCAAGACGAAGAAGAGCGTATAGATCCAGCCAAGATCGGCCACACGCCAGTTGCACTCCGTGGTGAACAGTGCCCCGACAAGGGTAAGGCTGGAGCAACTGGGGTCCGTTGCCGGCAATGCCTTCGACAGCGGCAGCCAGAAGACGCTGAAGCCGTAGGCCATGCCGATACACAAGTGAATGGCCAAAGCCGCCGGCGGTACCAGCCAGCGGTTGAAGCCGGGTTTTGCTATGATCCGTTCGCGGTCTAGAACCCCGGCTTGCGCCGGCCCTCCCGCAGATACGCCTGCTACTGCCATCGACACTACCTCCCTCGTGAATGTCTGGACAACCATGATACGCCCGCATTGGCCGCATCGACCGGGCGTTACCGAGATCGCCGGATGTCCCCCATCCGGCAACACCTGTTTGCGGCGTGTTACCGCCTGGCTTTACGTGGTTTCGGGAATGCTCGGTTCGGACAAGGACTCGCCCGCAGCAACGCCCTTGCCCTCCGGCGTTCCCGTGGCATCCTTGCCAAGCCCGACCGTATCGGCGGCGGGCACCCCGGGCCTCTTGATCTTGAGCGCTGCTGCGAGCACCAGCGGCAAAAACTCCCCGGCACCGGCATCAACCATCTCGAAAAACCGTTTGCGCATACGGGGTTCCCAGAATTTGTTAATGTGGGTGGCGACACCCTCAACGCGGATATCCTCCGGCTGGGAAAGGAAAAAAGTCGCGATCTGGTTCGCCATTCTCACCAGTTTTTCGTCGGTGTGATTAAGCAACATGGCTGTTTTCCCCGCGCCGCCTGACGGACGACGTTCACGTTTTCGAAAGGCCGGGATTGCCCCGGCCCCGATTATTCGGCCGCCTCGAGCTTGCCAGCGATCCGCCGCGAACGGCGGCTGAGCGCGTCATATCCTTCCTGCCATTCGGTCGGCCCGTTCGAGGGCGAGACCTGAACCGCGGTGACCTTGTATTCCGGACAGTTCGTCGCCCAGTCCGAGTAGTCGGTGGTAATGACGTTTGCCTGCGTGCCCGGATGGTGGAAGGTGGTATAGACCACCCCCGGCGCGACACGATCGGTGATCAGCGCCCGTAGCGTCGTATCGCCCGAACGGCTGGCGAGCTTGATCCAGTCACCATCCTTGACGCCACGCTGTTCGGCATCATGCGGATGGATTTCGAGACGATCCTCCTCATGCCAGACGACGTTTTCGGTGCGCCGTGTCTGCGCGCCGACATTGTACTGCGACAGAATGCGGCCGGTGGTGAGCAGCAGCGGAAAGCGCGGGCCGGTACGCTCGTCCGTCGCCACATATTCGGTGCGGATGAACTTGCCCTTGCCGCGCACGAACCCGTCCACATGCATGATCGGCGAGCCTTCCGGGAATTTTTCGTTACACGGCCACTGCACCGAGCCTCTGCTCTCCAGATAGTCATAGGAAACGCCGGCAAAGCTCGGCGTTGTCGCCGCGATTTCATCCATGATCTGCGACGGGTGCGTATAGTTCCAGTTCAGCCCCATGGCCTGAGCCAGCTTCTGGGTGACCTCCCAATCCGAATAGCCGTTTTTCGGCGACATGACCTTGCGCACACGATTGATGCGGCGTTCGGCATTGGTGAACGTGCCATCCTTTTCGAGGAAGGTGGAACCCGGCAGGAAGACATGCGCGTAGTTCGCCGTCTCGTTCAGGAACAGGTCGTGCACGACAACACATTCCATCGCGGCAAGACCGGCTGAAACATGCTTGGTGTCCGGGTCCGACTGGAGGATGTCTTCGCCCTGAATGTAGATGCCCTTGAAACTGCCATCAACGGCTGCATCCAGCATGTTGGGGATGCGCAGCCCCGGCTCGTTGTTGAGGGTAACACCCCAGAGCTTTTCGAATATTTCGCGGGTGGCATCGTCGGATATATGACGATAACCGGGAAGCTCATGCGGGAAGGAACCCATGTCGCAGGAACCCTGCACATTGTTCTGGCCGCGCAACGGATTGACGCCGACACCGGGGCGACCAATGTTGCCGGTCGCCATGGCAAGATTGGCAATCGCCATGACGGTCGTGGAACCCTGGCTGTGTTCGGTAACGCCAAGCCCGTAATAGATTGCGCCATTGCCGCCCTTGGCAAACAGCCTGGCGGCACCGCGCAGCTCCTCGGCGGGAACGCCGGTAAAGCTTTCGGTTTCCTCCGGGCCATGCTGCGGTTCGGCCACGAAGGCGGCCCAGTCCTCAAATTCCGACCAGTCGCAACGCTCGCGGATGAAGGCCTCGTCGAACAAACCTTCGGTAACGATGACGTGGGCAAGGGCTGTCAGCACCGCAACATTCGTTCCGGGCTTCAGCGGCAAATGGAACGACGCCTCCACATGCGGCGTGCGAACGAGATCGATGCGGCGCGGATCGATGACGATCAGCTTTGCGCCTTGGCGCAGGCGCTTCTTCAGGCGTGAGCCGAACACCGGGTGCCCGTCCGTCGGGTTGGCGCCGATGACGAGGACAACATCCGAATGTTCGACGGAATCGAAATTCTGCGTTCCGGCAGAGGTGCCGAACGCCTGCCCCAACCCGTACCCCGTCGGCGAATGACAGACGCGGGCGCAGGTATCGACATTGTTGTTGCCGAAACCGGCACGGATGAGCTTCTGGACCAGAAAGGTCTCTTCATTGGTGCAACGAGACGAGGTGATGCCGCCGATGGATTCGCGGCCATAGGTTCCCTGAATGCGCTGGAATTCGGAGGCGACATGGGCAAATGCCTCGTCCCACGTCACTTCGCGCCACGGGTCGCTGATCTTTTCGCGGACCATCGGGTTGAGAATACGGTCGCGGTGGCTGGCATAACCATAAGCAAAGCGACCCTTGACGCAGGAATGGCCACGGTTTGCCTGACCGTCCTTCCACGGCACCATGCGAACCAGCTCTTCGCCACGCATCTCCGCCTTGAACGAGCAGCCGACACCGCAATAAGCGCAGGTGGTGACCAGCGAATGTTCCGGCTGGCCAATGGCGATCACCGATTTTTCAGTCAGCGTCGCCGTCGGACAGGCCTGCACGCAGGCGCCGCAGGAAACGCATTCGGAATCAAGAAATGCCTCGTGCGCGCCGGGCGAAACACGGCTTTCAAAGCCGCGCCCTTCGATCGTCAATGCGAACGTTCCCTGCACTTCCTCACAGGCGCGCACGCAGCGGGAACATACGATGCACTTCGACGGATCGTAGGTGAAATACGGGTTGCTCTCGTCCTTGGGCATCCAGTTGGCGTTGAGGTCGCCATCGCCGGCACGGGCCTTCACATGGTTGTCACCATCATAGCCGTAACGCACGTCACGCAGGCCGACGGCGCCAGCCATATCCTGCAATTCACAGTCGCCATTTGCGGTGCAGGTGAGACAGTCGAGCGGGTGGTCGGAGATATAAAGCTCCATCACACCCTTGCGGATCTGCTTCAGGCGTTCCGTCTGGGTGTGGACGACAAGACCGGCCGCCACTGGCGTGGTGCAGGAGGCGGGGGTGCCATTGCGGCCCTCCACCTCGATGAGACAGAGGCGACAGGAACCGAAGGCATCGACCATATCGGTGGCGCAGAGTTTGGGAACATCGATGCCCGCTTCTCTCGAAGCACGCATGATGGACGTTCCCGCCGGCACGGTGATCTCGCGGCCGTCTATCGTTAGCGTGACCATCTCTGTCGAGGTGGATTTTGGTGTTCCGTAGTCGATTTCAGATATAAGGGCCATGGTCTTACTCCGCCGCTTCGACACGTGGGATGGGTGCAAAATCCTGCGGGAAGTGCCTGAGCGCGCTCATCACGGGATAAGGCGTGAAACCGCCTAGCGCGCAGAGCGAACCGAACTTCATGGTTTCGCAGAGATCCTCAAGCAGCGCCGTATTTCGCTCTGCTTCTATTCCAAGGGAAATCTTGTCCACCGTCTCGACACCGCGTGTCGAACCGATCCGGCATGGCGTACACTTTCCGCAACTTTCGACGGCACAGAATTCCAGGGCAAAACGCGCCTGGCGCAGCATATCGGCGGTGTCGTCAAAGACGACGATGCCGGCGTGACCGATCAGGCCGCCTGCAGTGGTAAATGCCTCGTAGTCGAACAGCGTATCAAACAGCGACACTGGGAAATAAGCGCCCAATGGGCCGCCGACCTGAACCGCCTTGACCGGCCGGCCAGTAATGGTGCCGCCACCGATCTCGTTGACCAATTGCCCGAGCGGCAGACCGAAAGCGGTCTCGTAAAGCCCGCCATGTCTGATGTTTCCGGCAAGCTGGATCGGGATCGTGCCGTGCGAACGACCAATGCCGAAATCCCGGTAGAACGCCGCGCCGCGATCCATGATCACAGGGATCGAAGAAAGAGAAATGACATTGTTGACTACCGTCGGTTTGCCGAACAGCCCCTGCAGGGCGGGAAGTGGCGGCTTGGCGCGCACCGTGCCGCGCTTGCCTTCGAGACTGTTGAGCAGCGAGGTTTCCTCACCGCATACATAGGCTCCGGCGCCCATGCGCACCTCGAGATCGAACGCGCGACCCGAACCCAGCACAGACGCGCCGATCACCCCTTCTCGCAGGGCAATGTCGATGGCTTTTTCCATCGTCCTAACGGCATGGGGATATTCGGAGCGGGTGTAGATGTAGCCCTTCGTTGCACCAACCGCGAGGCCGGCAATGGCCATGCCCTCAATAAGGACAAAGGGATCGCCTTCCATGATCATGCGGTCGGCAAAGGTGCCGCTGTCGCCCTCATCCGCATTGCAGACAATGTATTTCTGATCGGCGGTGGCATCCGCCACGGTTTTCCACTTGATACCGGTCGGAAAACCGGCGCCACCCCGTCCGCGAAGGCCGCTATCGGTGACCTGTTTGACGATCTCCGCGGGGGTGAGTGCAACGGCTCTCTCCAGCCCCTTCATGCCCTTGTTGGCACGGTAGTCTTCCAGCGAAAGCGGATCGGTCACGCCGCAGCGCGCAAACGTCAGGCGCGTCTGATTCTTCAGGAAAGGGATTTCTTCGGTCAGCCCAAGACAGAGCGCATGATCGCCGCCATCAAGA
Organism: Agrobacterium sp. K11; assembly: GCF_059429395.1. NCBI lineage: Bacteria > Pseudomonadati > Pseudomonadota > Alphaproteobacteria > Hyphomicrobiales > Rhizobiaceae > Agrobacterium > Agrobacterium sp. K11. The sequence goes on along the minus strand of NZ_JCAHRB010000013.1, from coordinate 131,606 downwards.
AAATCCGCATCGAACAGCCCGGAAACATCAGAAGCTTTGACCGGACCATAAGCAACGCGGCCATGATGGGTGTCGACCTCCACCAGCACTTCAAGCCAGAGCAGGCCGCGCGAACCGTTGCGGACAAGGCGAATATCAAGATTGCGGGCCGCGGCCTCACTCTGGATTGCATCGGCAACGCGGTCGGCACCAACGGCGAGTGCTGCGGAATCGCAAGGCACGAAAACGGTCACGCTCATCGACGCACCTCCGCCAGAATGTCGCCAAGACAGTGCTCATCCACTCTGGCATGAACCTCGCCATCCAGCATCAGCGCGGGTGCCTGGGCGCAGAGCCCGAGACAGAAGACCGGCTCGAGTGTGACCGAGCCATCCTTTGCCGTCTGGTGCCAGTCGAGACCAAGTTTCCCCTTGATGGTGTCGGCAAGAGACTCGCAGCCCATCGACTGGCAAGCCTCGGCCCGACAGAGCTTCAGCACGTGGCGCCCGCCGGGATGGTCGCGAAAATCGGGATAGAAGCTCACAACACCATGCACTTCGGCACGCGATACGTTGAGGGCCAGGGCGATCACCTGTTTGACGCTATCAGGCACATAGCCGAATTCTTCCTGCACCCTGTGCAGGATGGGCAGCATTGGCCCTTCCATATGCAGACAGTCGTCAATGATAGCCTGCACACGCGTCGCCTCATCTGCGGCGACAGCACGAATATTCATGAGCCAGTCCTCCCAAACTGACAGGTGGCGGGCGTTTGAACCGGAGGACCTCCACATCCTTGTCCGGCGCGCCGCGCTGTCTGATGGCGAAAGAATGGCGAGCGGAGCAAGATCAGGTCAATATCGTCTTTCCGTCAGTCGATAGGAAATTTCTATCAAAAGCGGAGGCCGCGACGCGCAATCGCGCCTCATGCAGCAGTGCGGAAACAAGTGGCGTATGGGGTTCACGATAGGTGGCGATGAGGCCGACAAGATGCTCGGCATCGGGCTCGACAATCGGGATCATTCGAATTTGTTTTGGAAAACCAAACGATTCCGCGATGTTACGCGGCATAATTGAAGCCCATTGTCCGGTTCGGATATGGGAAAACAGTACAATCATCGAATTGGATTCGAGCGTGGGTTTTGCTTCAACACCCGCTTCGGCCATGTGCTTGTTGATAATGCGGCGGTTTTGCATGTCGGAAGTCAATAGGCAAAGCCGAAGACCCGAAACCTGCTTCCAGGTCACGCTCTCTTGATCGGCAAGGGGCGTGCCTGCAGCCGCAATCAGGTGATATCGCTCCGAGTAAAGCGGAACCGTCGTTACCCGGCCCAGAGGTTCGTTGTCGAGATAGGTGATTCCCGCGTCGATTTCGAGATTTTCGATCTGGCTGAGAACCTGCAACGACGTGCGGGAGGTGACGGAAAACGTGACTGCCGGGTGACGCGCCTGAAAGGGTTCGGTGAGCCTGGGCACCATGGCGAGAGCGGTGGGGATGACGGCCAGCCGGATATGGCCGGCGAGACCTTTACGCGCAGCGCGCATTTCCTCCCGCATGGTACGTGTATCGGCAACGATGCGCTTTGCCCATTCGAGAACCCGCTGCCCCTCCGGCGTCAGGCCCTGATATCGCGCCGCACGTACGACGAGCACGACACCGAGCTGATCTTCCAGTTGCCGGATGGCCGCAGACAGCGTCGGCTGCGAGATGCCGCACTCCTCTGCGGCCCGCCCGAAATGCTCCGCGCGCGCAAGTGCAATGAAAAACTCCAGCTTGTCGATCATCCTGCCTCCCATCCCGCGCGGCCATTCTGCGGACCGGCGCGAAAGCAGACACTAGAGCGAGGCGGGCTTTGTCGCAAACGCCGTGGAGGCGCTTTGCCGCACCCGCCTTTCCCGGTCAGGCGACGAGCTTGGTTTCCTTCACCCGCGGATAATCATAGGCATTGACCTTGGATGTCACGTAACCCGCGCCCACTAGGGCTTCGGCCAGCTTGACGGCGGCTGTGACACCATCGATGACAGGGACGCCGGTTGCCTCGCGCAGCCTGTCGCACAGTGCGGACATGCCGGCGCAACCGAGGATGATGGCTTCTGCCGCATCTTCTTTCTTGGCCGCTTCGATTTCGCGGATCAACATCGCCTCGGCTGCAAGCGGATCCTCTTCAAGACCCAGCACCGGCAGATTGATGGCACGAACCCTGCGGCAATGCCGCTGTGCACCGTAGCTATCGACGAGATCTTCGATAATGGGGATGGAGCGCGGCAGCGTTGTGATGATGGAAAAGCGGCGGCTGATCGTCATCGCCACCTGAATACCGGCCTGGCAGATGCCGATCACGGGACCACGCGCGACTTCGCGCGCCGCATGCAGGCCCGGATCATCAAAGCAGGCAATGACATAGGCATCGACGCCCAGCCGCTCGCCCTTGCGGATTTCCTCCAGCATGCCGGGAACAGCCAGCGCCTCATCGGCCCCGCCTTCGATACTGACCGGCGTATCGACAGGATTTGCAGCGGAAATCTTCGTATCCGCCTGCCTGACGCGCAAGGCGCTCTCGAGCGCCTGCGCCGTCATCGAGGCGGTTGAGTTCGGGTTGATCAGACGAATATGCATTCAGGTCAGCCTTTCGGGACTGTCACTTGCCATCTGGCTTGATGAAGTCGGTAATGGGTGGCGCCTTCAAGACGAACTGGCGATCCGAGGTAATGTAATTGTCGGCATGGAGGCGTGCGATCGGCTGGTATCGATCCGGATCGACATAATGCCCCTCCTTGTCGAGGCAGTCCCTGTGGACATGCATGTGCACGACCTCCCCCAGCACCAGCGTCCGCCGCGGATAATCGATCAGACGCTCCACCCGGCACTCGAAGGCGCAGGGCGATTCCGCTGCAAAGCTCGCATCGATCTTGTTGCAGGGCGCCGGCGTCAGCTGCGCCATGGAAAGTTCGTCGACCTCGCTGTCGAAACCGAGACCGCAGACAAGCATATGTTCGGAGATAGTCATATCGACCATGTTGACGACAAACTCGCCGGTGCGGCGAATATTGGCCATCGTGTCCTTCTCCTCGCCATTCAGACGCGGCTGGATTCCGAGAACAACGATGGGCGGATCATGGGAGAAGACGTTGAAAAAGCTCATCGGCGCTGCATTGTTGTGGCCCGCTTCCGAGCGGGTCGTGACAAGCGCTATCGGCCGCGGACCAATAAAATTCGTCAGCAACCGATAGCGGCTCTGTGGCTCAAGCGTGGTGAAGTCGAATTCCATGACGTTGTCCCGTTTATAGTATACAATATTGTTTCATATTGTTGACAATTATGCAACCAAAACCCTGTTGAAACAGTTGACTTTTTCGGCGGCATCACGCTTTTCTAACCCTAATGGAGAGCGAACAAAATGACCGAGCAGAACGGCCAGTCCACACAGCAAATTGTCGAGAAAGTCTGGCTGTCCATCGCTGAGCGGCGGCTGCGTCCCGGCGTGCAGCTGAAGGAAGAACAACTGGCGACAATTTTCAGTGTCAGCCGTGCACGTATCCGTCAGGCCCTGTCCGTTCTGGAGCGCGACGGTCTCGTCACCATCGTTCCCAATCGCGGCGCCTTCGTTTCGAAACCATCGGTCGAAGAAGCCAGAGACGTGTTCTTCGTGCGTCGCACCGTGGAGCAATGTGTCGTTGAACGTCTGTGCAAATCGGCAACCAAGGCCGATCTGAAACGGCTTCGCGACCATGTTGCCAAGGAGCGCGTGGCCAATGCTCACAACATCACCACCGATATCATCAAGCTCTCCGGCGGGTTCCATCTGCTGCTTGCGGAAACGGCCGGTTCCGATTTCCTGTTCACCACCATGCGCGACCTCATTTCACGTTCCTCCCTCATCACCGCCGTTTACCGCAACACCGACCGCTTCAATTGCGGACCGGACGAGCATGCGGAAATCGTCGATGCGATTGCCAATAACGACCCGGCGAAAGCCACGCATCTGATGACCCACCATCTGGAACATGTGGAAGCGGAACTCGATCTCAGCGAAATCCGCGACCTTTCCCACGATCTGCGCGCCGCACTCGCCTGACTCGACGGTCAGACGAGTTCTCTTTCCTTCACAACCCGCTCTTCTTCGTCCGCCACCAGATGGCAGGCGACACGTGTGCCGCCGACAAGCGTGCGCACCTTTGGCACCTCCGCCGAACAGCGCGCCGTTGCAAGCGGGCAACGCGGATGAAACGTGCATCCCGATGGCGGTTTGAGCGGGCTTGGAACTTCGCCGGCAACCAGTTCCCGATCACGGCGCGGCGCATCGATATTGGGAATGGTCTGCAGCAGAAGCTGGGTATAGGGGTGACGCGGGCGGGCGAACAGCTCCTCCGTGTCGCCCTCCTCCACAATGCGGCCAAGATACATGACCGCGATGCGATCCGACATGTGGCGAACCACGCTCATGTCATGGCTGATGAACAGATAGGTCAGCCCCAACTCGTCCTGAAGGCGTCGCATCAGGTTCAGTACCTGCGCCTGCACCGATACATCGAGTGCCGATGTCGGCTCGTCACAGACCAGAAACTCGGGCTCACTTGCCAAAGCGCGGGCAATGGAGATGCGCTGACGCTGGCCGCCCGAAAATTCATGCGGAAACTTTTCGCCGTCCGAAGCAGACAGACCAACCGTCAGCAACAGTTCCTCCACCCGTTCCATGGTCTCGGCCCGGGTCGCACGAAGTTTCAGTTCGCGGATGGGTTCGGCAATGATATTCTTCACCCGCCAGCGCGGATTGAGCGAGGCATAGGGATCCTGAAAGATCATCTGCGCCGAAAGCGGTGTATCCTTGCGACCCTTGGCGAAGTGGAAATCACCCGCGCTTGGCCGGAACAGCCCGGTCACCAGACGGGCAACCGTGGACTTGCCGCAGCCGCTTTCCCCTACGATGCTGAGACAGCCGCCCGCCGGAACCGTAAAATCGATGTCGTTTACGGCCTGGACGAATTGCCGGGGCTTGCGCTCAATGATCCGGTTGAGCCATGGGGCAGAGACATCGAAGGTCTTGGTGAGGCCCTTGACCGTCAATGCGGGTGTTCTTTGAACGGGCGTGTTCATGCTGTACCTCCTGCATTCATCCAGCAAGCGCTGGCGCCATCACCCACCGCTTCCAGTTCCGGCCGCTCGCGAAGACAACGCGGTCCTGAGAACCCGCAGCGCGGATTGAAGGCGCATCCGGGCGGGATGGCGTCGAGACGCGGCATGGCACCGTCGATCTGGTTGAGCCGTTCCACTCGCGCGCCGAGCGAAGGAATGGAGGCCATCAGGCCCTGCGTATAGGGGTGCCTCGGCGCATGGAGAACCTGTTCGACCGGCCCCACCTCTATCAACCTGCCAGCATAAAGCACGGCAACGCGATCGGCCGCTTCGGCGATGACGCCCATATCATGGGTGACCAGCATGACAGCCGTCTGCTTTTCCTTGCAGAGCTTGCGCAGCAGCGAGATGATCTGCGCCTGGATCGACACGTCAAGCGCCGTCGTCGGTTCATCGGCGATGATCAGTTTCGGCGACGCCGCAAGTGCGAGCGCTATGACGACGCGCTGGCGCATACCACCGGAGAATTGATGCGGATGGTGATCGACGCGCTCTTCCGGAGATGGAATACCGACATCACGCAAAAGCTGGACTGCGCGTGCCTTTGCATCCCTTTTCGAAAGCGGCAGATGCTGGCGGATCGTCTCCACGAGCTGCGCGCCAACCGTGAACAGCGGATTGAGTGAGGTGAGCGGATCCTGAAAGATCGCGCCGATTTCCCGGCCACGGATGCTTTCCATCGCCCTGTCATCGAGTTGATCGATACGACGCGACCCAAGCCATATTTCGCCATCCGCGATGCGGCCTGGTTTTTCGAGCAGGCCCTGTATCGCAAGGCCGGTCATGGATTTTCCGGCACCGGACTCCCCGACCACACCGAGGATTTCGCCGGGGCGGATGGAAAGGCTGATATCCGAAAGTGCCGTCACCGTTCCCCGGCGGCCAGGGAACTCGACTTTCAAATTGCGGACATCGATAACCGACTGGTTCATGTCATCCATTGGTATTCACCTCCACCGGGTAGCTCGGGGGGAAGATTTCCGAAACGGGCGGATTGGCCCAGCTTCGCTCGGGATATTTCGCGATCAGCCCATCGAACTGTGCCTGCGCCTGAACGCGGGCGCTCGCCATGTCGATGTTCGCGACCTTTCTTTCCCGCATGGAGAGACGGCCATCGACAAACACGGCGCGCGTGATTTTGCCCGAACCGCCAGTGACAATCGTCGTGATCGGATCGAGGCTCGGTGCCATGACCGTGTCATCCAGATCGAAGACCGCGATATCGGCGCGCGCACCCTTGGAAAGATGCCCGAGATCGGAGCGACCCAGCGCCCGAGCGCCGCCGAGCGTGGCGGCGTCGAACAGATCGGCTGAGCGGACCTTATCGGGAGCACCGTCATTGATGCGGCAGGTTATGAGACCGACAAGCAGGTTCATCAGCATGTCGGCGGGCGCGGTATCGGTGCCCATCGCAATGTTTATTCCAAGTTGCCGGCACGCGGAGAAGGACGACAGCGTACTGCCGCTTCTGGCAGACACCAGCGGACAGTGGACGATCGACACGCCCTTTTCCGCATAGAGCGCCAGATCTTCCTGCGTCGCATTGGTGGCATGCGGCGCGATAAGGCGGTCGCTCAGCAGGCCTGCTTTTGCGAGCCATACCGGCGCGGTTGAGCCATGCAGCTTGCGAACCGTGTCAACTTCCATGGTGCCCTGCGCCATATGCAGCCGGAATTTGCAGCCGAGATCACGGGCGGCCGCATCGGTTCTTTCCAGCAGGGTGAGCGTCGATGTTTCAACCCTATCAGGTGCGAGAAGGCCGCGGACGAGATCACCGTGCGTTCCGGTCTGCCGTTCGATGAACGACACGGCTTCCTTCAGCCCCTGAAGACCGCGTTCCTCATCGAACACTGGCACCATGCGCCCCGGCTCTTCCAGCACCATGCCGCCGGAGCGGAAGGCGGGGCTGAGATAGACCCGGAGACCAAGTTCGCCGGCAGCATCGGCCGCAGCCTCGAATTCAGCGACCGTTTCTCCCCATTCACGATAAAACAGCGAGGCAATGGGTGCCGCCGTGGTGATGCCGTTGAGGAGAAGCTGGCCAAAGGCGAAACGTTTCTGGAAGGCAAGCTCCTCCTCGGAATACATCTCGTAAGGACCGGCCTCGACATAGGAGCGCGGCCACACACGGCCCTTCGCCCAGCCGGGGTGATTGTCGATCCCCAAAATAGTCGTATCGAAATCGGAAAGCGCATCGAGGTCGATCAGGCCGGGGCTGATCAGGGCATTGCCGAAATCGACGCGCCGCGCGACCTCGCCTGGAAAGCCATGGCCGACAAAAAGGATTTCGCCGTTCTCGAAAACCACTTCGCCGTTTTTCAACAGCCGGTGAGACCCGCCCTTATGACCGACCACCCAGCTTGCGGTGAGCAGCGTGCGACCGGAGGGGCGTTCACCGAGAGCGATAGACTGTAGCGGATTGCTCATCATGGCGCCTCCACCACCGCCTTGCCGCCTCTGGCGGTCACGCGTCCGCCCTTTACGACCAGCGGCCGCGGCGCGACATCGACAACGGCATGAGCCAATGTTTCGCCGGTCAGCAGCGTGAAATCGGCGGAGCAGCCAACCTCAAGACCGTAATCCTTGAGGCCCATGACATCGGCACCACCCTGCGAGACGACATGCAGGACATGCGCAAGCTCGATATCCGAGCGCAAGCCGTTCTTCATGCCGATGATCTTGGCCCGGTCGAGCATATCCGGCTGGCCCCAGGGTCCCCAGGTATCGCGAATGCCATCACAACCGCCGCCAACGCGAACGCCGGCTTCCTTCAACCGCATGATCGACGGCACGGTTGCCGAGGGCGCGCCCGTCGTCAGGATCGCTACATCCAGCCGGGCGATTTCATCGATCAGCTTGCCGACCCTGATGTAATCATTCATGCCCAGCGCAAAGGCGTGGCTGATTGCGACCTTTCCTTCCATGCCATTGGCACGAATACGCTCGAAGATCAGCTCCATCGTGAAGGCGCCGAGATCGGCAGCCTCATGCAGATGAATGTCGATCGGCACGCCGTGCCTGACCGCGAGTTGAAAGAGAATATCGAGCTGGCCTTTGGGATCGCGATCGATGCCGCAGGGATCGATGCCGCCAAGGACTTCGCAACCCTGTTTCAGGGCCTCGTCCAGCAACTCCACCGTGCCGGGCATGACCATGACGCCGGACTGCGGAAAGGCAACGACCTCGATGTCGATGATGCCTTTTAGCTTCTCACGTGTTTCCCATATGCCTTCGACCAGCTTCAGGCCGTGGGTCGGATCGATATCCACATGGCTACGGATATGCGTGCCGCCGTTTGCAGCAAGGCCGATGGCGTGGCGCATGGACTGGCGGTGCGGATCGATACCGATCTGGGTGCGGTTCTCGCGCTCGAAATCGATCCGTCCGCGCAGGATGGCGGCACGGTTGTTCTCATGCCAGGGCATGCCCCATGTCGTCTTGTCGAGATGGGTGTGTGCATCGATGAGACCGGGCGCAACGATTGCACCGTTGCCATCCTCGACCGCCATGCCGGGTTCGGCCTCGAACTTTCCAAAACCGGCAATCTTTCCCTGTCTTACCAGAATATCGCAGGTGTCGCCCGCCATGGGCCTGACGTTGCGGAGCAGAAGATCGTACATGAAACTCACCTCAGTTTCGGATTGAGCGCATCGCGCAGCCAGTCACCCAGAAGGTTGACGGTGACGACGAGCAGGCAGAGCTGGAAAACGGGAAACAACACGATCCACCAGGAACCGGAAAACAGGAACTGGTTGCCGATGCGGATCAGCGTTCCGAGCGACGGCTGGCTGGGTGGCATGCCGATGCCGAGGAACGACAACGTCGCTTCGGTCAGGATCGCCATGCCGAAGTTGAGCGTGGCGGCAACCATGATCGGCGTCAGCGTATTGGGCAGAATATGGTTTGCCATGATGCGGCGCGCGGGAACGCCGATCAGCTTCGCTGCCTGCACATAGTCCTTGCCGGTTTCGACAATCGCCTGGGCACGCACCGTGCGCGCATATTGCACCCAGGCGGAAAGCGCGATGGCGAGAATGAGCACGGCAGATGCGCCGACCTCGCGAAGATTGTCCGGGAGCATCTGTCTGACGACCGTGGAGACGAGAATTGCCACCAGAATTGTCGGAATGGAGAGCGTGATATCGCCGATGCGCATCAAGAGATTATCGGCAAAACCGCCAAAATAACCGGCCACAAGCCCGGCAGTCATGCCGATGACCAAGGAAAGCGCCACCGAGGCAACACCGATGACTATCGATATGCGCGTGCCGTAGAGGATAGCGGAGAGCATGTCGCGCCCTTGCGTATCCGTGCCGAGCAGATAGGGCCATTCGCCGCCCTCCTGCCACACCGGCGGCAGTTCGGCCTTCCACATGTCGAGCGAAGCGCCGTCATAAGGGTTCTGCGGTGCGATCAGGGGCGCGAAAACGGCGGCGAGGATGAGGACTGCAAGGATCAGCGCGCTGATCTTGGCCGATCTGCTGTGGCTGAACGACCAGTAGAGATCGCTGTTGCGTATGCGCTTGATGAGCGACGGGCGGGCAGGTTTTGCCGTTTGCGGAAGGTCTGTGGCCATGAAACCGGCTCCCTTCGGTTAGCGCGCAGTGCGCAGACGCGGATCGATCACCGCATAGGCAATGTCGACGAACGTGTTGAGGACAACGAAGATGAAGGAAATGATGCAGAGATAGGCCGCCATGACGGGGATATCGAGAAACGTCACCGCCTGTATGAACAGCATGCCCATGCCCGGCCACTGAAACACCGTCTCGGTGATGAGCGCAAAAGCGATGAGCGAACCGACATTCATCGTCGTCAGCGTCACAACAGGCATAAGACAGTTGCGCAGCGCATGGCGGAAATAAATGCGCCAGCGGGGAATGCCGCGTGCACGGGCGAACTTCACGAAATCGGACCGCAGCACCTCCAGCATCTCGGCGCGGACCAGACGCATGACGAGCGTGATCTGGTAAAGCGAGAGCGCGATGGCAGGCAGAATGAGTGCGGCACGCCCCGATGAGGTGAGCAGGCCGGTGGACCACCAGCCGAGCTGCACGACATCACCGCGCCCAAAGGCCGGCGCCCAGCCGAGGCTGACCGAAAAGACGAGAATAAGCAGAATGCCGACAACGAAGCTTGGCAGCGAGACGCCGACAATCGACAGGAATTGCAGGCCCTCCGTATACCACTTTCCGCGCCTGATCGCCGTCAGCACCCCAAGCGGCAGGCCGACGACAAGTGATATGATCGTGGCCACCAGAACCAGTTCCAGCGTGGCAGGAAACCGCTCCGCGATCAGCGGCAGCACCTGCTGGCCGTTGCGATAGGAAACGCCGAAATTGCCCTGGGCGGCATCTTTGACAAACCGCAGATATTGCGTTGGCAGACTGTCGTTAAGACCAAGACGCTCACGCAACGCGGCGCGATCTTCCTGCGATGTCTGCTCCCCCACCATCAGCTCGACGGGGTCTCCGGCAAGCCTGAAAATGAGAAATGCAATAAGCGCGACGGAAAGCATGACCAGAATGGCATTTCCCATACGCTTGATGATGAAAACCAGCATTGTAACCTCTCGGATGCAAACCCGTGGCCAAAAGGCAGGCAGGTTTGCCCATTTTTGCAAGAGACGGGGTACGGGCCGCATGCGCCCGTAACATTGTCAACAATTGCACCGGCAGCGGAGCATTCAGGGAGGCGTTCAGCGATATGCCCAACGCCTCCCTGATATTCCGGATTACTTGCCGACCTGCGTCAGCCAGTGGCGCGGCTTGTTGTCGGCGCGGAAATCAACGCTCTTGACCTTTCCGAGCATGGCCCAGGCGATGGGCTGCTGGTGCAGCGGAACAAGCATCGTCTCGTCCTTGGCGATTTTCAATGCAGCTTCTTCAAGCGCGAGACGCTTGGTATTGTCCTGCTCGTGTGCTGCCTGATCCACCAGCTTGTCGATCTCGGGGTTAGACCAGCCGCCATAGTTGGATACGCCCATCGCGCCCTTGCGGGTCGACAGGATCTGCGACAGGAACGAGAAGGCATCGAGCGTCGGCTCGTTCGCCCAGCTAAGGTTGAAGACATCGGCCTTGCCACCATTGCGCTTGGGAGACTGTACCGAACGCGGGGCGATGTCGATTGTCGGCTGGAAACCGCCGCGTTTGAGCATGTTGGCAACGCCGGAGCAGATGTCTTCCTCGTTGATGCTTTCGTCATTCATGCAGGTATAGGTGAATGCAAGGTTCTTCATACCTGCATCGGCAAGCAGCTTCTGCGCCTTTGCCGGATCGGCAGGCTGGTAGGTATCAAGCGACTTGGCGTAACCCGCAATCTCAGGCGCAATAAGCGAGCCGGACGGTCTTGCAAGATCGCGCATGACCTTCTTGTTGATGAGATCACGATCGATCGACGCCTCGAATGCCTGGCGAACGCGAAGATCGTTGAACGGGTTAGGCTTGCCGTCTTCCAGCTTTTCGCGGCGATTGAAGCCGATGAACAGCGTGCGCAGCTCGGTGCGCTTCTTCACCGTGATGTTCGGCGAGGATTCCAGACGCGGCAGATCCTGGATCGGCGCGGAATCGATCAGGTCGATTTCGCCGGAGAGCAAAGCTGCAACGCGGGTTGCGGCAGAGGCAATCGGCACGAATTCGATGCGGTCGAGATTGTGTTTTTTCTGATCCCACCAGGCATCGTTGGCGACAAGAACCGTCTTGCTATCGGGAACGCGGCTCTCAAGCTTGAACGGGCCGGTGCCGTTGGTGTGCATCGTCGTGTAGCCATCGACCTTGGAAGCGAAGTCGGTCGGCTTTTCGCTGTTGTTATCTTTCAACCACTTGGCATTGAAGATGAAGATATTGGTGATGTCGTTGAGGAAAAGCGAGGTGGGCGCGGTGACGTTCAGATCGACGGTGTAGTCATCGACCTTCTTCACGCCGGCGAAAACCGGAATATTGCCGCGCAATGGCGAGGTGGCATCCGAAGCGCGCGTGAAAGATGCAACGACATCGTCAGCGGTAAACTCAGCACCGTCGTGGAACTTCACACCTTTGCGCAGGGTGAAACGCCATGTTTTTTCATCAACAAGTTTCCACTCGGTCGCAAGCGCCGGCTCAATCTTGAAGTCCGGCCCGTAACGCACCAACCCTTCATAGATATGATTGAGAAAGGCGAGGTTGGAGGTGGAGGGCACCGAATACGGATCAAGCGAGTAAAGATCCGCACGACCGCCCCAACGCAAGGTTTCTGCGTGTGCGGGAACGGCAATGGCGGCGGCAGCCATGGCGGCCAGAACGAAACTTCTAATTCGGGACATTTGATCCCCCCTTTTTATAAATCATTGGATAGCCGGCAGACCTACAGACCTACCGGCCGGACAAGGCGGAGTATTGTTTCGCACAGGCGTATTGTCAATAATATTGTTGACAATTATCGTATCCAAAATCGCGAGGTTCTGGATACAAGCTACGCTTCAGTGAGGGAGAGGACGAAATGGGGAATTTTCTGCTGCTGCACGGCACGATGGTGACGGTGGATCGTGAAAGACGCATCATCGAGGATTGTGGCCTTGCCATTCAGGGCGACCGTATTGTCGACATCGGTACAGCAGCGGAGCTGGCGCCACGTCACAGCGACAAACAGATCATAGATTGCCGGGGAAAACTCATCATTCCCGGCCTCATTGACGCCCATGGCCATGCAGGGCACGCGCTGATCCGCAGCATTGCGGCCGACACCAACGCCATGTGGATGAAGGTCGTGACGCCGACCTACTATCACTACGTCACACGCGATTACTGGTATGCGGACGGCCTGGTCTCCGGCATCGAGCGGCTTCGCGCCGGCGTGACGACAGGTGCCAGCATCATCACCTCGATGCCACGCGCCGACGACCCCGTCTTTGCCATCAACCACGCCCGCGCTTATGACGAGATCGGGCTTCGTGAAATCATCTGCGTTGGACCTTCCGGCCTGCCCTGGCCGCACCCGGTGACCCGATGGGAAAGCGGCTCTCCGGAGCGCCGCAATGTAAGCTTCGAGGAAATGATCGAAGGCAGCGAAGCCACGATCGACGCCCTGAACGGAACGGCAGACGGACGCATCAGTGTTTTTCTGACGCCCTTTACCATCGTTCCCTCGGTGGAACCCTCCAACGCTTCAAGCCCCGACCAGGCGGTGAAACTGACGGAAAACGACCGCATGCAGGCACGCCGAATACGCGAGACGGCCCGGAAAATGGGCGTCAGGCTGCATTCGGATGCATTTGCGGGACAAATCCGCATGGCGTTTCAGGATAAGGAAAATGCGCTTCTCGGCCCGGATATCCACCTCCAGCACTGCTGGGGCATCTCGCATGAAGAAATCGACATTCTGGCGGAAACCGGCACGCGCGTTACCCACGCCCCGCCGGGCCGCTCAACTCCGATCATGGAAATGATGTCCAAGGGGATTCGAGTCGCCATCACCACCGACGGCGCGGCACCCAGCCGTCACTTCGATATGCTCCAGACCGCCCGTCTGGCGCAATTCACGCAGCACCTGCTGCACAATCACGATCGCTACCTTTTGCCGCCGGGCAAGATATTCGAAATGATTACCATCGACGCCGCCCATGCCATCGGCATGGAAGATGAAATCGGTTCGCTCGAAATTGGCAAAAAGGCCGATGTCGTCATCATCGACATGCGCAAGCCACATCTGATGCCGATGTGGATGCCGGTGCACCGTCTCGTGCATCAGGTTCTGGGAAGCGATGTCGACACCGTTTTCGTCGATGGCAAGATGCTGATGGAAAACGGCCGTGTTCTGACGACCGACGTCGATGCGGCTCTCTCCTTTGGACAGGAAGAGGCACTGGCACTCGCCGCCCGCGCGGGTCTTGAAGCGCATATGCATGATCCGGGCTGGGGACGTTTGCTGCGAACCTTCGAAGAGCCAGTGCACCCTCCCCAGCCGCCGGTACCAATGCCTGGCGAGCGATAGCGCAACCTGATCTCCAGGACCGGCAACCCGCCAACCCAGCGACCCGCCCGCAGATGCCCGCAACGACATTGTTGACAAAAATCTGCCGGAACCTTTCTCAAAACAAAATCTCCCCGGCCTGGAGGGGTCCGGGGAGCAAACCTGACATCATGTCAGGAACTTTGACTGGAGCTAGCACTCACCCGCTCAAGAGCGGGGTGGATCTGAGTCATCTAACCCGGTTTGGGCTTTTTTCTTATGGCTATTAGAATGCGCGCTGCAGGCGAACGAAACCGGTCCAGGCTTCAGGCTTGGTGTCGACGTCGAGGTAGTTTGCAGCAACCTTTGCCGAGAGGCCGTCCGTGATCTTGTAGTCAACCGTCAGGCCAGCCTTCCAGGCGTCGTTGTTCGAGAATTTGTCGAACGAGACGAGGCCGTAGCCACTGTAGTACTGAAAGCCGGGGGTGATCTTCAGCTTGTCGGTTGCGTTGATGGCGTATTCGGCAGCAACAGCCCACTCGGAAGCATTGTAGTAAGCGTTTGCGCCGGAAGCCCAAACACCAGACAGGCCAAACGTGCCAGGACCAACACCAGCTGTTGCGATCAGGCGAACAGAGCCGTTTTCGCGGTCAGTGTCATAACCACCGATGAGCTGAAGAGAGACGGTATCGATCTTCGCGCCAGCGCCAACAACGACGCCGACATTGTTACTTGTGTTGTTGTTCTTGTTGAACGTGCCGACCGCGATACCTTCGAGTTCGTCAACCGAGACACCAGCCCAGAAAGAACCCGCTTCATAGGTGTAACGAACGGAATTGAACAAAGCGTTGGTCGCCACATCGTCCGTTTCACCGGAGAGACCATCATCCCACCAGCTCAGGAACTTACCGACCTTCAGGCCGGCGATTTCGATAAAGGCCTGATGAACGAAAACTGCGGATCCCTTGTCGCTGGAACCAGAAGTGGTGGAAGCAGCGGCAGAACCGGTATCAGCATCACCACGCAGGCCGATGAAGCCACGCAGAGCGCCGAGTTCAGTGTCGGTACGGGTGTCAACTTCGAACTGGGCGCGCGTGAATGCGTCCCAATCAGACTTGCCAGCCTTGTCACGGCCGAAGTCGGTCTGGAAGCGAACGTAGCCCTGGAACTTCAGGCAGGTTTCGGTGCCGGGGATGTAGAAGAAGCCGGTGCCGAAGGCGTCGCAGACGCGAACATATTCCATGGGCTCGGGTTCGGCAGCGACGATAGCGTCAGCGGCCTGTGCGCCGGATACTGCTGCGAGAGCGGCAGCGGAGCCGATGAGGAGGCTCTTGATGTTCATTTTTAATCTCCAGTCAAAAATTTTTCAACGAATGCGCAAAACCGAGGGCTGGTCTTTTCCCTGCCGCCCGCTTCTCTGCGCTGATTCAGCAAATGGCAGAAATTACGGGAGACTCGCAATTCAAATCTAAAGAATACAAATACACTTATAGAATACATTCAAATCACGTAGTAAAATCACAACAAATTAACAGATTAATATATAATACATAAATGGTTTATTTGGTGATTTCGATATTTATTACTTAGTTATAGCGCAAATTATTTCTAATATTTTTGAATTATAATACTAGAGCAAACTTGCGCCCAATCCCGCAATCGCTTGGGAAAGGCATCAAGTTTCATGGATGAAGATGAGGGGATGCGGGCTTTTAATGCCGCGTGGGGTCGCAAGACGGGTGATATAGCCGCACTCCCTCCCGACACTATGCGGCAAAGACAGCGCAACGTGCCTTCCGCCAATTCGCGCCCGGCGAATCCGGTTAGAGGCAGGCCACCGAGGTGGGAATTATTGCCTGTCGTTCGATAGACCAGCGGGGAAAGTCATCATAGTCCCCAACATTGCCTCGATCGCATCCGCCTGCACCGGGCGGCTGAAGTAATAACCCTGCCCATAGGGGCAGCCGGCAGCGCGCAGAAACGCTGCCTGCTCGCCGGTCTCGACGCCCTCGGCAATGACATCGATGCCCAGAGACCCCGCAAGCTGGATCATGATGGAGACGATGGCGCTGTCCTTGGTTTTTTCCGGCAGATGGGTGAGGAACGACCGATCTATCTTCATGCACGACAGGGGGAAGGTCTTGAGCATGCCGAGACAGGAATAACCAATGCCGAAATCATCCAGTGCCAGGCTGACGCCCATCTCCTTGATGACGCGCATGATCCGCACGGATGTTTCCACATCCTGAATGATGAGGGTTTCGGTGATCTCAATTTCCAACAGAGACGGTGCAAGGCCGGATTGCGTGAGCGCAGACCTGATCTGCTCCACAAGGCCGCCCTGAAATTGCCTGGGTGAAATATTGACCGCCATTTTGACGGGCGGCAGCCCGGCATTGCACCATGCCTGCGCCTGAAGACAGGCTTTCTTCAGAACGCTTTCCCCAAGTTCCACGATCAGGCCGGTTTCTTCCGCAAGGCCGATGAATTCCGCGGGGCCGAGCAGACCTTCCACCGGGTGCTGCCAGCGCACCAGCGCCTCCACGCCGCTGATGCGACCGGTCAGAAGGTCGACCTGCGGCTGATAGTGTAGAACGAATTCGTCCCTTTCCACCGCCTTGCGCAATTCCTCGATGCGGGTGAACTTCTTCCTCAGATCATCCGCCATGCGCGGCGTGAAGGTTGCAATGCCATCTCGCCCGCTATGCTTGGCCTCATACATCGCAAGATCGGCCGCAGCGACAATTTCCGCCGTGGTTTCCCCGTGCTCCGGGAAAAATGCCATGCCAATGCTGCATGTGACCTTGATATCGTAGTTGCCAAGGCGCAGCGGCTGCGAGACCGCAGCCCGGATATGTTGCAGGCGGCTTTCGAAATCGTCCTTGTGCTTATGCAGGATGATGACGAACTCATCCCCGCCCACCCGCAGCACCAGATCGTTTCGACCGAGACTGCGCGAGATGCGCTCAGCCGTTTTGGACAACAAAGCATCGCCAACGCTGTGGCCGAGCGTATCGTTGATCTGCTTGAAATTATCGAGATCAAGAAAGCCGATGCCGACATGCCGCTTCGCTTTTGCCGATGCTGCCAGTATTTCCGGCAGTCTCGTATCCAGAAAGCGGCGATTGGGCAGCCGTGTCAGCATGTCGTGATCGGCAAGAAACGCGATATGTTCGGCCGCCCGTTTGCGATCGATCGCAAGACCCGCCATGCGCGCGGCGGCGGCGATGAACTCCAGAAGCCCCGCATCCGGTTTGCGGCCCGCCAACATGCACCAGACGAAACCGTGCGCATTGCCTTCGCTGGCGGGAATATCGAAACTGAAGGCCACATTACCGGCGGGATAGGTCAGGCTTTCGGGATCGCTGACGCTGGAGATGAGTGCTGTCACCCCCGCATGCTGTGAAAGCGCCGGTGAGGCATAGACCGAGGGCTCGCCGGCCGCGGCATCGAGCACGCGAACAGCGCAGGCAAGACCCGTAGCGAGGTTTTCGATGGCTTTCACGAATTCTTCGAGAAAATCCTCGATACGCGCCGCCCCAACAATCATTTCGAGAATATGCGCCTGCGCCTGAAGCAGTCGCTCCGAGGCTTTCTTCTGGGTAATATCCCTGGATGCACCAACCACACCAATGATCGCGCCGTTCTTGTCCTTAAGCGGCACGCGCGACATCATCAGCCAGCGGTCGATATCGCCGCGCATTGCGCGTTCCTCAAAACCGAGATCCGGCTCTCCCGTGCGCATCACCCGCGCCTCGGTCTCTGGAATGCCGGCACGCTGCGCCGCATCGCCGTTAATATCGTAATCGGTGAGACCGATCAGTTCCTCGACTGTGTCAAAGCCGTTTTCGGTGACGATGGCACGGTTGGCGAAGAGAAAGCGGCCTTCCAGGTCCTTGGCGTAGATGAAATCCGGCACATGATCGATCATCGCTTCAAGCAGCGCATGCCGGTCGGATGGCGGCGCATCGGACTTCGTCCGCGGCGGCCGGTTCTGCAAGCGTGACTTCGGGCCTTTGGAACGCAACTATCCGCCTCGTTACTGTATAAGGAAGCAGAATAGTAGGATTATACATATTATATAAATATGAACGGCGGCGGGGGATTGAAGCGAAATGGCGCGACAAATACCGCGCGATCAGATTGTCGGCAAAGGCAAAACCTCTCCTGCAACATACCGGCCTTGAGCCGGCATTGAGCCACGGCGCATCTGCGCCGTGAAACAAGCTTTTCCCATTCAATACTTCATAGCACTGAACCGTGAGCTGCAGGACTTCGTAGCCAATCTCATGAGCTGCAACGGCTGCAGCGTTTGACTGCAACCGTCAATTGCTTATCCATCACACGACAGGTGTGGGGAGCTCTTTACCGGCAAAATGCGCGTCGAGATTGGCGAGAACCAGATCGGCCATGGCGCGCCGGGTCTGGTGCGTGCCGCTGCCGATATGCGGCGCGAGCGTGACGTTTTCGAAGGTGAAAAGCGCCTCCGGCACACGTGGCTCATCTTCAAAGACGTCAAGCGCTGCGCCACCGATCGTGCCACTCGAAAGCGCCTCGACCAGTGCCTTTTCATCCACCAGCGAACCACGCGCCACGTTGACGAGCACACCCTGGGGACCGAGAGCCTTCAGCACATCCGCATTGACGATATGGCGCGTTTCAGCGGTGGCGGCGGCGGCGATGATCAGCACGTCGCAATTGGCGGCCAGCGCCTCGATGCTGTCGTGATAATCATAGGGAACGTCGCGACGGTTTCTGGCGGTGTAGGAAATGCGCGCATCAAAGCCTTCCAGCCTTTTGGCGATCGCCTGACCGATGCGGCCAAGGCCAAAAATGCCGTAGCGGCGGCCGGCCACGCGGGTGGAAAGACCCATATCACCCTTCAGCCACTGCCCCGTGCGCACATGCTGGTCAGCCTGCGGCAGCTTGCGCGCCTGCGCCAGAACAAGACCGAGCGCGAGGTCAGCGACATCCGCCGTCAGAACATCCGGTGTGTTGGAAACGCGGAAACCGCGTCGCTTGGCTTCCGCCAAATCCACCTTGTCGAAACCGACGCCGTTTATGGCGACGATCTCGAGATTGGGGAGTGCGGCGCCGATATCCGCCGGCAGGCCGATATGGCCACCGGTGACGACGCCGCGGATTGCAGCACCCTTTTCAGAAAGGAACGCCGCCTTTTCTGCCGCCTCAAACAGGCGATGAACAGTGAAGCGCTGCGCGAGTTCTTTTTCCAGTGCCGGGATCAGCGGGCACAGTTGTACGATTTCAGTAGTCATGGATATGTCCTTGTGGATCAGGCGCTATTTCACATCGGCCTTGACGAATTGCCGGAGTTCCGGTGTTTGCGGATTGGCGAAGAGTTCTGCCGAGCGGCCCTGTTCCCAGATCTTACCCTTGTGCATGAAGATGGTTTCGGTCGCCACACGGCGTGCAAAGGCCATTTCATGGGTAACAAGGATCATGGTCATGCCGCCCTTGGCGAGGTTTTCCATGACCGTCAGCACTTCCTCCGTCAGTTCGGGATCGAGTGCAGAGGTCACCTCGTCGAACAGCATCACCTTCGGCCGCATGGCAAGCGAACGGGCAATCGCCACGCGCTGCTGCTGGCCGCCGGAAAGCTGGTCGGGATAGGAATCGAATTTCTCCGACAGGCCGACGAGTTGCAGAACCTCGCGGGCAATGTCCTTCGTTTCCGACTTTGCCACGTCCTTGACGATGCGCGGAGCGAGCATGATGTTTTCACCGACCGTCAGATGCGGGAAAAGATTGTAGCTCTGGAAGACGATACCGACATCGGTGCGCAGCTTGCGCAGCGCAGTGGCATCTCCGCCCAGCGCATGGCCGGCAATTTCGATGCGGCCCGAATTGATCTTCTCCAACCCGTTCATGCAGCGCAGCAGCGTGCTCTTGCCCGAGCCGGAGCGGCCGATGAGGGCGAAAACTTCACCACGGCCGACCGTAAGCGACACGCCTTTGAGGACTTCCAGAGCGCCAAAGCTCTTGTGAACGTTTTCAACGATTACTTCCGGCATGAAGCCTCCTTTCCAGCCAACGAGACAGCTGGGACAACGGGTAGCAGACGATGAAATAAAGCACGGCCACCGCGACGAAGACGCGGAACGGCTGGAACGTGGCATTGTTGATAAGCTGCCCCGCTCTCGCCAGTTCGACGAAACCGATGATCGATGCGATGGACGTATTCTTGACGACCTGAACGGCAAAACCGACGGTCGGCGGCAGGGAAATGCGGATCGCCTGCGGCAGGATGACGTAGCGATATTGCTGGGCGCGGGTGAGAGCCAGCGACTCCGACGCCTCCCATTGCTGCTTCGGCACCGCCTGGATGCAGCCGCGCCAGATTTCGGCGAGATAACCCGACGTATAGATCGTCATCGATGCGCCGGCAGCAATCAGTGGCGGCAGTTCAAGTCCGGCAAGGCTTAGGCCGTAATAGGACAGGAACAGGATCATCAGCACCGGAATGCCCTGGATGACCTGGATATAGGTGCCGGCAGCGATACGCAGCGCCTTCAGATCCGAGGTGCGGGCAAGCGCCACGAAGAAACCGACGAGGCCGCCGCCGATGAGCGCAATGATCGTCAGAAGCACGGTCCATTGCAGGGCGGTGAGCAGGAAGCCGAACTCGTTCCAGCCGAAAGTTCTGAGTGTCATGACTGCACCTCCGGCAAGGCGGTCATCGTCTTGCGCGCCACGCGGCGGCCGAACAGCCACATGCCGACAAGGGCAAGGATGAGCCGCAGGCTGAGCGCCAGCGCAAGATAGATGAGCGTGACGACGATATAGACCTCGAAGGAGCGATAGGTCTGCGATTCCACGAAGGCAGCGGCGGCCGCAAGCTCATGGGTGGAGATGGCCGAACATATGCTCGATGCCAGCATCATCAGCACGAACTGGGAGCACAGCGAAGGATAGACCTTGGCGATGGCAGGCACGATGATGACGTGACGATAGATCTGATATTTGGTGAAGCCCAGAGCCTCGCCCGCCTCGATCTGCGACTTGTGCACCGCCTCGATGCCGGCGCGGATGATTTCCGTGGAATAGGCGGCAAGATTTATCGTCATGCCGATCAGCGCTGCCGTATCGGCTCCAACGCGAAAGCCGAGCCCCGGCAGACCGAAATAGACGATGAAAAGCTGCACCAGAAATGGTGTGTTGCGGATCACCTCAACATAGCCGTCCACGATGATGCGGACGATGCCGCCATTGATGGAACGCAGCGAGGCTAAAAGAATGCCGAAAGCGCAACCGAGCACGATGGAGAGGACCGATAGCTTGATCGTCAGCCATATGCCGCTGAACAATTCGTTCTGATATTGGGCAAGTGCGCCGAATTGAAATGTATAGGACATGCGTCACTCCGTGGACATTTCCCGGCCCGCCGGAATTTCTCCCGGCGGGCGCGTTGAATGGCTCAATCAGAAGCTTGGCAGTTGCGGCAGCGGACGGCCGGTCCACTTCACCGAGATGCGGTCGAGATCGCCCGACATCTTCATGAGATAGATGGAGGTGTTCAGCCACTGACGCAGCTCGAAATCCTCAATCTTCGTCGCCATGGAATTGCCCTGCTGGAAGAAGGTGAAACCGACCTGCAGACCGGCTTCCGGACGCTGCTTGATGATCGCCTCACCCACCGTGGACGGCAGGGCGACGGCATCCACCTGACCGGCAAGCAGAGCCTGGGCGCTGGTGGAATCGTCTTCGTAGACGACGATCTCGAGACCTTCGACATTGGCCTTGCGCAGCGCGGTTTCCTGCGAGGAACCGCGATTGACCGAAACGCGCTTGCCCTTGAGGCTATCAAGATTTTCGAATTTCTGGTCCTTGCCGGAGATGATGTCCATGTTGAAGGCGCTGTAGGGCTGCGTGAACATGACGGTCTTGGCGCGTTCACCGGTCGGGGCGAGCGTCGCGACAAGGAAATCGACCTTGCCGGTCTGGAGCGCCGGAATGCGGGCCGGCGGCGTCAGCGGCACCAGTTCGACCGGCAGCGACAGGTAAGAGCCGATCAGATTGGCGACATCAACGTCGTAACCGGAAGGATTGCCCTTCTCGTCCACCATGCCCATCGGCGGCGCGCCGGTGAGAACGCCGATCTTGACCTTGCCGCGCGCGGTGATCTCGCTGAGCGAGACGGCATGGGCCGAGGTGGTCGCGGCAAGCGTTGCTGCGGCAACACCGACTGCGACGGTCATGTTCTTCAAAAATCTGGAAATGCTCATGGTTTCTCCTCCAACCCTTTATTTGCCGTCCGCACGGGAACAGCGGCCTTTGCGCAAACCGAAAAATGTTCTCGATAACATTTCAACCCGATTTGCAAAAAACTCCTCCCAAGAAGACGCGAAGATCCAAAACTGTTAGAATTTCCCATGAAATTCAATGATTTTGGCTGGTTATCGATTTTCCTCTGGTCGACACCATTTCGCGTTCTTGGCAGGATCAATAATGCATGTTATCGGTATCATTGCAAGTCCGATCTACAGAACTGTTGCATCGGGCATTCATTCGGGAGGGAACCATGTATACACGCTCGGCAATTTTTGAAGGCAAGATCCACGCCGGTCGGGAGGAGGAGTTTTTCCGCATCGTCGAGGAAAAGCTTCTGCCGGTCTGGAAACGCATGCCGAACGCGCAGGCGGTGCGCGTCATGCGCACCGAGCGTACGGACCCCGACGCGGCGGCCATCATTATGGTGCAGGAAATCGACTATCCGTCGATTGAGGCTGTGGAAGAAGCGCTGGTTTCGCCGGTTAGACTGGAAGGCCGGGTGCTGACGGACGAGATGATGAGCATGTGCGACGGGCGTTTCTATCATCTCGTCTACCGCCGCATCGCATAAATCCGGTGCACGCCGCACCGATCTGCAATCATGCGGCGTGCTTTCCCTTGATATCTTCGTGTATGTCTTGTCCTGAACCGGTTCTAATTCAGGGAGACATGCTTTGGTGGAGCGCACGCCCTTGGCCGCAGCGTTAGTCACGTCAAAAAAAGCAACCATGAGCGACGTCTCAAAACTCGCGGGCGTCTCCAAGATGACCGTTTCGCGGGTGCTGGCCGATCCGGCGCTGGTGTCTGAGGACACGCGCCAAAAGGTGATGAAGGCCATCGAGAAGCTTGGCTATGTGCCTGACCGGATCGCCGGTTCGCTGTCTTCCCGGCGCACCAATTTCATCACCGCCATCCTGCCGACGCTCACCAACTCCAACTTCGCCGACAGCGCACAGGGGCTCGCCAATGCTCTGCGGGCGGCCGACTACCAACTGCTGATCGGCTATACCATGTACGATCTCCAAGAGGAGGAGCGCGTCATCCGCACCATGATGGAGCGCCGGCCAGACGCCATAGTCGTTGCCGGAACGGTGCATACCAAGATGGCGAGCGAAGTTTTGATGCGCGCCGGCATCCCAATTGTGGAAATCTGGGACGTTCCCGAACATCCCATCGACCACGCGGTCGGCTTTTCCAACTACGAAGTGGGAAGAAACGCCGCCAAATATCTAATATCGCTTGGATTCAAGAGAATTGGCGCACTGGGATCGCGTGCGGATGGCGATGTAAAGGACTGGCGAGGCGAAAGCCGTCTGCTCGGTTTTGGTGCTGCACTTCGCGAAGCCGGGATTGCCGACGACCTCATCATCCGCGAGGGCAGCGCCCCAGTCTCTTACGACCATGGGGCCAAAACGCTCGGCTCATTGCTGGCGAAGGCGCCGGATGTCGAAGGCATTTTCGCGGTCTCCGATATTTCCGCCGTCGGCGCACTGATGGAGTGTCATCGTCGCGGCATTCATGTGCCCGAACAGATTTCCATCCTCGGCTTCGGCGATTTCGACATCGGCCGGCAATGTTATCCGGCGATTTCAACGATCCGTGTAGACGCCCAGATGATCGGCCGAAAAGCGGGCGAATTGCTGCTTTCCATATTGGAAGCGGAAAAAGGCGCTGCCGTTCCCGAAGGTGCGCGGGTGGATGTCGGGTTCGAGTTGATCGTCAGGGAGACAACGAAGCGGGTGGGCGGGTGAGGAGTTCCCTCCCTCATCCCTGTGCTGGTCAGAGGGATGAGGGAAGTACGGTGTATCGTCCTCATCGAGCGCCCCAAGTGTCCGTCAGACGATATCCTTCCGGCCATGGATCGGAAGGATCGAGCATGTGCTGGTGAATGCCGGTGATCCAGCCGCGGCCGGAAATTTCCGGCAGGATGGCCGGGCGGTCGCCCACCGTTGTCGTTCCCAGAATGCGACCGGTAAAGGTGGAGCCGATGAGCGACACGGCCGTCAGCGTCTGGCCTTCTTTCATCTCACCGCGTGCATGCAGCACCGCCATGCGGGCCGAAAGCGCCGTACCGGTCGGTGAGCGATCCACCTTGCCCGGCTGGATGGCAACGGCGGCACCTGCCCGCAGGCCCTCAGCGGTGCGCTCTACCTTGCCCGCAAACAGGCAGAAGGAAAAATGACGCCAATCCGGGTTTTCGGGATGCTTGAAACCCAGAGCCTTGTTGGCCGCATTGGTGATGCGCACGCCGAGACGGGCAATCTCATGCGCTTCGTCCGGCTTCAGGCTGAAGCCCATCGCCTCGGCGTCGACGATGACGAAACTGTCGCCGCCATAGGCCGTATCCACCTTCAACGTACCCAGACCCTCGACCTCGAGTTCTACATCGAGCTTCGCGGCAAAGCTCGGCAGGTTCTGCACGAAAATGCGTTCGGCCTTGCCATTGCGGCATTCGGCACGCACCTTCACAAGCCCGCCCGGCGCTTCAAGCAGCATATGGGTTTCCGGCTCCTGCATTGGCACGATACCGCCATCCAGAAGCACGGTGGAAACGCAGATGGAGTTGGAGCCCGACATGGGCGGGGTATCTTCCGGCTCCATGATGATGAAGGCGGCATCCGCGTCAGGATGTTTCGGCGGCACCAGAAGATTGACGTGGCGGAACACGCCACCGCGCGGCTCGTTGAGCACGAAATTGCGCAGGGTCTCATCGCGGGCGATGAAACGGCTCTGTTCCCAGATCGTCTCGCCGGGCGGCGGCCTGACGCCGCCCACGATCACATCACCCACCTCGCCTTCCGCATGGGCGGAGATGACGTGAACTGTCTTGATACTGCGCATTTAGTGCTCCTCAGGAAAGCCAGGATGGAAGACGGGAAATAGCACGGCCGGTCAGTGCGCTTTCAACACAGTCGGCAAGGCTGCCGAAACGCACCGCGCGGCCGCTGAGGCCAGGACCGTAGTGGGCGTACTTGCCCGAATTGGTCATCAGCGCGCGCGTCCTGGTCGGAAAGACCGGTTCGGAAATCGAGCACCAGCACAGATCAGGCAGTACCTGGACGCCACTGTCATGCAGGCTTTGCAGGGTGCCGTCCCGTTCTGCTGCGTCGATGACCTGCTGTCCGGCAGTGACGATGACGGCAACATTTGCATGACGCCTGCGTCCGTTGAAGGCGGACGCCAGCGCGCGGCATTCCTCCAGCGAGGCATGCGGGCTGCCGATGGCAACCAGTTGCACATCCTCTGGTCCCTCATTCAGAAGCGACCAACCTACGGCCATATCAGCAAGCGAAACTGTGACGGTTTCCGCCGTCTCGACCGGCTCCAGTCGCGCTTCCGGGGTGACGCCCTCGATATGCAGCATGGGAGCCGCAGACGTGGTGCCGAAAGCGGCGCAGAGCGCCTTCAGATCATCCCGCGAAGGCTTTGCTGCGCCAAGACCGCGCAGAAGCGGAATGCAATCGGGGGCTGCCTTGCCAGCGAGATAACCGATGAGCGGCCAGAAGGCGTCATTGATATCCTCAGGCAAAGCGACATCGACAATGCGTTGCGGTCGGCGGTTTTCCTCAAGATAGACGCCGGACAATGGCGCCCTGCCCGTCAAGGCAATGCAGAGATCGAGAAAATCCGGATGTTTAGCCGTGCGTGCGCCGAGAACCGTATTTGCGAAAATCACGGCATTCGATTCGGCCCAGGCGATCATGTCGCCGGCCTGCGGCGCGCTGTCGAGCAGATATGGCGAACAGGTGAAGGTGGGGCGACAGCCCATGCGTACATAGGCATCTGCCAGCCTTGCGGCGGGATCGCCGAAATCCTCCGGCACGCCCTGCGCGCGCCAATGCGCCTTGTCCACCGAGATGGCGTTCATGGTCGTCGGCACGCGCACGCTTGCGCCCATCTCCGCCATCTTCTCTGCAAAAGTGAGATTGGCGGGGCTGGCATAAATGCAGCCGTCAATATGACCCTGCGTGACATCGACGAGCGCTGACGCCCCCTGCTGGGCGGCCATGGCGACAATGATGCGCATTGCCTGCTGCACGGCGATGCCATCGCGGCCCTCGAGCATTGCCCTGTCGTCATTCTTGAGATCGAGATGCGTCGTCGCAGGCTGCGCGATCGCGAGGGAAACGCCATCAGCCTCAATGGTATTTTCATCGATACGCACATGAGAGGCTTGGGAGAACCGCGCGAAATTCTCCGCGTCCAGGCGCAGCACCGGCAAAGGCTTGCCGAACATTTCCGCAGCGATCAGTGCACCCAGCGTCAGCACGTCTTCGGCCTCGCAGAAGACAAGCGCTGAGGGTGCGCGGCCCGTCAGGATGAGATCGAGCAAAACGCCCGAACCGGTGCAGGAGCCACGGCTTGACGGCATGAACAGCACACCGCCGGTGAGACAGACGCCATGCAGCGGGTGGTGCACGTCAATCACCTTGCCGGTGGCGGGATCGACACCGCCCCAGAAACTCAGCGCCTCTGTCGTGGCGATCACCACGCCTTCAGCCGCGCCCGGCAGGATGCTGCGCGCCTGAGGAACGGCTGTTGTCGAACCGGAAGAAGACATCGAAAATCTCCCCAAAAGCATTTCCAGTAAAAGTGCGTAGCGGTTTTACGTCTGGAAAATGCGTAAAAAAAACTAGAGAATTTTTGCGTTTCGGAGAAAAGCCAAAATCCTCTAGAAACGTTGTGGCGAAAATGCCCTTGTATCGATGGCGGGTTTTTGCCCCGTCAGTAGATCGGCGACGATGCGGGCCGTGCCGGCCGATTGCGTCAGCCCCAGATGGCCGTGACCGAAAGCATAGACCACCCGCGCCGTGTGGCGCGCCGCACCAATCGCCGGCAGGCTGTCGGGCAGCGACGGGCGAAAACCCATCCATTGCTTGCCGCCTTCGGTTTTCAGGCCTGGCAGAAAACTTGCCGCCTTGGCGAGAAGCGCCTCGGAGCGGGCGAAATTGGCCGGAAGCTCGAGCCCGCCCAGCTCCACTGCACCGCCGACGCGAATGCCGGTCGAAAGCCGCGTGACAACGAAACCATGACCGCCGAAGGTCACCTGCGTGCGCAGATCGAAGGCGCCTGAAGGCAGGGTGGTATTATACCCCCGTTCCGTTTCCAGCGGAATTTTTTCCCCAAGCGAACGGGCAATGCGATGCGAAAACGCGCCCGCCGCCAATACCGCCTTGCCGGCCTTGCGGGTGCGCCCGTCATGGCTCACCACTTCCACACCGTCTTCCAGCGGCCTGAGCGCTGCGATATCGAGACGTTCGATACGACCGCCGATGCTGCGGAAATGCTCGGCAAGAGCCAGCGTATAGAGCTTCGGGTCGGCGATGGAATGCCAGCCGGGCGTGAAGGTGCCGCAGGTGAAACGCGGTGCGATGCCGGGCTGTATCTCGGCCATCTGCTCGGCATTGAGGTGCCTGAATTCGATACCATGACGCTCGCGCGCCTTCCAGCCGGCAAGCGAGCCTTCGAATTCGGCTTCGCTTTCATAGACCTGGAGATTGCCCTCCTTGCGCAGCATGGCAATCGTGTCGGTTCTCCTGAGAAACGGCTCAAGTTCAGACTTCGACAGGTCCATCAGCGCCGTCTGGGCGGCGGTGGAATGTTCAACCTTCGAGGCGGCACAGGCGCGCCAGAACCGAAACATCCATGGTGCAATCTTCAGCGCATAGGCAGGCGGGACGCTGAGCGGCCCGAGCGGGTCGAGAAGCCACTTCGGCGCTTTCCAGAGAATGCCGGGGGATGCGAGCGGCAGGATATCGGTGAAGGCGAAGGCACCGGCGTTACCGGCGGAAGCGCCGGCCGCCGGGCCTTCGCGATCGATAACCGTGACCGAAAGGCCGCGTCCCTGGGCGGCAATAGCTGCCGAGAGGCCGACAACGCCGGCCCCTATGACGATGACATTGTTTGCAGACATTACCGCACGCTCGACAGGAATTTCTGCGTCTCGGGGTGCTGCGGCGCGCCGAAAAGCTGATCCGGCGTGCCGATTTCCGCCATCACGCCCTGATGGAAAAAGGCGACACGGTTCGACACATCGCGGGCGAAGGCCATTTCATGGGTGACGCAGATCATCGTCATGCCCTCGTCGGCCAGCATCTTCAGCGTATCGAGCACTTCGCCCACCAGCATCGGATCGAGCGCTGAGGTGACTTCGTCGAACAGCATATATTCCGGCGACATGGCAAGAGCGCGGGCAATAGCCATACGCTGCTGCTGACCGCCAGACATGCGGTTCGGATAGACCTTCAGCTTTTCGGCAAGACCGACATGGGTCAGTTGCTTGACCGCGATTTCCTCCGCCTGCTCTTTCGAAATGCCAAGCACCTTGCGCGGCGCCAGCATGACGTTTTCGAGCACCGTCAGATGCGGAAAGGCATTCCATTGCTGGAAGACGATGCCGACCTTGCGACGCAGCTTGTTGAGGTCGGTCGATTTGGCATGCACCTCGGTGCCGTCGATGACGATCTTGCCGCTATCGATCGGCTCCAGGCCGTTGATGCAGGTCAGCAGCGTCGACTTGCCGGAGCCGGAACCACCGATGATAGTGACGACCTCGCCGTTGTTGACCGTCAGGTTGATCCCTTTCAGAACCTCCAGCGGGCCGAAGGATTTGCGGACGTTTTCGATCTCAATCATTGGGGGACCACCGTCTTTCGAGATACCCGCCGAAACGGGCGATGGGGAAGCTGATAAGGAAATAGATGGCGCCGCAGATCATGAGAATGGTCAGCGGTTCCTGCAGGCGCGTGACGAGGATCTGCGAGGCACGCAGAAGCTCGATAAGTCCGAGCCACAGCACGAGCGCCGAATCCTTCATGACGCCGAGTGTCAGGCCGATCCAGGCGGGCAACGACACGCGAGTTGCAAGCGGCAGCACGATGTAGCGCATGTCCTGCGACCAGGTCATGCCGAGTGAACGGCAGGCGCGGCGCGTGTTCGACGGCACCGCTTCGATGCCGCCACGCACGATCTCGGTGCAATAGGCCGCCGTATAAAGCGACAGAACCACGCATGAGGTGGTGAATGGCGGCCAGCCGAGCTTGGCGATCGACTGGAAGGCATTGCCAAGCACCAGCTGGATGAGGAGCGGCACGGAGCGGAAAACATCCAGCACGAAGGTCAGCGGCAGCGACCAATAGGCCCCGAGCTGGAAGCGGATGACACCGAAGATGATACCCATGAGGGTGCCAGCCGTCACGGCAACGGCGGTGACGGCAAGCGTCATCCCCGCGCCCTTGGCAAGGAAGGCAAGATCACTCCAGGTGAGAGCGGTTTCAAACATGGCGCACCTCTCTCAGTAACGAAACAGACGAGCGGCCAGCAATCTGGCGGCAAGCGTGACGATCTTGGCGATCACGTAATAGATGACCGCGGCAAGCGCGAAGAATTCGAAGGTGCGGAACGAACGGGCGTTCAAGGCCTGCGTGACACCGGCAAGATCCGTATTCATGCCGACGGTGACACCGAGCGAGGTCATCAGGATTGCCCAGACCATCTGGTTGGTGGCAGGCAGGAAGGCGACGCGCAGCATCTGCGGCATGATGATGAGGCGGAAGGTCTGCATCGACGTCATGCCGAGCGAACGGCCGGAGCGCGTTTGCGTATCCGGTATCGCTTTCAGCGCACCACGGAAGTTCTCCGCAAGATAGCCCGCATTGTTGAAGGCGATGCCGGCCAGAAGCGCCGTATAGGGGCTGAGATGAATGCCGAAATTGCCAAGGCCGAAATGGGCCATGTAAATCTGGAACAGCGCCGGCGTGTTGCGGGCGATTTCCACCCAGACGGCGGCAATGGCACCCAACATCCGGTTACCGGAAAGCCGGAACAGGGTCAGCACGATGGCGCAGGAAAGACCGATCACCATTGACAGGATCGCGATCTGCAGCGTCACCACCGCACCGTCCAGCAGCTGCGGCAAAGCCTTCAGCGCCTGATTCCAGTGGAATGTATAATTGAACATAACCGTCTCACCTTTTCAGAAACGATCAACGGCGCGATCGATCCGACCGCGCCGTTTGGGAAAAGTTCCGATCAGCGATAGACGCCGTTGACGGTGAGCGAAGGAACTTCGCCGCCAACCCATTTTCCGTAGAGTTCGGCGTAACGGCCGGTGCGAACCTGCTGGTTGATGAACAGGTTCAGGTAATTGATGAAGCCATATTCATCGCGGTTGGTGAAGAGAGCGACATAATCGATGTCATAAGGTGCCTTGCCGACCACCGAGATGCCGGCAAATTTGCCGGTCTTAACGTTGGCCTGTGCAACGGTCGAGGTCGAAACGGTGGCGTCGATCTGACCCTGGCTGAGCGCGAGGAACACATCGGCCTGCGTCTGGTAAGGACGGAACTCGCCCACGCCCCATTCCTTGACGGTCTTTTCGAGCGCAATGGCTTCGAACGTACCGGCAGTCGCGCCGACGGTCTTGCCCTTCATGTCCTCAAAGGACTTGACGCCGGACTTGTCGTTGGCGGTGACAGCCATTTCGAAGGCGAAGTAAGGCACGGTCATGCCAACCGTCTTGGCGCGCTCAAGCGTATCGGACGTGGAGGCAACGCCAACATCGACGCGGCCGGACATCAGCGCCGGAATACGTTCCGGGAAAGGTGTCTCGACGATTTCAGCCGTGACGCCGAGCGCCTTGGCGAGATCGTTGCAATAATCGACATCGAAGCCGATCGGGTTGTTGGCGTCATCACGCGCGCCCATGGGCGGGAAGTCGAGCACGACCGCACAGCGCAGCGTACCGGACGAAATGATGTCGTCAAGCTTGTCGGCCTTGGCCGGAGTAATAGCGAAAGTGGCGGCCAGCAGGCCGGCGACGATGACCGATTTTTTCATTGTTGATTTGCTCCCAGAATTGCTCTGCCATTGAAGGCGAGGTCACTATTTCCCCATGGAGGCGATAAATCAACATAAAAATACAATGAGTATACAAAAAGAATTTTTGCAGCAGCGAACAGTGCTACGGCAGCCAGCTTGCAATTCGGGACCGAAGAGCACGTGAAAATGACGCCCTGGTTGGGCAAGTCTGCCCTACTCTCATCCCGGCGCTTGTGGCAGGAATGGGCACCGGACGC
The DNA here is from genome assembly GCF_059429395.1 of Agrobacterium sp. K11. NCBI lineage: Bacteria > Pseudomonadati > Pseudomonadota > Alphaproteobacteria > Hyphomicrobiales > Rhizobiaceae > Agrobacterium > Agrobacterium sp. K11. The sequence goes on along the minus strand of NZ_JCAHRB010000013.1, from coordinate 100,203 downwards.
AGAATGCCGAAAAGACGAGTTGCAATAGAATGCCCGTTGTATACTTTATGTATTCAAAATGTGCGAGCCCAATATCGGAGGATTATGATGAGCGACAACACCACATTGACCATCGACGGGCTTTTTCAGCGGGTCGAAGCTATTTTCCGCAAGGCGGGGCTCAATGCCGTGCAGGCGGGAGCGCTTGCGCGGGTTATTGTTGCCGGTGAGCGCGACGCCTGCAAATCGCACGGCATCTACCGCATCGAAGGCGCCCTGCGCACCGTCAAGGCAGGCAAGGTTAAGCCCGATGCGATGCCGGAGGTGGCCGGAGACGACGGCACAGCGATCGTGAAAGTCAGCGCCAATGGCGGTTTTGCCAACCCCGCTTTCGAGCTTGGCCTGCCTGTTCTGGTGGAGCGGGCGAAACGCACCGGCATCGCCGCGCTCGTCATCAATGATTGCACGCATTTCTCGGCGCTCTGGCCGGAAGTCGAGGGGCTGACAGCGAACGGTCTAGCGGGTCTGGTCATGTGCCCGAGCTATTCCACCGTCGCCCCCACTGGCGGAACCAAGCCGCTGCTCGGCACCAACCCCTTCGCCTTCGGTTGGCCCCGTAAAAACACTTCACCCTATGTCTTTGATTTCGCGACATCTGTTGCGGCGCGCGGCGAGATAGAACTGCACCGTCGCGCGGGCAAATCTTTGCCTGAAGGCTGGGCCGTGGATGCCGACGGAAACCCGACGACCGACCCGGAGGCTGCGCTTGCCGGCGCCATGCTTCCGTTCGGCGGCCACAAGGGTTCGGCGATCGGCACCATGATCGAGCTTCTCGCGGGTATCATGATCGGTGACCTGACCAGCCCTGAAGTACTGGAGTATCTCGGAACCACAACGCTTGCGCCCTTCCATGGCGAGCTTATCGTCGCCTTTTCCCCGGAAGCCTTCGCCAAGGGCCGTCCGGGCGATCCTTTCCAGCGGGCGGAAATTCTGTTCGACGCCATTATCGGCCAAGGTGCCCGCCTGCCCTCCGGCCGCCGCTTCACTGCACGCGCCAAATCGGAAAGCGAAGGCATCACCTTGACCGCCGCCGAAATCGCCGGTCTCGACCGGCTGCTGGAACAGGGGATGGACGCCGTCTCCTGACATCAGTCCTTCGTCATGCCGAACCCAATCAGGCATGACGAAGGATATCTATCGAACCTCATAAAACGAAAAAAGGCCCGCAAATGCGGGCCTTTTTCACTGCAGAAAGTAATCAGGCAGCCTTGCAGGCCTGAACCGCACCCGGAAGCTTGCTCCAGTCGGCGTACCAGCTATTGAACAGCTTGAACTGCGCCTCGACATAACCGCGCTGGCTGTCGCTGAGGGCATCGGTCTCGTTGAAGTGCAGCGTATATTCCTTGTCGCCCTTCAGCACCATCATGTGCTTGAAGTAGAGAACCAGATCTGGGCCTTCATCGAAGGAGGAGAGGACGGCGAGCGCCTGCTCCAGTTCCAGCGCGCGGGCGCGGGCGTCCGCATCGCCCTTGGCGGCGGCCTGCGACAGCTTGCAAAGATGGATGACTTCCTTCGGCAGAACATTGCCGATGCCCGTGATCGCGCCGGTTGCGCCGCAATTGACGAAGCCGTGGACAACGGCAGTATCGACGCCGATCATCAGGGTGACTTCATCATCGCGGCTGGTGATGTTTTCAGCAGCGTAACGCATATCCGCCGGACCACCGAATTCCTTGAAGCCCACGAGGTTCTTGTGTTCCGCACGCAGCGCGAAGAAGAGATCGGCGCGGGTGGCGAAACCGTAATAGGGGCTGTTGTAGATGACAGCAGGCGTTTCGGGAGCGGCCGCAAGGATGGCCTTGAAATGCGCCTTCTGGGCAGCGATGACCGAGCCGCGCGAAAGAACACGCGGAATGACCATCAGGCCCTTTGCGCCAACCTTCTGGGCATGGGCGGCGTGCGCAACGGCAGATGCCGTGTTGACCGCGCCGGTGCCGACGATGACCGGAATGCCGGCTTTCACCAGACGTTCCACACCTTCCATGCGCTGCTCATCGGAAAGAAGCGGCCAGTCGCCCATGGAACCGCAATACACGACTGCAGACATGCCATCGGCGATCAGCTCTTTGCCCTTGCGGACAAGCGCGTCGAAATCGGGGGTGCGATCATCTTTGCAAGGGGTCATCAAGGCGGGAATCACGCCGGAAAAAATGCTGGCCGTCATTACTAGCTCCTAAGGGACAGTTTTTCGGGAATGGACGCACCTCCGCGCCACCCTTTCAACAAGGACATTACAATCTTGTATTTTATTTGTCGACAAGAAATCGACAAGCTACAGATTTATTTCCAGCCGCTCATTGCGCACCAGTAGTTTCTGCACCTGCTGCACGATCTGTTCGGCATGCTCGCGGGCCAGTTTCTCGGACAGAACGGTGTCGCGCGCGGCAATCGCCGCTATGATCGCATCGTGATCGTCGACGAAACGTTTCGGCAGGCGATCATCATAGGACTGGTAATACAGCCGCAAGATGCGCCGTCCCTCATCCAGCAGACGCTTGAACAGACTGGTGAAATAGGGGTTGCGCCCGGCTTCGGCGATGGAAAGGTGCAGGGCGGCATTGGTGGAAATCATCGCCAGCGCGTCTTGCTCTTCCACCGCAATGGCAAATTCCGCATTATGAGCGCGGATGCCGGCCAGATCTTCCGGACGGTGATATTGGGCAGCAAGCTGGGTCGTCACCCGGTACATCAGCACCAGCGCATCGAAATAGGTATGCATATTGAGGAAATCGATGTTCGACACCATGGTCGAACGGTTCGGCAGCGTATCGATCAGCCCCTCGCCCGAGAGCCGCACCAGCGCTTCGCGAATGGGCGTGCGCGACATCTTGAACCGCTCGGCAAGCTGCACCTCATCGATTGGACTACCCGGCGGCAGAACCAGATCGAGAATCTCGTCGCGCAGCAGATCGTAGACCATCTTCACGCCGGAGCCACGCTTACGCTCGGCAGAAGCAATTATATCCGTCATAACCAAATCCCTCTTGTCGACATAAAGAGTACTATTATATTTTTTCCATATCAACGCCGCGTTGCAGCACCTGCCCTTCGAATGGCGGAATAATTGTTCAAAAACAACAAAAAGCCGTCACGAAAATTACCCGCGACGGCTTCAATAATTCAATTTGTGACATTGCTGCTTTTTTACAAAGCACCGCTTCGAGGTCGGGACCTCAGTTACGCAGGCCGGTGGCCACGACGGAAATCTTGAAAGCGCCGTCCAGCGTCGGATCGAAGGACGCGCCCATCACCACATCGGTCTCTTCGCTGACTGCCTCGCGCACAAGCGTCATCGCCTCGTCGATCTCGTAAAGCGTCAGGTCGTTGCCGCCGGAAATCGACACAAGTGCGCCGCGTGCCTCCTTCAGCGACGGTTCGCCGAGCAGCGGGTTGGCGATGGCGGCTGCTGCCGCTTCCGAAGCGCGTTTTGGACCCTTGGCCTGCGCCGTGCCCATAAGCGCGCGTCCGCCATTCTTCATGACGTAACGCACATCGGCGAAGTCGAGATTTACCAGGCCTTCGCGCAGGATGAGATCGGTAATGCAGCGCACGCCGAGGGACAGGACCTTGTCCGCCGTCTTCAGGGCACTTTCAAAGGTCGTGCCGGCATCCGCAATACGCAGCAGGTTCTGGTTGGGAATGACGATGACGGTATCGGCGGTATTAAGCAGATTGGCGAAACCATATTCGGCAGCACGCATGCGGCGCGCGCCCTCGAAGCTGAACGGCAGGGTGACGACACCGACGGTCAAGATATTCTTCGCACGGCACGCTTCCGCGATGACGGGCGCAGCACCGGTGCCGGTACCGCCGCCCATACCGGCGGTGATGAAGCACATGTCGTAACCGTTGAGGTGATCCATGATCTCGTCAAGCGAATCGATTGCCGCCTGCCGGCCAACCTCCGGATCAGCCCCGGCACCCAGCCCGCCTGTAAGTTCGGAGCTGAGTTGCACGAGCCTTGGCGCGTTGGTTTTCTTCAGCGCCTGCGCATCCGTGTTGGCGGCGATGAAATCAACGCCGCCGATGCCCTCGTCGATCATGTTGTTGATCGCGTTTCCGCCGCCGCCACCGACGCCGATAACAGCGATATTGGGCGTATTGCGGGCGATTGGAGCGCGCGGAGACTGGGTCATCGTCTTATTCTCTTTCTAAACTCATAGGGTCTCGCGCGCCGTTTTTTAACCGCGGCACGCGAATGATCGGCAACGTTCCTGCATGTCCTTCCTGGCGCGTGAAGGACGCTGTAACGCTTTGAATTTGCATGCAAGCCTTTGCCCCGCTTGCGGCTAAAGGCTTGTGCTCCAGGGGCGAAAGATGCGCTACGGCGACTGTCTCCGACCCCTTCCCCGGATGAAAACCAAACCGAATCAACTGCTTCGCTATCTAGAGGTGATAGCCGAAAAGCCGGTCCGTTTACACTGTATTCACCATGTTTATCTCACTTTGGAACGAGTTGCTTCGGCAGGTGTTTGCCTTCCGACCGCGCTAAAGCGCATGGAATGGAGGCAGTCATATGTCCGCATACATCCTGCAAAACGAACCGGGTTTCCGCACGGAACAACCGCGTGTGCTGATCGTGGAGGACGAATTTCTCATCGCCATGGATATCGAAGATTCCATTATGCAGGCGGAAGAGGAAGCTGACGTCATAGGCATCGCCAACCGGCTGGATCAGGCCGTGGCACTCGGCAGCCGCGCAGATATTGCCTTTGTAGACGTCAATCTCGCCGACGGCCAGACCGGCCCGGAGATCGGGAGGCGGCTTTCGCAGGATCACGGCGTCGTGGTGATCTTCATGACGGCAAATCCGGAAGTGGTGGTCAATCTCGGTATCGGCGCAGGCGTTATCGTAAAACCTGTGCCGCAGGACGCCGTGGAACAGTGCCTTTCCTACGCACTTGCCAAGCGCGCGGGCACGCGTGCCGTTACGCCCATCGGCATGATGGCTTTCGACTGAACCATTCTCGTGGAGATAAAAAGCGGGGTGCTTGAAAACGGCGCCCGGCGCTGAAAACAAAAAAGCCTGCCGCGGGAGGAGGTGCGGCAGGCTTCTTGAAAGATTGAACAGCGATATGGGAGGAGGAAACCGCTGTCCCCGGGGCAATCCTTGGGAGGAGGAGTAGGATCACCCGCATTACCGAAAGAATGTGGGAGGAGGTACATCCGTTTCGATGATTTGAAGATATCATTTTTTTCTGCATTTCACAGACACAAGCTTGCACCTCAGACATGCATCAAACGCATGGCGATTTTTCCAACCCGAAACATCAATGCAACAGGCTGATTTTCGCCTTTGCACGGCATGCCCCGTGGGAGACACAAGCGTCGACGGTTCGCCAAAAACAAAAACGCCCGCGAAGCGGGCGTTTAGTCATTCAAAAGCGGCAATAGCTGCCTGATTACTTGCCGACGGCGGCGCGGGCGACGCTGTTGATCTGGCTACGGTCGATACCGAGATCGTGCAGTTCGCGGCTGCTCATGCGACCCAGTTCGTTGACGGTCTGACGATACTTGCGCCAGTTATTAAAGCTGCGTGCTACGTTCATGACATTACCCTTTCAAGGTGTTGGCGACGTCAGTAACGTTTCGTTCCGGCGTCCTTTGATGTCACTTATATACGCCTTGTCGGGACCAAAGAACAGACAGAATAAGGCAGGCCACCCATGCGCTGAGTGCAAGGGTCATCCTCCGAGGGGCGCGGAAAAACAGAAGTATGGCGTAAATTCAGTCATATCGGGGGCGACTACCGACACCACGTCGTCAGAACTTGTAGCGAACGCCAAACACATTGGCATTCGTCGCGCCCTTCATATTGCCCAGCGTCTTGCCGCCGCCGGAACGGTGGTGAAGCCGCCAGAAGAACTCCGTCGAGGATTCATCGCTGAAGGAAACGTTGATTTCCGGGCCGAGGTAAAACAGGACATTTGCGTTGCCGTTGTCCTTGATTTCTTCTTGCCTCTCCCGCCCCGGCTGCGCATCCGAGACGAGGCTCAGACCCGCCGTGAAACTCGGCGAAACGAACAACCGTTCCCCGAGCCTGATCTTGTCATAACGCGCGACAGGCCCCGCCCAGACTTCACCGGTGAAACCCTTGCCAAACCTGACGGCAACGCCGATTTCACCGCCCAGTTTCACATTGCCGATGCGATAGGGATAAAACTGATAACCGCCACCCAGAATGGCGTTCTTCTCATAGTCGACCGGAATGAGTGCTGCGCTTTTCAGCATGTCTTCCGTGGTGAGGGCGCCGCCAAAACCGAATATCGCTTCGCTTGTCTCAGAGCCCATATCCTCCGAAGAAAGAGACGGCGTCGCGACCAGGGCAATCATAGCTGCCAGTGACAGACTTGGTGCGATATTCATTTTGCTACTCCTGAACATGGCCGCTTTTATCCGCCCTCATAAGGGTATTCACGTAAGGCGAACATACCCTTACCGAACACAATTAATTTAACACATTCGGAAATGGGCGAGAAAAGCCGTCCACCGTTGCCGTCGTGGGGGCATAGGTGAAACAGAAAAAGGCCGTGGATGAAACCCACGGCCTTTTGCATTCAGCGGTTCGGCGAAGCGAGCTTACACCGCGCGAGCGCGCTTCACCTCCACCTGCGTCCATTCCGGCAACCAGTCCCGGTGCGCGACAAGCAGATCGTCCACCAGCGACCAGATCTGGTCGAGATCGAGTTCCGCTGCCGTATGCGGGTCCATCATCGCCGCGTGGAAGATATGCTCGCGGTTTTCGCTCATCAGCGCCCGCACCGTCAGCTCCTGCACATTGATGTTTGTGCGCATCAGCGCGGTCAGCTGCGGCGGCAATTCCCCGATGAAGGTTGGTTGCACGCCGTTATGATCGACAAGGCAGGGCACTTCCGCCGCGCAATCTGATGGCAGCGAGGTGATGCAGCCATTGTTGCGCTGGTTGCCGTAGATGACAGACGGTTCGCCGGTCCAGACCGAGTTGATGATGGAGGAGGCATATTCCTTGGATTGCTTGACCTCGATCTTCTCGGCTGAGCGATAGGCAGCCGCCTGCCCCTTCCAGCGCTCGATCTGCTCGATGCAGCGCTTGGGATATTCATCGAGCGGAATACCGAATTTCTCGATCAGGTCCTCGCGCCCCTCCTTGATGAAATAGGGTGTGTATTCGGCAAAATGCTCGGAGCTTTCGGTGACGAAGTAGCCGAGACGCGTCAGCATCTCGTACCGCACCTTGTTGGGGCAGCGCGGGTTCCAGCCGGGCTTCGGCGCACGGCCTTCGCGATAGCCGCGCACGAGATCGGGATAGAGGTTCTTGTAGCTGCCATCAGGCTGGCGGTGCTCGAATTCCAGGAAAAACGCCATGTGGTTGATGCCGGCCGAACGATAGCGGATTTCCTCATAGGGAATATCGAGGTCATGGGCGAGTTCCATGGCCGTGCCCTGCACCGAATGGCAAAGGCCGACCTGCCGGATTGTCGGATATTTCTCCGCAATCGCCCAGGTGTTGATCGCCATCGGGTTGACATATTGCAGCATGATCGCATTGGGGCAGACGGCGAGCATATCCTCGCAAATCTTCCACAGATGCGGCACGGTGCGCAGGCCCCTCATGATGCCGCCGACACCAAGCGTATCGGCAATGGTCTGGCGCAGACCATATTTGCGCGGCACCTCGAAGTCGGTGACTGTGCAGGGTTCGTATCCGCCGATCTGGAAGGCGACGACGACGAAATCGGCACCGGCGAGCGCCTTTTTCTGGTCTGTAAAAGTCTCGGCTTTCGCCTTTGCCCCGAGCGTCGAAATCAGCTTGTTGACGACGATGGCGCTTTCTTCCAGCCTTTCCCGGTTGATGTCCATCAGCGCGATCGTTGCGCCGGAAAGGGCCGGACGTTGCAGCACGTCGCCGATGATGTTCTTCATGAACACCGTGGAACCTGCGCCGATAAATGTGATCTTGGGATCTCGTGCCATATTTGCCTCCGGCATCTTGAACTATGCGATTTCAAAGGCGGCCCGGACGAGCCGCTGGGTGTATTCGGTTTTCGGGCGGTTCAGCACCTCCTCGACGGAGCCTTCCTCCACGATCCTGCCGCGCTGCATGACGATGACGCGGTGGCAGAGAGCCCGAACGACCTTCAGGTCGTGCGAGATGAACAGGTAGCTCAAGCCCCGCTCGTCCTGCAGCTTGCGCAGCAGGTCTATGATCTGCGCCTGAACGGAAAGGTCGAGCGCCGAGGTCGGCTCATCGAGCAGGATGAATTCCGGCTCCAGCGCGACTGCACGCGCAATGGCGATGCGCTGGCGCTGGCCGCCGGAGAACTCGTGCGGGAAACGCGAGAGGATGTTGCCGGGCATGCCTGCCGCCTCCAGCGCGTCGCGCACCCGCTCCAGCCTTTCGGCCTTGGTTTTACCAAGCCCGTTGATAACCAGCCCTTCCTCGATGATCTGGCCGATGGTCATGCGTGGATTGAGCGAGGCGAAAGGGTCCTGAAAGACGATCTGCATGCGAGAGCGCAGAGGCCGCATTTGAGACCGGGAGCGGCCGTCGACCCTCTCGCCATCGAAAATCACCTCTCCGGCCACCGGCTCGTTCAGCCGCAACAGGGATTGGCCAAAGGTCGTTTTGCCAGACCCGGATTCGCCGACAATTCCCAGCGTTTCATGGCGCTTGAGGGTAAGACCAAGATCGTCGACGGCAACAAGTTCCTTCAATTCCGGCTTGAACAGGCCACCGTAGCGCATCATGAACGACACCCGCACGCCATTCGCCGTCAGCAGCACACCGGAATTTTCCGGCAATGGTTTGGCGGTGCCATGCGGCTCGGAAGCAAGCAGCTTTCGGGTATAGGGGTGCTTCGGCGCTGCAAACAGCCGCTCAGTGGTATTGTGCTCACGCATCTCGCCATGCTGCATGACGTAGACGTAATCGGAAAACTGCTTCACGATCGTCAGGTCATGGGTGATGAGTACCACGGCCATGCCGCGCTTCTTCTGCAGATCGCGTATGAGGTTGAGGATCTGCGCCTGTACTGTCACATCCAGTGCAGTGGTGGGTTCGTCGGCGATCAGCACATCCGGATCGTTGGAGAGCGCCATGGCGATCATGACACGCTGTCGTTGACCGCCGGAAAGCTGGTGCGGAAATTGCTTCAGCCGCGCCTCGGGTTCCGGAATCTGCACCTGCCGCAAAAGATCGAGCGCCCTCGCCTCGGCCTGCTTCCTGCTCAGCTTCGAGTGGACGCGGATCGCCTCGACGATCTGACTGCCGATTGTATAGATCGGGTTCAGCGAACTCATCGGCTCCTGAAAGATCATCGAGATACGATTGCCGCGCAACGCCCGCCGCTGGCGGCTTGAAAATTTCAGGATGTCGTCGCCGTTGAAGCGCACGGTCGCGGTTTTCGAAACCGAGGCCCGCTTCGTCAAAAGCCCCATGATGGTGCGGGCGGTCACCGATTTTCCCGAACCGGATTCGCCAACGATGGCGATCGTCTCCCCCCGGTAAAGCTGGAAGGAAATGTCCTTCACTGCCTCCACCGTGCCGTGCTCAACCTTGAAAGTCACGGCAATATTGCGTGCATCGATGATGGCCTGGTCGTTTCGATTATCAGCATCGAAGCGGATGGCAGGGGCGTAGGTGTTCTGTGCAGCAACCATGTTACGCTCCTCTCAATAGGGATCGACAGCATCGCGAAGGCCATCGCCCAGCGCGTTGAAGGCAAAAACGGTGACCAGCACAAAGCCGACCGGCGCAAGGATCCATGGATAGGAACCAATGACTGAATAGGTGGCCGTATCCTGAAGCATCAGCCCCCAGGAGATCAGCGGCGGCTTGACCGCGAAACCGAGAAAGCCAAGGAAGGATTCGAGCAGCACGACGCTTGGAATATGCAGCGTGACGGCAACGATCACATGGCTCATCACATTCGGCAGGATGTGCTGGAAAATAATGCGCCGGTCGGTGGCGCCGACGGCAATCGCGGCGCGGACATAATCGATACGCGCCAGCGCCAGCGTCTTGCCGCGCACCTCGCGAGACATCTGCGCCCAGCCGAGCGCCGACATGACGCCGACCACGAAGAGGAGGAAAACAGTCGTCGGGGCAGTGACCGGGATAAGCGACGTCAAGGCGAGATAGAGCGGCAATTGTGGAAAGGCCAGAACCACTTCCACGAAACGCTGCACCCAGGCATCCAGCGGCCCGCCGAAATATCCTGAGATCAACCCGACGCTGGTGCCGATGACGGTAACGATGGTGACGACACTGAGCGCGATGGCAAGCGAGATGCGCGATCCATAAATGGCGCGTGACAGCACATCGCGTCCGAACTTGTCGGTTCCGAGAAAATGCACCGGCTGCCCGTCCGTGGTGCCGAAGAAGTGCCGGTTTGCCGGGATGAGGCCGAACAGCCGATATTCCGCGCCTTTCACGAAAAAGCCGAGATAAAGCGGATTGTCGTAATCCGGGCCGACGATAGGCTGGAAGGTCACCGGATCGAGCTCGTCCGTTTCAGCGGTGGCATAGACCCGAGGGAACAGGCTGATATTGCCGTCCTTGTCGGAGAACCGCACCACCTGCGGCGGGGAGAAACTGTCATTGGTTTCAAGCGGGTTCATCGGCGCGAAGAAATCGGCGAAGACTGAGATCGTGATCAACAGCACCACCAGCACCAGCCCCACCATGCCGGTGAAAGAGCGTCTGAGGCGCCGCCACACCAGAGCGAGATAGGTCTCGTTACCCTGAACACCCCGCTCGGGCTTCGGTGCGGCAGCCGATTCATTCTTGAGTTCGTCAACGGCCACCATCTCAAGCCCTCCCGAATTCGCGCACACGCGGGTCGAGCATGGCGAGCAGCATGTCGGCGATGATGTTGCCGATGATGAGCGTGGCGGCCAGCACCATCATGAAGGTTGCGGTGACATAGACATCGCCGACCGCCATGGACCCGACGATGGCGGGACCGACGGTCGGCAGCGCAAAGATGATCGCAGTTTCGATTTCGCCGCTCAGCATATAGGGCAGCACGACGCCCTGATACATAATGAGCGGATGCACGGCGTTCGGCACGGCGTGGCGCATGATGACCGCGCCTTCCGAAAGGCCCTTGGCGCGCGCCGTCTCCACATATTGGGCGTTCAGCGTATCCAGCAGATTGCCGCGCATCACCCGCATATTATAGGCAAGTCCACCGAAAACGGCGATGGCAACCACCGGCCAGACATGGCTGACGAGATCGACGAACTTCCCCCATGACCATGGCGCACCGCCATATTGCGGCGAAAAGAAGCTGCCGATTTCCGACACGTCGAAATGAAACACCATCAGGTAGACGAGGATCAGCGCCATCAGGAAGCGCGGAATGGTCATGCCGAGGAAGGCGACGGTCGAAAGCAGATTATCGATCCAGGAATATTGTCTGGTGGCAGCCCAGATGCCGAAACCGATGCCGAGAAGCGATGAAAGAATGTGGCAGACAAGGGCGAGTGCGATGGTGCGCGGCAGGCGTTCGCCGACCACATCGGCAACCGGCTTGTTGTAATAGAAGCTGTAGCCGAAATCGCCGCGTGTGATGATACCGCCGATCCAGTTGAAATATTGCACGACGATCGGCTTATCGAGACCGTGTTCGATGCGGTAGGCCTGCGCCTGCGCTTCCGCCTGTTCGAAGGACGCACCGCCCTGGTTCATCAATTGCGAGCGGATGTAGTCAGCATAGTCGCCGGGTGGCGCCTGAATGATGGCGAATGTCACCACGCTCAGGATAAGCAGCACCGGAATGGCGGAGCCTATGCGTATTGTCAGGAATCTCAGCATCGAACGGGTATCCTCCGCTTGGCTAGTCCGTGTGTCTCCGGCCGCGCTTCACGCGCGACCGGTACCGGGTTTTCTCCGGGAGGAGTTCTAGTTGATCGGGCCGCCCTCACCCGGCTTGCCGGGAAGCTGCTCGGGGAAAAGCTCGTATTTGCCCTGCTTGTCGGCCGCGACCCAAAGGCGTTCGCGGATGATGGCGTCTTCAGCCCAGTTGAACATGAAGATCGGCGTGCCCTGCGGCACATTCGAGAACCGCTTGTTGACGATAAGCGCGCCGGGATATTCGGTAAGCCCTATCGTGTAGAGGTTCTGCGTGTAGACCTTCTGATATTGCTTCATCAGTTCCGCCCGCTCGGCATTGTCCTGCGAGGAGATGAATTTGCGCACGATATCGGCCATCTCCTTTTCGAACGGCATCAGATCCAGTTCCTTGCCTTCAGGTGCGCGATGGTTCCAGCTGGTGCGCGGGCCAACGGGTGCCAACTGCTCGGTATTCTGCACCACGGACGAAAGCTCGGTGGAGTTGCGGCGCACCAGCCAGTCGAACTGACCGCCATAATGGGCCGCATCGCGCTGGTTGGAATCAAGGCTGTTGATGACGAGGCGAAGGCCAAGTTTCGCCATTTGCCCGACAAGGCCTTCCGCGATGCTCTTGTCCGTCGTGTAGCCGTTATTGACCAGAAGAATGATCTCGACGTTTCGTCCGCCCAGTGTCTCCTTCGGGAAGTTCAAGAAGCCGTCGCCGTCGGTGTCCTTCAGGCCGATTGATGCAAGGGCGGCTTTCGCTTCCTTAAGGTTGAAGGGGTAATAGACCGTGGAATTGCGATCGTAAAAACCGGTGCCCGAGGAAATGCCACCCGGATAGATCGCCGTGAATGGGCCCTTGACGAGCGAGTCGCCGATTGCCTTGCGATCGAGTGCCGAGGTCACCGCCTGACGGAACACCTCGTTGCGGTTCAGCTCGCGAATGGCCTGCCCGCGCTCGTCCGGATTGCCCCAGCCATTGGCGGAAAAGTTCATCTGCAGATTATAGCCGATCAGGCGTGGTCCGAAGGCAAGGCGAGCCGGCGCATTCGGGTCAGCTGCGCGTTTCAGCGAAGCGACGAAGTTTTCCGGCTGTTCGAGATTGGAGAAATCGCCCGATCCCGCCACAGCCTGCACATCGCGATCGGCCCAGGTGGAGAGCTTGTAATGAAGCTCGTTGAGATAAGGCAGCTGCTGGCCCTTCTCGTCGACCTTCCAGTAGTATGGATTGCGCCTGAGCACGATGATGTCGTCGGGGCGATATTCCACCGGCACCCAACCACCCATGACAGGCATGTTCATATATTCCGGCGGAAAGGCGTTCTTGAACTGGTTATAGGTGTTCTTGGAATATTTCGGGTGCTGTGGTTTCAGAATATGCGCCGGTCCGGGGCAGAAGCTCGGATAAGCCATGGTATAGAGATATTGCTTCGGGAAAGCGGTCTTGAAAGTCCACTCCACCGTATAGTCATCGATCTTTTTGAGCGTGGTGCCTTCGCCGAAGGCTTCAGGCGAAGCGCCGCCGCCGAGCGGCGACACGTTGGGATCGAGAACCGCGTCTTCCCAGTAGAACATGACGTCATCGGCGTTGAACGGCACACCGTCAGACCATTTGGCACCCTTGACCAGATGCATCGTCAGCTTGTGGCCATCCTGCGACCATTCCCAGCCTTTGGCGAGATTGGGCAGCGGTTCGGTGTCCTTGGCATTCACCTGAAACAGCGGCGCTGTGCGCGTCAGGCATTCGGAAAGCGCAATATCGATGCCGCCCCAGCCCTGGCTCTGGCCGGCAATGTAGTTCCAGCCCTCGGGCCGTCCGCCGATCACATGGCGCATCGTATCGCCATAAACGCCGATGCCATCCACCATGTTGCCGGTCTTGTAGACCAGCGGCTCCTCAGGCAAGCGTTCCTTCAAGGGCGGCAGCTTGCCTGTCTTCTCGAATTTTTCGGTGATCCAGTCCGGCTCGCTGTAGCTCGGCAGGGCCTTGAATTCGAGGATCGAGTCGCGCGCCACATAATTGATCTTGCCTTCCGCCGGAAACTGCGGCGGCTCCGGCGGCGTGGTGGTTTCGAAGGCGTTCGCACTGAGTGCGATCATCGAAACACCAAGACCCAATGCCGAGATGATACCGATCTTGCGTTGAAGTTGCATCGTCATTCCTCCCAAATGGCAGCTCTTCGACCGCCCACCCTCTGTTGTCGCGATAGCCACGGCGGCGAACTCCCTTTTCACCACCGGCCTGTTCCCATGCCTTTTCCTTCAAACGGCCTTTTTCAGCGCCGATTTCTCGGCCCGTAGTTCCTCGATTGAGCGCACGTTGCGGCGCGCCGCACCCGCCCAGTCGCGGGTCTTGACGGTGGATTTCGCAAGCCGCTCCTTGGCATCAGGCACGGCATCCGCATATTGCGGCAGCCAGCGCGCCTGTGCGACGACCATCTCGTCCACCATCTGCCAGACCTCCTCCGGAGTGGCGACGGCGCCGACTAGCGGGTCATGCAGCACGGCAAGCTTCAGAAGATCGATATCGCCGCTGACCGCCGCATGTACCGACATGCGCTGCACGTTGATGGACGCCATGCAGGTCGCTGCGCAGGCTTCCGGCAGCGTGATACCCGAGACCATGTTGATGCCGAAACGATCCACGAAACCGGGTGACTCAATGATCGCATCAGAAGGAAGGTTGGTTATGACGCCATTGTTCTTGACGTTGAAGTGGCCGCGATAGACACGCCCGGTTTCAAGCGCTTCCAGAATGTGGCTCGCATGTTCGTTGGAGCGCTTCTCCGGTTCGATGGGCTTGGCGGCTGACGCCAGGAACTGCGGGAATTCCGTTTCGAACCAGTTCCGCGTCTCGGTGGAGTGGCGCAGATAACCGCCGGTTTCGCCGTGAATCCAGTCCGACATATCGATCCAGCGGGCGATTTCATCCGGGCGCTTGCGGTACCACGGCAGATATTCGGACAGATGGCCGTTGCTCTCCGTCGAATAGACACCGAAGCGCTTAAGCACGTCGATGCGCAGCTTTTCCTGCTGTGAGAAAACCGGATGCGCCTCGAAAGCGGCGACCAGCTCTTCTTTGCCGATCTTGCGGCCATTCAGCCTTAGATCGATGAACCATGTCTGGTGGTTGATGCCCGAGCAGATGTAATCAAGTTCGGACGGGGATTTTGCGCCGAGAATTTCAGCGATCTGCTCCGCACCGTGCTGCACACCGTGGCAAAGACCAACCGTATCCACCTTGCCGTATTCGATGGCTGCCCATGTATTCATGGCCATGGGGTTGGCGTAATTCAGGAACTTGGCACCGGGTGCGGCGACCTCGCGGATATCCTTGCAGAAATCCAGAATGACCGGAATGTTACGCTGGCCATAGAGAATGCCGCCGGCGCAGATGGTGTCACCGACGCACTGGTCGATCCCGTATTTCAGCGGAATACGGATGTCGTCCGCATAGGCTTCCAGACCGCCGACCCGCACACAGCTTATGATGTATTTCGCACCCTCAAGCGCGCGACGGCGGTCGGTATGCGCTGTCACTTTCACCGGAAAACCGTTGGCCTCCACGACCTTGTCGAGGATCGCCCTGATCATATCCAGATTGTGCTGGCTGATATCCGTCAGCGCGACCTCGATGTCGCGAAACTCCGGCACGCACAGGAGATCGGTGAACAGTTTTTTCGTGAATCCGACGCTTCCGGCGCCGATTATAGCGATTTTGAAACTCATAACGCCACCTCTGTTGCAAATCGAACGGGTGAAACGGGCCAAACGATCATAATAAGACGATGCGAGAATATACCTGTAAGAACCCCGGAAAACCGGCACTCCTGAAAAATTCTCCGCAACAATATCGTACTGGCTGTCTCCTCGGTTCGGGATTATGCGTATAATGACGAGCGGAACCAGAGAAGGATTATGCTTTCATGGGTAATTTTGTGCTGCAAGATTTGATCGATCAGGGGCCCGGGATGCGGACCGTCTCGCTGCCCCGCGGCCGCCAGACCCTGCACACAATGCCCACCAGCAGCGGCTATGAAATCCGCAGCAGTGGCAATTATGACTGGGACGGACGAAAGCGCGGACAGACACCATTCACTGTGCTGCAATATTGCATTGGCGGACAGGGAAACCTTCGTTACGAAAACCGTCATTACGTGGTGAAGCCGGGCGAAACTCTCCTCCTGCTCATCCCGCACAATCATCGCTACTGGCTGGAAGCGGGAAAGCAATGGGAGTTCTTCTGGATCTCCATGAATGGCGAGGAGGCCTTGCGCATTCACCGCAATATTCTTGCCGTCACCGGGCCGATCCTCAAGCTGCAACAGGAAACCGTCGATCATCTCGCCCATTGTTGCTCGCGCCTCGTCAACGGCGCGGAAACACCAGGGGCGGCCTCCGCCGTCGCCTATGAAGCGGCGATGACGCTTTATGACGACGTGTTCGGCTCGCATCCCTCCTTTGGCGGTGAATATCGCACCATGCAGCAGGTGCTGAGCTATATAGACGGGCATCTCGGAGAGCGTCTTTCCGTCAGCGATCTTGCCGCCGTCGCCGGCCTCAGCCGTGCGCATTTTTCCCGCATCTTCACGGCAAGCGAAGGCCTGCCACCGGCCGAATTTGTATTGCAGCGACGGTTGAGGCGGGCAGCCAAGCTTCTCACCACAGCCGAAAACATCCCCATCAAGGAGGTATCCGTGCTATGCGGCTTCGAAGACCCGAACTATTTCTCGAAGGTCTTCCGCAGGCTATATGGCATCAATCCAAGCGAATTCCGCACCACCGGCATGTATGCGAGCGTTCAGCAGAGCAGATCGTAAAAAACAACTTCGTTTTGCCACGTTTCAGGCGATTAAGAATTGGCGATACAGCCCCTTTTGGAGACCGAATGAGGTGAACAACAAAATCAGGAAGATCCTCATCTTTCCGCTTCGGGCAATCATCGTGTTTGCCCTGATCCTCGACGGCATTTTTCGCCCGCTCTATCGGCCGATCATCAAGGCGATATCCAGACTGACATTCATCAGGAAACTGGAAAGCCGGATTGGCGGATTGCCGCGTCTCGCCATTCTTCTTTTGCTGGCGGTGCCATTTGCCATCGCCGAACCGATGAAAATCATCGGCCTGCTCCTCATCGCGCACGGCACCGTCAAAACAGGAATTGCGCTGACGATCCTCGCTCACCTCGCCACATTCCTGATTGTCGAGCGCATTTACCACGCCGGTCGGGAGAAGCTCCTCACCTACGCCTGGTTCGCATGGATCATGCGATATGTGCGGTTTGCCCGTTCGTTTTACGATCGCTTCAAGCGCGCGACACTGGGCTGGATCCGGCTGAGCGTTCTGGCGCGTCAAAGATAAAAGCGGCACCTTTCACCGCCGGCCGCGCAACTTCTTCAAAAGATATTCCGCAAAGGCGGTTGCCTGCAAGGAGACGAGAATGATGGCAATGCCAAGAACAACACGGGCTTCGGGCACCTCGTCAAACAGGAAGTATCCCACAGCGGTCACGAACAATATCGACAGATATCCGACGGGCGCCAGAACACTGGCGTCAGCGATGCGATAGGCCCGCAGGAAGCAATATTGCCCCATTTGCGCAAGCAGGCCGATGGCGAGCAGCGCCCCCCAGTCGAGCGGCATGACCGGTTTCCACGTCCAGATCGCCGGAACGGCGGTAATGACGGCAAGACCCACCGTGTAGAACACCATCATGACAGTGGTGTTTTCCTGCCGCAGCGCCCGGGTCTGGATCACCGCAAGCGCGCCGAACACCACCGAAACGAGGACGACGAGCACGCCTGCGTTAATCTCCGCGTCGCCCGGCCCGATGACTACAAGAACGCCAACAAATGCGAGGCAAGCGCCGACCCAGCGATATCGGCTCACCTTTTCACCGAGAAAGACAACCGCCATGGCCATCGTCACCAGCGGGCGTGAGAAGCCGACAGCATTGACGGTGGCGAGCGGCAAGAGGGTGATGGCGACGAAGTTGCTGGTGAGTGCAATGGCGTTGCAGCAGATTCGGAAAAGGTTGCGCCAGGGATATTTGACGCGCGCCATTTCCCCCCGGTGTCGCCAGATAAGCGGCAGGATGAAGATCAGGCCGATCATCGCCCTTATGAAGACGAGCTGGAATGCCGGATAGGTCACACCCTGCGCCTTGACGAGGGCTGTCATTCCACCCGAAACCAGGGCCATATCCATGAGCAGCCAGCCGATGCCCGCGCGAGCATCGTTTTCGCGCGGGTTTTCCTGTTTTTCACTCTGGTCCTGGCCATTCACGCGGGTTGCACAAGGTTTGCCATGAGGCGGAATGCCCCCGGCACCAGCTTGTCCATCTGGTGGTGCAGCACGAGGCTTGTATGCGTATGCCGGCCCTTGCCAATGGCTGCCGAGACCAGCGCCCCTTTCAGAGGCTGTTCATCGACATCGTGCATGGCGAGCAGGGGTTCATAAGCATCATCCCAGCGCGCAGCGAAATAGAGCCCTCTCTCCTTGTCCCAGCCCGTCCAGTCGGCAGCACCGATCGTGTTGGGCCCGACAAGCAATGGGTGATCGGGCAATAGCACCGTCACCTCCGCATTTGGGTCCGTCACCCGCCAACGCAGGGAAGGCTTACCGATCTCAAGCCGCCTGACGGGCGTCGTCTCGGGATTCCATCCGTCGGTCGGCCGGTGATAGAGCGTGACAAGATGGCCGCCTTCTTCGACGAAGCGGTGAAGCCTTTCGGTTGCCGCAGCTAGATCCTTGCGAATGCCGAAGGCAAAGATGCCGACAACAATCGTCGTGAAGGACGAGAGATCACCGCCAAGCGCCTGCGCATCGAGTTCGGTGACATCAAGACCCATGCGCGAAAGCCATGACCCGACCCGGTCGGCACCGCCGCCGATATAACCGACGCGCGCGCCCTCGGGCAGCTTGAGATCGAGCGAGAGGATTTTCAGAGCGGAGGGTGCCAGAAACCGCGCCCGGCCTATATGCGGATATGCGATGGGCGTGATCTGGAAGGCAGGTTGCGAATCGACAAGCGCTTCGATCTGGGCAAGGCCGACCGCCGCCTCACCGGTACGCTCGGCAATCCAGTCATTGCCGGTCTTGCGCAGGTTCCAGCCACCCGTACTCCTGAACGACAGCGGTGCATCGGCACCCTTTATGTGTGCCTGAAAAACATGGGAATCCTGCCCCTGTCCAAGTGGAACCAGAAGCGCATCGGGCGAAATCGTCAGCGACTGCGCCGGCGTCACGAAAAACGGCTCCTCCAGATCGAAAGCGGCCGAAACCTCCCTGCCTCCAATCATTACGGACAGGCGCACCGAGGCATGACCATTGCCGCCTGAGGCTTTCCAGTCGGGCTGGTAAAGCCCGGAAACGGCCGCGTCCTGATCGGCGGCAAGCGAGAAGACCATTGTCTGGCCACGCGACTGAACTGAAGACGATACGCCAGCCGGAAGGACCGGGGTAACCTCGACGTCAAATTCAGCCGCCTTTCCCGCGAGTTCCACATAGAGAGATGACGTCCCACCCGGAACGATCTCGGCTGGCTCGGCATAGGCCCGCTCGAAAAGATCGAGTGCCGTCAGGATAGCGGCATCGACCTGCGCCCGTTTGCGCGCGATCCGGTGCCCATGCAACTCCCTGAAGTCCTGCGCTGCGGCCTCGTCGACCTCTTGCAAAAGGGCTGCCGCCGTCAGAAGTGAGGCCGTGATCCGCTGCGTGTCGGGAAAGGCATCGATTGCGTCAGTGATTGCCTGTTCGGCTGCAACCAGCGCCTTTGCCAAATCGGCGGTAAGACCCGGAACAGCCGCGAGATCAGCCAGCGACGACGGCAGGCTGTCGAGGATCGAGCTTTCCTCACCGCCCGCGACGTTGGAGAGCTCGAGATGCAGTGGCCATGCTTCCTGCGCCCGCTTCGGCCAATGTCCCATTCCCTGTGAGGCATGATAATAACGCGACCATTCGCCGATGCGGTCGTATTGCGCGCCGGTTGCCCGCTCCTTGCCCACTGCATTGACTGTCAGCGTCGTTTCCGGCGGAGGCACCTCGTCATCATAGGTGTCACCACCACCAGACCATGCAGGAAGATAATATTTGGCCACCTTCCACGGCTTCAGCCCCTCGGAGAAATGCTCGGGATAGGCGGCAGGATCAGCCGCCAGCGCGATTGCGCTTTTCGCCGCGCGCGTCATGGCGCGGTGGTGCCCGTGTTGTCCCGGCACGTCGAGAAATGTCGGAATGACGATATCGGGCCGTTCCTTGCGATAGGCGCGCACCAGCCGCTCGACGATGCGCTGCTGCCCCCATCGACCAAAGGTCTGGTCGCCATCCTTGGAGAAGCCGAAGTCGTGGATGATATCCGCCGGGCCATGGCCGAGCCAGCTTATGTCCGCATCGATGATGCGGGCCGCCTCCTCCAGCTCCCGCGACCGGATGACGCCAAGCGCGCCCAGCCGCTCCGGCCCGAGCGCATTCTGCCCGCCTTCACCGCGCGTCGAGCAGGCGATGATGATCCGCATGCCCAGTTCCATCCGGAAGTAGGCGAGAAGCCCGTTCTGCTCGTCGTCCGGGTGCGCACCGGTGTGCATGACGGTGACAGTGGATTTCAGTGCGCTCAGTCTACGGTGCAGACGCACGAGCCATGGATCGGCCATCTGCCGTTCGATGCGCTCCCGGGGGTTAAGCATGGGCGGTCTCCTCCAATATTCAGCCGGGCACCTGCGCTGCGGCGCCCAGGGACGTCTCAAGTTTTGGTGTGACAATGTCGAACAGCGGCAAGGCGGCAGCACCAAGCGCCGCCGTCAACTGTCCGGACTTGCCGTGGATGACGCGCGGCAACTCTCTTTGCCGTCGGCTTGCAACCGAAGTCGGAAGATGCCCCATCCGCGCAATGATCTCGCTGATGATGTTTTCAGGCAGCGCACCGCCGAGAATGACCGTCTGCGGATCGAGAATGTTCTCGAGCATCGCCACCATGGGCGCCAGATGGACGGCTGCCTCGTCGATCCATTCCATCACGACCGGATTGCCCGCGCTGAACAGGACTTCAAGATCATCAAGCTCCGTGTCCGCAACACCGGCACAGACGAGCTTTTCCTTGAGCACATAGACGGAAGCATAGGCCTCCAGACAACCTCTTTGCCCGCAAGACGGGCAAGGCCTTCCCTTGGGCGAGACGGTCACATGGCCGATTTCGCCGGCGTTGCCGAAAGCACCGCGATAGGGCGAACCATCCTGGATGATGCCGAGACCAATGCCGACGCCGAAATAGATCATGCAAAAATTCGGGATAGCCAGCCCTGCGCCGAACAGGCGCTCGCCGACGGCAGCGGCCGTCGCATCATTTTCCACCACGACCTGTTGGCCGCAGGCATCGCTCAGCATCTGGCGGGCATCGATACCCACCCAGCCTGAAAGCGTCGTCGGACCGACAGAGGTCATGCCGTCAATCTCGAAAGGCCCGGGCATGACGACGCCGGTGCCAAGCAGCCTGCACCCGACATTCTTCGCAACCGCTGCATGCTCCGCCGCAAAGGTTTTGAGTATGGCGTCCGGCGTGGTGTCCTTTAGCGGGGTAACGCGCTGCGTGCGCAACACGCCGGCCAGATCAAGACCGACGGTGACCATATGGTCTGCGGCAATCTCAACCCCGATCGTTGCGCCACCATCCGGGTTGACAGCAAACTGTATCGGCGGCTGGCCCCTGCCGGTGCGCCGGCGACCAAGCTCTTTCAGGAGCCCCTCGCCCACCAGCTCATCGACGATATTGGCGACCGCCTGGGGTGTGAGATGCGTGATCTTGGCTAACTGGGCGCGACCGAGCGAGCCGTGCCGCCTGACGATGTCGAGGACGACTCGCCTGTTGTGTTCGCGGCTGCGCTCAGGATTTTTTCCGATTGCTACGGGATAGGTATCCACCGTGTGCACCGTCATCTCTTCACTTCCCGTCCGTTAGAAAATTCATAGCGTCGAAGTGAGGATAAGCGCAATATAATAATTCAAGTAAATTATGTTATTGACAAATGCTCGCCTTCAGAGAACCGTAGAGAGCGACCGGGGGTCAGAATTGCAAGGGGCGGAACGCGTAAAAATCCCGCTGCCGGCAAATCGATGAGCGCGCGCGAAAGCGCGGATAAAGGGAACGATCACTCCGCATCCGGAAGACCGGGCGGAGAAAATGGAGGCTTACATGCGCAGGGCAACTTTGTTCGCCGGCTTGGTCGCCGGTTTCAGCACATTTGCATTCAACGCCGCGCAGGCGGTTGAAATCGAATATTGGCAATATGTCTTCGACACACGCGTCAAAGCGATGGACGAGCTTATCGCCGAGTTTCAGAAGGCCAATCCGGATATCACCGTCAAACAGGTGACCTTCCCTTATGCCGACTACCAGACGCGAGTGATTGCCGCCAACATGTCCGGTAAAGGCCCTGACGTGATGCAGCTCTTCTACGGCTGGCTCGACAAGTTTGCAGCCGGCGGTATCTTGCAGCCGCTGCCGACAGACGCTTTCCCGCATGACAAGATCGAAAGCGAATTTTTCCCCATCGTCGGCGCCATGAAGCGCGGCGATGATTATTACGGCCTGCCGACGGCGGTTCGCTCGCTCGCACTTTTCTACAACAAGAAGCTCTTCACGGAAGCCGGCCTCGACGCCGCCAATCCGCCGAAGACGCTGGACGAATTTGTTGCCGCGGCGGAAAAGATCGCCAAGCACGATGCCGCTGGAAACCTCACCGTTGCAGGCTCCACGCTCGATATGGGCGGTCAGGACCACCAATGGTGGCGCGAAGTTCTTATCCGCCAATATGGCGGCGAGCCCTACACCGACAACGACCAGAAAGTCACCTATGACAGCGAGGCTGGCATCCAGGCGCTGAAGTTCTATACGAGCCTGCAGCTTGAAAAGAAGATCGGTCAGGTAGGCTTCATGGACGAAGGCCAGGCTGCCTTCCGTGCGGGCAAGGCAGGCATGACCATCGACGGCACGTTCAGGCTTGGATCTTTCAGAACCATCAAGGACTTCGAGTGGGGCGTGACCGAGCTTCCCACCAACGACAAGAATATCCGCTCCAACTATGCCAGCTATTTCGCCAATGGCATCAGCGCCAAGACAACCGGTGAAGAACTGGAAGCGTCGAAGAAATTCCTCGCTTACATCTCCTCACCGGAAGCCATGGCGATCTGGCTGAAGACGGTTGGCGAGTTGCCGGCGCGGCGATCTGCGGCGTTGACCGAGGAGAACCTGAAAGACCCGATCTATGCACCGTTCCTGAAGGGTCTCGAATACGCCCATACGACAAGGTTCATGGATGAGGCGGCCCAGCGGCAGAACGCCATCGACATGACGAACCGGATTTTGCTCGAGGGTCAATCCGTCGAGGAGTCCATCAAGCAGGCCGCCAGCGCCGAGCAGGAAATCATCGACGCGGCCAAACCGTAAAACCGCAGGTCCAATCATGACAGCGATCGATCAACAGGGGGCGGCATCCGGCCGCCCCGGCGGCTCCTTCGGGGATCGCTTTTCCATGCGCACGAAGCGGCTTGTGTGGATCTGGAGCTTTCTGGCTATCCCGATCCTGTTTTACAGCATCATCCGTTTTTACCCGACGTTGCAGGCCTTCTGGTTGTCCTTCACCAACTGGGACCTGCTGCGCCCGGCAAAGTTCATCGGCGTTGCCAATTACGTCAAGCTGTTCAAGGATCCGCAATTCTGGAAGGTTTTCAAGAACACCTTCACCTATCTCATCGTCGGCACGCCCATCAGTCTGGTTCTGGCTTTCGTCATCGCCTTTTATCTGGATCGGGTGCGCATCCTGCACGGTTTCATCCGCGCGCTTTATTTCCTGCCCTATCTGACAACGGCAGCGGCAATGGCATGGGTCTGGCGCTGGTTCTATCAGCCGCCGCCGATCGGCATTATCAACGACGTGCTTGGCATGATCGGAATTCCGCAGCAGCCATTCATCCGTTCCACCGATCAAGCGCTTTATTCGGTCATGGTGACGTCCATCTGGGCCGGGCTTGGTTTCCAGATCATCATCTTCATGGCGGGCCTGCGCTCCATTCCGACGACATTTTATGAGGCCGCGCGCATCGACGGACTTGGCGAATGGGCGATCCTTCGAAAGATCACGCTGCCGCTCCTGAAACCAACTACCGTTTTCCTGGTCGTCTTCTCCTCGATCGGTTTCCTGCGCATTTTCGATCAGGTCTACAACATGACCACCAACGATCCGGGCGGACCGCTCGGCTCAACCAAGCCGCTGGTGCTGATGATCTACCAGACCGCGTTCAACTCCTATGCAATGGGTTACGCCGCCGCGCAGACGGTCGTCCTGTTCACCATTCTTCTTGTCGTGTCGCTGGTCCAGCTGTGGGTTCTGAGGGAAAAGAAATGAGCGAAGCGTTGCCACTCTCCCACGCCCGCGTCCGCCCCGGCCGCATCCTTGCCTGGACGCTGCTTTTCATCGGCGGCCTGATCATGATTTCGCCGCTGCTCTTCATGTTTTCGACCTCGTTCAAGACCGCGGATCAGGTCTATGATCTCAGGCTCATTCCCGCAGCACCGACGCTTGCGAATTACATGACTGTCTTGGCCGACGGCCGTTTCCTCCGCTGGTTCTTCAACTCGATGTTCGTTGCGGTCATCGTCACCGTCTCCAACTGCTTCTTCGACAGTCTGGTCGGTTATACGCTGGCCAAATTCGAGTTTAGGGGTCGCTACTTCATCTTCCTCGCGATCCTTTCCACGCTGATGATCCCGACCGAAATGCTTGTTATCCCCTGGTATCTGATGTCCAGCCAGCTTGGCTGGCTCGACAGCTACTGGGGCATCATGTTCCCGGGAATGATGACGGCCTTCGGCACCTTCCTGATGAAGCAGTTCTTTGAGACGGTTCCGAACGACTTCCTGGAGGCAGCGCGTGTCGACGGGCTGAACGAATTCCAGATCTGGTGGAAGGTAGCCCTGCCGCTGGTGACGCCTGCCCTTTCGGCGCTTGCAATCTTCACCTTCCTCGGCAACTGGACAGCATTCTTCTGGCCCCTGATCGTGACTACCAGCAAGGAGCTGTACACGCTGCCGGTCGGCCTATCGAGCTTTGCGGTGGAACAGCAGATCCAGTGGGAAATGATCATGACTGGCGCTGCCATTGCGACCATCCCAACCCTTATCGTCTTCATCGTCCTGCAACGCTACATCGTTCGCGGTGTGATGCTGGCAGGCCTGAAAGGATAACATCATGGCCGATATGAACCCGCGCCTGTCGGATACCAGCAAGTTTCCCGACCCAGTTTACAAGGAAACCGTGCTGCGTCCGCTTTTCGATGGCGCCAAGAACCACCATGTCGACGGTTTCCGCCGCATCGACCGCGCCCATCTGGTCATGCTACGCGAGACCGGCATTCTCGATGCGGACACGGCAGCAAAAATCGCCGAAGCGCTTGATGACATCGACAGGACCATCAATCCGTCGGAGCTGGTCTATACCGGCGAGGTCGAGGATTTCTTCTTCCTGATCGAAAAGGAGCTGAAAGCCCGCATTGGTGTCGATGTGGCAGGCCGCCTGCACACGGCACGCTCGCGCAACGACATCGATCACACGCTTTTCAAAATCGGCCTGAAAGACAAGATCGACACGCTCACTGCCAAGGCGCGGCTTCTGCTGGCCGCCCTGATCGACGCCGCCGAGCGCAATGAGAAGACGTTGATCGTCGCCTATACGCACGGACAACCGGCCCAGCCCACCACCTTCGGCCACTATCTTTCCGCCGCCATCGAAGTGCTGATCCGGGATATTGACCGCTTCACTGAGGCCCGGCGCATCGTCGATCTCTCACCCATGGGCGCTGCGGCCATCACCACGTCTGGCTTTCCCATCGACCGGGCACGTGTCGCCGAACTTCTCGGCTTTGCGGCACCTTTGCGCAATTCCTATTCCTGCATCGCCGCCGTCGACTATACGACAGCGACCTATGGCGCCATCGAATTGATGTTCCTGCATCTCGGCAGGCTCATTCAGGACTTCCAGTTCTGGACGAGTTTCGAAGTCGGGCAGATCTACGTACCGAATTCGCTGGTGCAGATTTCGTCGATTATGCCGCAGAAACGAAACCCGGTCCCGATCGAACATCTGCGCCACCTTGCAAGCCAGACATTCGGGCGGGCAAGGACTATGCTCGACGTGATGCACAACACGCCCTTCACCGACATGAACGACAGCGAGGGCGAAACCCAGGGCATGGGCTACGAAGCCTTCGCCTCTGCCGGCCGGGTGCTCGATCTCCTTGCCAGCCTCGTCGGCAAGATCAGTATCGATCCGGAAAGGGTCGACCAGAATATTCGCCGTTCCTGCATCACCATCACGGAACTGGCAGATTCTCTTGTCCGCATCGAAGACCTGTCATTCCGCCAGGCCCATGAAATTGCCGCAACCGTCGCCAAAAGCGTTGTCGCGCTGAAGGGCGACCTGCCGAACGACGGTTACCAGCCGTTCCGCAGAGCGTTCGAGGAACTGGCAGGACGCGAGACCAGTGTCGATGAGGAAAAGTTTAGGCAGATCGTCTCGCCCGAGCACTTTGTCGCCGTGCGCAGCCGCTTCGGCGGCCCTGCCCCGGAGCCGATGCGCGAGGCGATTGCGGCCTATCGCGACAAACTTGCTGCGTTTGAAGCAGAAGCACAGCGATCCGCCGACTACGAAGCGGCAAAAGCCGCTGAGCTTGCAAAGAAATTTACCGCCCTGACGGGAGCGCGATAATGGCGACAATCGAACTCAATCAACTCGTAAAGCGCTACGGCAAGGTGGAGGCAGTCAAAGGCATCGACCTTGCCATTGAAGACGGCGAATTCGTCGTATTCGTCGGCCCTTCCGGCTGCGGCAAATCCACGACACTCAGAATGATCGCGGGTCTGGAAGAGATTTCGGGCGGAACGCTGAAAATTGCCGGAAACGTCGTCAACGAGAAAGAACCGAAACAGCGCAACATCGCCATGGTCTTCCAGAACTATGCGATCTACCCGCATATGACGGTCCGCCAGAACATCGGCTTCGGGCTCTATACCTCAAAGCTCGACAAGGCGGAAAAGAACCGGCGTATCGAAGAGGCCGGTCGGGTGCTCGGACTTGAGGCATTGCTCGACCGTCGGCCCGCGGCTTTGTCGGGCGGGCAGAGGCAGCGCGTCGCCATCGGCCGCGCCATGGTGCGCGATCCCTCAGCCTTCCTTTTCGATGAGCCGCTGTCCAATCTCGATGCGCAATTAAGATCGCAGATGCGCATTGAAATCAAGCGCTTGCACCAACGTCTTAAGACAACCACCGTCTACGTCACTCACGATCAGGTGGAAGCCATGACCATGGCCGACCGGATTGTCGTGATGAAGGACGGCCATATCCTGCAGGTCGGCACGCCCTCGGAACTTTACGAGACGCCGGTGGACGTCTTCACTGCGCGTTTCATCGGGAGCCCCTCGATGAACCTGCTGCGGGGCAAAAGAACGACGAACAGCGTTACACAGTCTGCCGATGGCGATCTGCTGATTGGCATTCGCCCCCATGATCTGCTGGTTGGAGAAGGCGAGACAACTCAAGGGTCCTTCTCGCTGGAGGGAACTGTGACAGCCGTGGAGCCGCTCGGCCCGGAAACGCTGGTTCATATGGACACGCCCACGACCTCGGTCATCGCGACAGCAAGGGGCAAAGCCATTCCCCAGGTGGGTAGCCGCTTGCAATGCGAGGCGCAGGCAGGCGCGCTCTATCTCTTCGATGCCAAGACGGAAAAGCTTCTGGGCCGCGCATGATGAGGACAGACACGGAAAAGTCAGCGGTCATCAGTATCGGCCGAATCTATTGCGACCTCATTTTCACCGGGCTTGACGAATTGCCGGTGCTCGGACGGGAGCTGTTTGCCAGCGACATGGAAATCGCCGCCGGTGGCGGGGCTTTCATTGCGGCTGCGCATTTCGCCCATATCGGCCGCACGGCCACGCTGCTGGCAAGGCTCGGCACCGACACCTTCTCACGTGCCATCGGCGAGAAAATGCAGCAAAGCGGTGTAGACCTGCAATTTCTGGAACACTCGGCAGATGCGGGCCCGCAGGTCACCGTCGCGACGGTCGTTGGCCATGACAGGGCGTTTTTGACACGGCGCGCCGGTATCGCCCGGCCATCGACCCTTGATGCCGCCTTTTCGTGGAACGGGGCCTGCCATCTGCACATCGCGGAATTCGCCACGCTGCACGAAATCCCCGATCTCGTCGCCCGCGCCAGGGACAGCGGACTGTCCGTCTCGCTCGATCCCAGTTGGGATGCCTCGCTGATTTACGACAAGGGCCTGCTCAAGGCGTGCGATGGCGTCGACGTGTTTTTGCCCAACCTCGAAGAAGCCGAGGCGATCACAGGCCATTCTGACCCTGAGTCGGCGGCCAGAGCCTTGTCGGGGTCGTTTCCTGTCGTCGCCCTGAAAGGCGGGGCAGAGGGCGCCTGGGTGTCCTCGCAGACAGGCCTGCACCATGCGGCGGCGAAGAAGGTACCCGTCGTCGACACGACAGGCGCGGGTGATGCCTTCAATGCCGGTTTCATCGATGCCTGGCTTCGGCAGGCGGACGAGAAGCAATGCCTTGAGGCAGGCGTCGCGGCGGGTAGCCTTGCCGTGCAGGCCACGGGCGGCGCGCCGAGAACGACCGCCGCCGCATAATCCCTGCCAGCGTTATTCCCCGCGTGGAAAACGCTGGTTTTCCTCCAGCACGTTCAAGTCCATGTGGTTGCGCATGTAGCGTTCCGAGGCTTTCTGCAATGGCTGATAATCCCACGGGAAATAGGCGCCGTTTCGCAGCGCCTTGTAGACCACCCAGCGCCGCGCCTGACTTTCCCGCACCGATGCGTCGAAAACGGGCAGCTGCCAGCGTCGGCCGATTTCAGCCGAAAGCGATGACAGCACATCAGCGAATTCAGGATTGCCGGCAAGGTTTATCTGCTCTTCAGGATCCGTCTCGAGGTCGTAGAGCAACGGCGGATCCGCTTCGCAGACTGAGAGCTTGTAACGGCCATCCCTGATGGCGACGAGTGGCGCAATCGAACCTTCGGCGGCATATTCCATCGGCACCGGCCCGCGCTCGCCTGTTCCCGCAGCCAAAGCCGCAAGGTCTTCGCCATCCGTCCAGCGTTTGAGTGAGGTAATATCGAGGCCTGCCAGACCGCATAGCGTCGGTGTGACATCCAGCGTCGAAACCGGCGCGTCGATAAGCGCCGGTTTCCAGCCGGGTGCTGCGATCATCAAGGGCACGCGGGCCGAACCCTCGAAAAAGCACATCTTGAACCACAGGCCACGCTCGCCCAGCATGTCGCCATGATCGGAGAGGAACAGGATGATCGTGTCCTCCTCCATCCGCGTCGCCTTCAATACGTCGAGAATTTCGCCGACCTTCTCATCGATATAGGAGATATTGGCGAAATAACCGCGCCGCGCCCGGCGTATCTCGTCGGGTGAAATATCGAAGGCCTGATGATCACAGGCTTCCAGCAACCGCTTCGAATGCGGATCCTGCTGCTCGAAGGGAAGCGCCTGTATCTGCGGATCGAGTGCCGGGCAATCCTCATAGAGATCCCAGAATTTCCGCCGTGCCACATACGGGTCATGCGGATGGGTGAAGCTGACGGTCAGGCACCACGGGCGATCATCGAGCCGGCGCGACAGATCGTAGAGCTTGCGGGTTGCGTGATAGGCAACCTCATCGTCATATTCCATCTGATTGGTGATTTCGGCAACGCCCGCGCCGGTGACCGAACCGAGATTGTGATACCACCAGTCGATCCGCTCGCCCGGCTTGGTATAATCAGGCGTCCAGCCGAAATCCGCCGGATAAATATCCGTCGTCAGACGCTCTTCGAAGCCGTGCAGCTGGTCCGGTCCGACAAAATGCATCTTTCCGGAAAGGCCGGTGTAATAACCAGCTGCCCGCAGGTGATGCGCATAGGTCGGAATATCCGACGCGAATTCGGCGGCATTATCGTAAACCCGCGTCCGGCTGGGCAATTGACCGGACATGAACGAAGCCCGGGCCGGCGCGCAAAGCGGACTTGCCGTATAGGTATTGGCGAAACGGACAGACCGCTCCGACAACGCTTTCAGATGTGGCGCATGAAGAAAGTCGGCCGGGCCATCGGGAAAAAACGTCCCGTTGAACTGGTCGGCCATCAGGATAAGGATATTGGGACGCGGCATTTCACCCTACAGTCTCAGAGGCCAAGCTTGCCTTTGACGGCATCCGCACCCGGCTTGCCATCCAGCGTGGTAACGCCCTGCAGCCAGCCATCCAGCGATGTCGGATTGGCCTTCAGCCACGTCGCTGCCGCCGCCTTGGAATCCTCGCCACCGAGAATGGAACCCATCAGGGCATTTTCTATGCCGATATCGAATTTGAGGTTCTTGAAAAGCGTCGCCGCATTCGGGCATTGCTGCGGCCAGCCGGTACGGGCAAGCGTATAGACCTCGGCGCCACCGAAATTCGGGCCGAAATAGGCGTCACCGCCGGAGAGATAGGCGATATCGATCTTCTCGTTCATCGGGTGCGGCGCCCATGCTAGGAAGACGACCGCCTTTTTGTCTTTTCCGGCCCGTTCCACCTGCGCCAGCATCGCCTGCTCGCCGGATTCGACAAGCTGCCAGCCCTTCAGGCCGAAATCATTGGCATCGATAATCTTCTGAATGTTCTGGTTGGCGGGTGCGCCCGGCTCGATGCCGTAAATCTTGCTTTCAAATTCGTCAGCGTGTTTGGCAAGATCCGAAAAATCCTTCACGCCCTTTTCGGCCATATAGGAAGGCACTGCCAGGGTGAACTTGGCGCCTTCAAGGTTTTTCGTCATCACGTCGGCCGCCTTGGCGGCGTTGAGGTCGTCAACGAAGGATTTCTGGGCGGGCATCCAGTTGCCGAGAAAAACGTCGATCTCGCCGTTTTTCATGGCCTGATAGCCGATCGGCACCGACAGCGTCTTGACGTCAGCCTCATACCCCAAAGCATCGAGCAGAACCGAGGCGACGCCATTGGTGGCGGTGATGTCGGTCCAGCCGGGATCGCTGAGGCGAATGGTCTTGCAGGCCGCATCATCGGCGGCATAAAGCGGGGTGGAGAAGGCCGCCACGGACAAAAACAGTCCGGCGGCGATGCGGTGCATGCGAGAAACGGTTTTCATTGCGGCTCCCCTTTTATTAGTCCAGTTTATTGAACACCACATTGTTTTTGCCTGTGAAGCGGGTATTTTTCGATGACTGATATAAGGAATTTCTATGACAGAGCGGCCGCTCGATCTTGGATGGATGCGCATTTTTACCGAGGTCGCCCGGCGCGGCAGCCTGACGGCAGCGGCGGCGTCCCTGCGGCTGACCCAGCCAGCTGTCAGCTATCAGATCCGCCGGCTGGAAGACGATCTGGGCGTTGCACTGGTGCGGCGTAAACATCGCGGCATCGAGTTGACGGCCGAGGGGCTAAAGCTGTTCGAGATCGTCTCGCGCAATGTCGATGCCATCGACCTTCTGGCCCAGCAACTTCGCAGAACGGAGGAGCGGCAGACAATCCGCCTGCACACGGACTATGCCTTCTCCTCTCTCTGGCTCATCCCACGCATGCATGGTTTTCGCGCGCTCAATCCTGACATCAACATCCAGATCGTCGCCACGCAGGATCCGCTCGGACAGGGCAAACACGACAGCGACGTGATGATCATCTTCGGCACGCGGCAGGATGCCGGCGACGGCGCGGTGCTGCTGCTTTCGGAGAAGGTCACGCCCGTCTGCTCGCCGGCGCTTTTGGCGGAGCAGTCGGCGCCAGAAACAGTGGCTGATTTTTCGCGGCTGAAACTCATCCACCTCGAAAATACCTCACAGGCGCACTGGTTCGACTGGGCGTCCTATTTCAAGCATTTCGGCGTGCTGAGAGGCCCGGAAAACGAAAGCGGAGACATCAGCTTCAACAATTACACCATGGTGGTTCAGGCGACGATCGGCGAACAGGGTTTTGCCCTCGGCTGGGCGGGACTGGTCGATCCGCTGGTCGAGGCAGGCGTGCTGGTGACCGCAGGCCCGAGTCTGGATGCGCCGGGTCGCGGCTACTGGTTGCTGAGGCCGAAAAGCAGCGACAGTGCGGTCAGAAAACTCACCGGCTGGCTGATCGACGAGAAGCGTTGACGTGACCAGCCAGCCGGTGATGCTTCCGGCTTAAATCGGGTAATGCAACGGTCCGTCCTGCAGCGTAACCCATCGCAGTTCGGTGAATTCCGCAATGCCCGCCGTGCCGCCGAAACGGCCGTAACCGGAGGCCTTCACCCCACCGAACGGCATCTGCGCCTCGTCGTGAACGGTGGGTCCGTTGATGTGGCAAATGCCGCTTTCGATGCGTCCGGCTACCGCGAGTGCTTTTGCCTGATCCCTGCCGAAAATAGCTGCGGAAAGACCAAACTCGGTTTCGTTGGCGATACTGACTGCCTCATCGACGCTGCCGGCGCGAATGATGGAAACGACCGGGCCGAAGCTTTCTTCGGAATAGAGCCGCATCGCAGAGGTAACGCCATCGACGGCAAGCGCATCCAGCATGGTACCATTGCCGCCTCCGCCGGCCACAAGGCGTGCGCCTTTAGAAACCGCGTCATCCACCAGCGCCCGGATGCGGGACGCGGCCTCGGCGCTGACCAAGGAGCCAAGCGGCATTTTTCCCTCGCGAGGGTCTCCCGCCTTCAGGCTCGCCGCTTTTTTGGCAAAGGCCTCGACAAAGGTGTCGGCAACGCTGTCGAGTACGATGATGCGTTCCGTCGACATGCAGATCTGGCCCTGGTTCATGTAAGCGCCAAAGGCGGCCGCAGCCACTGCCGCATCGATATCGGCATCATCAAGCACGATGAAGGGTGCCTTGCCGCCAAGCTCCAGAAGCGCTGGCTTCAGGTAACGGCCCGCCGTTTCCGCAATGACACGACCGACGCGGGTCGAACCGGTGAAATTCACCCTTCTGACAGCCGGATGGGCGATCAGTGTTTCAACGATTTTCGCCGCATCTTCCGGCGCATTGGAGACGGCGTTCAGCACACCTTTCGGCAGACCTGCCGAAGCGATGGCCTCGATGATCAGCGCATGGGTGCGCGGGCAAAGCTCCGAGGTCTTCATCACCACGGTGTTGCCGCAGGCAAGTGGCGTGGCGATGGAGCGTACGCCGAGAATGACCGGTGCATTCCATGGCGCGATGGACAGAACCACGCCTGCCGGCTGGCGAAGTGCCATCGCCGTGGTTCCCGGGCGGTTGGAGGGAATGATTTCACCCTTTATCTGGGTCGTCAGGCTGGCCGCCTCGACCAGCATGTCGCTGGCCAGCATCACGTTGAAACCGGCCCAGGCATCCGTCGCGCCAATCTCCTCTTTCATCGCCAGCGTAATCTGCGGCCCGGCATCGCGGAGCGCCTGCGCCGCGGCAAGAAGCAGGCGACGGCGTTCGCCGGGCGGCGTTGCCGACCAGACGGGAAAGGCTGCGGCTGCGGCATCGGCCGCACGTGTGGCATCCTCAGGCGTTGCCGCCGCCGCACTGGTTGCCAGGTCCCCGGTAATTGGATTGTTGCGCTCGAAACGCTTGCCGTTTGCGGCTGGGCAATGGTCGCCACCGATGAAAAGATTGACAGTCTGCATAGTCTTCCTCCTGAATTCAGAAAATAGTGGCGGCGGCACCGCCGAAAAACGCCCGTTGCACGGTGGGACGGGAGGAAAAGGCTGCTGCCGTCCCCGCCCCTGCGATCCTTCCGGCTTCCAGCAGATAATCGCGATAGACAAGGGCAACGCTTCCGCGAACACACTGTTGCGCCAGCGCAAGGCAGGATAGCGTTCTGCGCTTCATACCATTCATGATTTTCCTCCAACGGCGCAGTAGCGGGATTGCCGTTCTCCTCAAGGCTTCCCTGCGCTGATGGAAGTTTAGCAACGACAGGCGCATATAAAATGCACTAATGTAATGCATTATTGTACTTTTGGAGGGTGAATGCCGCATCACGGCCAGATAGCTGCTAACAGGATCGAAACGACGGCGCGCATGCTGACTTCGTCCCTGCGCGTGTCGGAGTTCAAGCTGGAACAGGGCGCAGCCCATCTTGTCCTCGTCTCAGCCGGTGAAGCGGAGATCATTCAGGGCGAAAAGACACTTGTGGTTACCGCGCCGGGGCTGGCCTGGCTGCCTGCCTCCGGCCCCGCCGGCCGCCTGCGGCTGAATGCCGGAAGCCGCGGATCACTGCTGAAAACGACCGAAATCGGCCTTGCGCATGCCATGCCAACCGGAACGAGCGCAATCATGGTGCGCAGCACATTGCAGCGCGTTCTGACCCGGACGCTGGCTGAAAAGGACAGCCAGGAACTGGCGGGTTATCTCGACACCATCGCGGATGAGAATTTCCGGTCATCGACAGCGTCGGATACGATTATCGCCAGCCTGTTATCCGTCACCCTTATCCGCATCTGCCAGCATGCCATGGCCGACGTCGCGGGCGCGGCTTCCACCGCAGGCAGCCTTACGGAGCGGTTTGTGCTACTGGTCAGTCAGCACAAACGCGACCAATGGGGCGTGGGAGACTATGCGGGTCAACTCGGCGTCAACCGTGAACGTCTTGGATTTGTGGTACGCAAGGCAACGGGGCTTTCACCACAGGCCTATATTCACCGCGAACTGCTCTCCGAAGCGCGTGACCTTCTTCTTAACTCTTCACTGCAAGTCGCTGAAATTGCGTTTCGATTGGGATTTCAGGATCCTGGGTATTTCAACCGCTTCTTCACCCGCAATGAAGGCACGTCTCCCGGCCGTTTCCGGCGAATGGCGATGCGCATACAGAACGTAGCACCGCCGTCCTATGCCGCATGGCCTTGAGTTCTGCCCGGCAGGTGCAAATCAGGAGCGGCAGAAGAAACAACGGAGCGAAGTGCCGGCCTGTTTGCCCGGCACTCCAACGGGGCGTTAACGGGCGCTGTCGATAATCTGGCCGCCGTCGGGGGTCAGGCTCGAGCCTGTAATGAACCTCGAATCGCTGCTTGCGAGGAAAAGAGCGACCGGAGCGACATCCTCTTCAGGGGAACCGTAACGACCAAGGGCATTCGTGGGAGCAGGAGCGTCGACGCCCGCACCCCAGGTGTCGGCAACGGGAAGCAGGTTGTTCACGGTGATATTGTCAGGACCCCATTCGCGCGCAGCAGATCTCGTCAGGGCGCGGACGGCCTCCTTGGCAAGGTTGTAAGGTCCATACGGCGACATGCCGAGAATACCGGCCAGCGACGCGAAATTAATGATCCGGCCCTCGCCACTGGCCTTCAAGTACGGATAACAAGCCTGCATCATGCGAAGATAGGCGATCGGCCCTATATCGAGGTTTCGTTGAAGTTGCTCGACGGTGAGCTCAATGATCGGGGAGTGGACGACAGTCGGGTCGAACGCGACATTCACGAGAATGTCGATGCCGCCAAATGCCTCCGCTGCCTCAGCCACAGCCCGGGTGATCTGTTGGCCATCGCCAAGATCACAGACGATGCCGAGCGCGGTGCCACCACTGGATTGTATCTGACTGACGACCGCGTTCACATTTGCAGGCGTCAAGGACAATACCACGACCTTGGCGCCCTCCATTGCAAAGAGTTCTGCCGTCGCACGGCCAATCCCTCTGCCTGCGCCCGCCACGATGGCTACTTTTCCGGTCAGTTTTCCCATTTTGATTTCCTTTAGTGATGAATGCGTCAGAGCTGCCGTGCAAGGGCATAGGGGGATGGGACTTCGCGTGCAGCGTTCTGCATGGCGAAGGAAACGACGAGCAGCCCGAGGCCGATGGCGGCAGGCAGTGCGCCGGCAGGTTTGCGGACGCCGATATGTGCAAGGCCGGACAGCAGCAGGTGAAACAGTACCCCCGCATACGCCAGATCGCTGATGGCGACGTTGAACCGCGCAAGGATGGCGATGACGGCGGCGATCTTCACCGCCGTCAGAAGAGGCACAAGGTAGGCAGGGTAACCGAAGCCGGTTATCGTCTCCCTCACCCAGTCGGATTTGACGACGTAGGTGACTGCCGACGCCAGATAGAGCAGGACAAGAAGGGTTGTTGCGACCCAGTAGATATAGAATGAAGACATGGGATATCCATTGCCGCCGAATGTCTTCGGCAGCTTGATTTGTTCAATATTTTCGTTGTTCCGGAACAGCTTGGGGCTCATGATCCGGCGTTCACATGGAAAATGTGCTATTGAATGAATATGCGCAAGTAGGATGAATTTGGCGTGGTAAGTATGGAAAACCAGACTAATGGCGGTGAAACCATTAACATGCACGAGGAAATGCGTCGCGCTTTCGCGCTGCTTTCCGGCAAGTGGAAGCTCGAAATCATGTGGCTTCTCAACCAGCGGATCTATCGTTTCAACGAGCTGCGCAAAGCCATTCCCGGCATCACACAGCACATGTTGACCTCCCAATTGCGTGAGCTCGAGGCCGATGGACTGGTATCTCGCACCGTCTTTGCAGAGGTTCCGCCACGCGTGGAATATGAAATTACGGCAAAGGCGAAAGGACTTGGCCCGACCATGGAGGCATTGATGGCATGGTGGAACGAGTACGGCGCGAGCGTTCCGGTTAAAACCACCACCCTTGGACGCAGACGGTCACCGCAAAAATAGATGGATTATTGCGGCCGTTGCGCCGCCGTCCTGTGCCGCCCGATCGGCAGCATCATTGGTTTGCCCGACGTCGGGTCTTCGACGACACGGCTTTCTATGCCGAAGACGTGCCGCACGTTTTCTTCCGTCAGCACCTCCTCCGGCGCGCCGCAGATATGCAGCTTCCCACCGGTCATGGCGACCAGATGATCAGCGTAGCGCGCCGCGAGATTGAGATCGTGCAGCACCATGACGATGGTGGTCTGACGGGCCTGGTTGAGGTCCGTCAGAAGATCCAGCACTTCCACCTGATGGCTGATGTCGAGGAAGGTGGTGGGTTCGTCGAGCAGCAATATCTCGGTCTCCTGGGCGAGCGCCATGGCGATCCATACGCGTTGCCGTTGCCCGCCGGAGAGTTCGTCCACCGGCCGCTCGGCAAGTTCGACAGTATCGGTGGCGACGAGGGCTGCGGCCACGGCCTCATCATCCTGGCGCGACCAACGCGCGAAAAGGCCGTGATGCGGGTGCCGGCCGCGGCTGACCAGATCGGCAACGACAATGCCCTCGGGCGCAATCGGTGACTGCGGCAAAAGACCCATCCGTCTTGCAAGTTCGCGCGAGGGAAGACGGTGGATCGACTTTCCGTCGAGCAGGACCTGACCGGCGCGGGGAGAGATAAGCCGCGACATGCTGCGAAGAAGCGTGGACTTGCCGCAGGCATTGGCACCGACGATGACGGTTATCTGGCCGCGCGGAACGACAAGATCCAGCCCTTCGATGATGAGGTTTTCACCGTATCCGGCCGAAAGACGGTTCACGGAAAGGGAGTGGCTGGTCATAACGAGCCTCCGCTGCGGTTTACCCGCACGATAAGGTAGATCAGATAGGGCGCGCCGAGCGCGCCGGTGACGACGCCGACCGGGTAACGGCCCGGCAGCAGGAACTGGCCGCAATAATCGCCCACCAGCACCAGGGCTGCCCCAACGAGCGCAGCCGGAATGAGCAGCGACCCATTGCTGCCAACGACACGCGCGGCAATCGGCCCGGACAGAAAGGCGACGAAAGCAATCGGCCCCGAAACTGCCGTGGCAAAGGCGATCATGCCGACGGCGGCGATAATCACGATGATGCGCGTTCTCCCCACCTGGACCCCAAGCGCCGCGGCCGCATCATCGCCAAGCCTCAATGCCTCGAGATCGCGCGCGCGACTGAGCAGCAGGCCGCCAAAGAGGATGAGCGCAACGAAGAGCGGCAGCGTCTGGGCAAGTTTTGCGCCGTTGACGCTGCCCGTCAGCCAGCGCATCGCCTCCTGCAGCGTCCAGGCCGGTGCAACGGACAAGATATAGGCGATGAAACTTTCGAGCATGGCCGAAACGCCGATGCCGACAAGGATCAGCCGCGTTCCGGCAACCCCGTTGCGGAAGGACAGCAGATAGACCAGCAATGCGACGCCAAGCCCGGCGACGACGGCGAAAACAGAAACAAGCGGTCCACTCAGATGCAGGACGACGATGGCAAACACCGCTGCCACGCTTGCGCCGGAACTGATGCCGATAATGTCAGGGCTGGCAAGCGGGTTGCGCAGCATGATCTGGAAGGCGACACCACCCAGCCCGAAGCTCAGTCCCGCGAGAACGGAAAGCAGCGCGCGTGGCAGGCGCAACTGCCCGACCGTGAAAGTGACGCCGGCAATGTCCTCTCCGAGCAGCACCCGCAGGACGTCGCCGGGCGGCGTGAAGGATTGTCCCAGCATCAGCGTCAATGCGAAAACCGCGATCAAAAGAGCTGAAAGGGCTGCAATGACAAGGCGACGCCGGCGCTGGCGGGCGTGACGGTTGGAAACCAATGTTTCCATGACGGACGTGTGCATGTTCACAGTTCGCGTACCCGCTGACGTCTGACGATCCAGATGAAGAAAGGTGCGCCGACAAGGGCGGTGACGATACCGACATCGAGTTCGGACGGCCGCGCCACGATGCGACCGACAATATCGGCCGCAAGCAGCAGACAGGCGCCGCCGAGCGCGGAAAACGGCAGAAGCCAGCGATTGTCGACGCCAACGAGCAGGCGGCAGAGATGCGGAACGACCAGCCCAACGAAACCGATTGGCCCGCAGATGGCAGTCGCCGCGCCGCAGAGGAGGATAGCGCCAAAGGATGCAATGGCTCTCGCGACCACGACATTCTCGCCAAGACCGGCAGCCAACTCATCACCAAGCGCCAGCGAATTCAGCTTGCGTGCCGAAAGAAGGCTAATGGCAAAACCGGCGGCGAGAAACGGCAGCACGGTCTCAATCCGGTCAAAGGTCGCACCACCGACACCGCCGATCTGCCAGGAACGGATGCCGCCGGCAATATCGCTGCGCGGCAGCACGACGGCAATGACGAGTGAGGAGAAGGCGACAGAGGTGGCGGCACCGGCCAGAGCGAGTTTCAGCGGCGTCGCCCCACCCCGTCCGAGCGAGCCGACGACATAAACGAAAACTGCAGCCGCACCTGCCCCGACAATCGCCGTGATGATAAAGGCCTGCGCCGAGGCAATGCCGAACCAGACGATGGCGATAACGACGGCAAGTGATGCGCCCATATTGACGCCAAGAATACCGGGATCGGCAAGCGGATTGCGCGTAACGCCCTGCATGATGGCGCCAGCGAGCCCGAGCGCTGCCCCGGACAGCAGGGCAAGCAGCGTTCGCGGCAGGCGAACCGCGACAGCCGCTTCCGCCACCGTCTCGACGCGACCGGCAAGCGCTGCCGTGATGTCAGCGAACGTGACGTCTCGGGTGCCAATCGCGACGGAAAGCGCACATAGCAGCGCCAGAAGCGCCAGCACGGCGCTGAGCCATGCGGTCCGGATGCGGTTGGAGCGGCCACCTGGCAGCACGACCGGACCTTTGGCAGGCCCTTCCATTGTCATTTCGCTTTACCGGAGGACTTATCCGCTGCTTTCGCCAGAAGATCGGCGTAATCCTTCAAAACCCAGGAAATCGACAGCGGTGTGGGATTGGATGCGGTGCCGAGCGGATCACGCCCCAGCATGACGATTGCGTCATGGGCAACGGCGGGCATGCGGGCAAGCAGCGGATCGGCCCGCATCGCCTTGAGCAGTGGCTGGCTGCCGTAGGTCACGACGATATCGACATCGTCAAAGGCATCGACTCGCTCGGCGCTGACGCCGGCGGCGAATTGCCCCGGTTTCGTCGCCTCCGCCACGCTCTTCGGCGAGGTCAGCCCAAGATCGGTGAAAAATTTCACCCGGCTGTCATTGGCGGTATAGAAATTGACGACACTGAGATTGGTGGCGTCGAGATGGGTGACGAACATCGCAGACTTGCCTTTCAGCTGCGGATGGCCGGCAACCACCTGCGCGATCTCACCCTCGATGCGTTTGATCAGCGCCTCACCTTCCGCCGCCATGCCAAGCCCGGCACTGTTCAGCCGGATCATTTCACGCCAGTCGGTTGCCCACGGTGACACGGGATAGGCAACGACCGGTGCGATCTGGCTTAGCGTATCGTAGTCGGACTGGCTGAGGCCGGAATAGGCGGCGAGGATGACATCCGGCTGCGTTGCCGCCACGGCCTCGAAATCGATACCATCACCCTCGTCAAACAGAACAGGCTTTGCAGCACCCAATTCAGAAAGCTGCTTCGCCACCCACGGCAGCAATCCATCACCGTCATCATCGCCGAAATTGGCAGCGGCAAAACCGACGGGCACGATGCCGAGCGCCAGCGGCACTTCGTGGTTTGCCCAGGCGACGGTCGCGACACGCTGAGGCTTCTTCGCAATCGTGGTCGTGCCGAAGGCGTGTTTGATGACGACGGGATAGCGCGTCGCCTCTTCCGCCGAAGCAATGGCTGGCGCGATCATCGACAGGAAAAACACGAATGCCGGCGCGAGGCAGCGAAACAGGAAAAGCATGGGCGAAGCTCTCAACGGTTCAAAAGTGGACTTGAACTCTCAGCTTCACATGCCCCCGTCAACCCCGGTGAGTAAATGCCGCCACAACAGTGGTGAAATTTCCGGGGTTTTGTACAAAACCGCAAAAAGTTACAATACCGGACAAACTTTCTCAAGTTATTGGGCGCTTCGAGAGCGGGCCGTGGAAGCGGCGATTGGGGCATCAACTTCTGGAATTTAGCAATGAACACTGAAATGAATGGCGTCAACGGCAGGACCGCGCGACTGCGCTACGAGCAGGCAGCCCTTCTTGCCTGCACGGCGCTTGTGACGGTACTGCCCGCTCGTTCGCTGGCGCAGGAGGCCGCCAATACGGGCGGTAGCACGGTTCTCGAGCGCATCACCATCGACAGCGGTGACAATGACCAGAAGTCGATCGTCGCAACCCGCACGACAAGCGGCAGCAAGATGGCAACCGACATTCTCGATACGCCGGCCGCCGTTTCCGTCATCACCGCCAAGGAAATGCAGCAGCGTGGCGTGCAGACCGTGGAAGAAGCCTTGCAATACACGGCAGGTGTGACCGCGGATTTCTACGGCTCGGACGACCGTTTCGACTATTTCAAGATTCGCGGTTTCGACGCCTACACCTATCGCGATGGGCTGACGCTCGGCCGTCCCTTCGGCGCGCTGCGCGAAGAGACCTATGCCTATGAGCGCGTGGAAGTCCTGAAGGGCGGCAATTCCACGACCTTTGGCGTATCCGATCCCGGCGGTTCGGTGAACTACTCGACCAAGGTTCCCAAACGCAGCCGCTTTGGTGAGGCCTATGTGACAGGCGGTTCCTATAGCCGCGCTGAAACCGGCTTCGATTTCGGCGACAACATCACCAGCGACGACACCCTGTCATACCGACTGACTGGCAAGCTCAGAAATGCCGAAGCGGAATATGACTATTCCCGCGACGATGAAAAATTCTTCATGGGCGGCCTGACATGGCGGCCCACCGATGCCACCAGCCTCACCGTCGTTTACGATCATCTCAACAAGGACGGCGTTCCCGGCGGCGGCGGCCATCCGGTCGGCTCGCATTTCGACAGAAGCCGTTTCTTCGGTGAACCGGACTATAATTACCGCGGCACCAACCGCAATTCGCTGAGCGTGATGTTCGACCATGATTTCGGCTCTGGCCTGACGCTGAGTTCGAACGCGCGCTACAGCAAGGCAAATACCGATTTCGGTTATGCGTATATCTCGTCCACACCGACCAATGGCTCGACCATCGCCAACCGTTCCTATTTCGGCAACGAGACCGAAACCGAGAATTTCCTGATCGACACCCGGCTGCAATATGACGCGACGTTCGAAAGCGTCGAAAGCCGCAGCCTTGTCGGCGTTTTTTATAACGACTACTCGTCCGGCAGCAAAAGCTACTTCGGTTCTGCGCCAGGCATCAACTGGCTGAACCCGGTCTATACCGGTGCGCCCGCGTCGGTGCCGCTCTACGCCAGCTCGCTGACGGATCAAAAGACAAGGGCACTCTACCTCCAGCAGGACCTGACCTTCTTCGACAGGCTTACCGTCAGCGCCGGTCTGCGCAATGACTGGATCGACACCGACCAGACCAACAGGCTGAACGGCACGACGGCAAGCGGCGACATCAGCGAACTGACAAAGCGCATCGGCCTGTCTTACAAGGTCACGAACGAGATCGCGCCCTATATCAGCTACGCCGAATCCGTGGTGCCGGCCTCGGGCCTGACCGTTGAGCCCGAACGCGGCGAGCAGATCGAGCTTGGCGTGAAGTATCGCCCGGATGCCTTCCCTGCCCTGTTCACGGCATCGATCTACGACCTCAAGAAAAACAATATTACCGTCACCAGCCCGATCACCAGCCTGCCCACAACCATCGGCGAGGTGCGCGTGCGTGGTCTCGACCTCGAGGCCAAGGCGGAGGTTACCGACGAGCTGAGCCTGACGGCGGCCTATTCCTATCTCAACGCGGAAATCACCGAAAACGGCATCGCTGGCAATGTCGGCAACCGCCCGCAATTCGTGCCTGAACATCAGGCCTCGCTTTGGGTAAACTACACGCTGGCCGGCAACGACAAACGCGGCGACATGACCTTCGGGCTCGGCGGACGCTTCACCGGCTCGTATTATTTTGATGACGCGAACAAGGTTTCGACCGGCAGCAGCGTGACCATGGACGCAGCGTTCAGCTACAAAATCCAGGAAACCACCTCGCTGGAGGTGAATGTTTCCAACCTCTTCAACGAGAAGCACGTCTCTTATGGCGGTTTCGGCGCAGACTTCTACAACCCCGGCCGAGCGTTCTCAGCTACGCTGCGCAAGACGTGGTGAGGGTAAGTATATCCTTACTTTTCAACATACTACGTAACCATCCTAACGTTCCACGTCATCCCCTGGGGTGACGTGGAACGAAGCTCAAGGCATGCGCCGAACCCGCTCCGCGCGCACGGCAAGGCGCCCGT
This sequence comes from Agrobacterium sp. K11, assembly GCF_059429395.1. Taxonomy (NCBI): domain Bacteria; kingdom Pseudomonadati; phylum Pseudomonadota; class Alphaproteobacteria; order Hyphomicrobiales; family Rhizobiaceae; genus Agrobacterium; species Agrobacterium sp. K11. Next base: position 57,304 of record NZ_JCAHRB010000013.1, on the reverse strand, counting down.
TCAAAGCAGCCTGTGCATGCGCCGCCAGGCGGCTGGCGTATTGCCCACGGACTGGCGGAAGGCCTTGGTCAAATGGGCCTGATCGGAAAAGCCTAGCTGGGCGGCAATATCGGCCACGGTGAGATCGCCTTCCAATAACAGTTTTTGGGCAAGGCTTATTCGCCGCTCCAGTTGCCATTGCAGCGGCGTCTTGCCCGTTGTCTGGCGGAACACGGTTGCGAACCAGCTTTCCGAAAGCCCGACGATGTCTGCCATTTCTGCAACCGTCATGCGGTCTTCACCGCGGCTTTCCACACGGAAAAGCAGCTTGTTCATCTGCGCCTGCGTCAGCCTGCCATTTACCTGTTCCGCCGAAGATCCGGGAATATCGAGAAGACCGGCAACGATGCTGCCAACAAGGCTTTCCGCATAGACCGCATGTTTCGAAGGCTCGGCGAGTTCATCGACGAGCAGTCCAGCCAGTGTTTCGACAGAGCCGATATCCTGTATCTCGACCGGGCGGCGCAAGGCAGTCATAGCCGCCGAACTGCCGACCGATGGCGACAGGAAACGCAGCAGGCGGTCCTTGTGGATATGCAGATTGAGATGCGAAAACCTGTGCGTAGCATTGCTGCTCGTCCACATCGGAACACCGGCCGGCACATAGACCGCCCGCGTCATGGGGCGGGAGTGCTGCGTGAACTCGCCGTCGCGGTTGGAAATGCTGATGCGCGACGAGACATCGTTGAAAAATATCATGATACGTGGATCGGCGGCCAGGTAATAACCCTTCGCGCCCATCTGGCTCTCTGCCTCCCAGAAGGCGCTGACGAGCCCGTCCAGCTGGCGCCATTTGACCGGCGCAGTGACGCTGATCCCTTCCGTGTGCCAGGTCATGGAGTGCCAGAAACTCAATGCGGGTACCGTTCAGTTGTCGAGCCGAGGTTGTAAGACATGCGCGTCACGATAACGGCGCCGCACGCTCCACCAGATGAGGCCGCAATAACATGACTTATCAATTCATGTTAATAGCAAAGATGGTTGTAATGCAAAACATTGCTGTGCTGCCAGTCGATCCCGCTCCAATGTGAGCCTTGGAACCTCTGCCCCGACCAGCCGTTTGATCTCCAGACAAATGAAATCACGAAGGGAGATCAGTATGAACGACAAAAAGGAACCCGGCGATTTCGCCGACAAGAAGCGCGAAGAGCAGGGCCGCGGCGTCATCGTCGCTGGGCCGGATGCGCATGAGAATGAAAAGGGCGGCAAGGCGCCGGGGGATAGTAGCGAAAAGCCATCACCCGAAAAACCGGTTCCATCCTCAGACCGCAGATAGAAAATTGCCCCTCCCTGATCGCTCAGGGAGGGGCTTTTTGGACTAGTCAACCTTATCAGACAAGGTCGAAACGGTCGGCGTTCATGACCTTCGCCCAGGCGGCGACGAAATCACGCACGAACTTTTCCTTGTTGTCGTCCTGCGCGTAAACTTCCGCGTAGGCACGCAGGATGGAGTTGGAGCCGATAACGAGGTCCACGCGGGTCGCCGTATATCGGGTTGCTCCGGACTTGCGATCGCGAATCTCATAGAGATTGCCGCCGGTCGGAACCCAGGAATAGGCCATATCCGTCAGCGTTGTGAAGAAATCGGTTGTCAGAGCACCTGGGGTCTGCGTGAACACGCCATGCGCTGCGCCGCCGTAATTGGCGCCAATGACGCGCAAGCCACCGATGAGAACGGTCAGTTCCGGCGCCGTGAGGCCCAGAAGCTGAGCGCGGTCCAGCAGCAGTTCTTCGGGGCTGACGACATAGTCCTTCTTCACCCAGTTGCGGAAACCATCCGCCAGCGGCTCTAGCGGCGCAAAGCTGTCTGCATCAGTCTGCTCGGCTGAGGCATCGCCACGACCGGGTGCAAAAGGCACGGCGACATCGAAGCCGGCTGATTTCGCCGCCTGCTCAACACCGTAGTTGCCTGCGAGAACTATGACATCAGCGATGCTGGCGCCGGTTTCACGGGCAATCGGCTCCAGCACCGAAAGCACATGGGCCAAACGGGCTGGCTCGTTGCCTTCCCAGTCCTTCTGCGGCGCAAGGCGGATGCGCGCACCATTGGCGCCGCCGCGCTTGTCCGAACCACGGAAGGTACGGGCGCTGTCCCATGCGGTCGAGACCAGATCGGCGACCGCCAGACCGGAAGCGGCGATCTTTGCCTTTACGGCAGCGACATCGTAGCTCGTGGAACCTGCCGGGATGGGGTCCTGCCAGATCAGGTCTTCTGCGGGAACATCCGGGCCGAAGTAGCGGGACTTCGGACCCATGTCGCGGTGGGTCAGCTTGAACCATGCGCGGGCAAAGACCTCGGAGAAGTGGTCCTGGTCATCCTTGAACTTCAGCGAAATCTCGCGGTAGATCGGATCGACCTTCAGGGCCATGTCGGCATCGGTCATCATCGGGATGGTGCGGATCGAGGGATCCTCGACGTCGACAGGCTTGTCCTCTTCGGCAATGGTGATCGGCGCCCACTGGGACGCGCCAGCCGGGCTGTGCGTCAATGTCCACTCATGCTTGAACAGCATGTCGAAGAAGCCGTTGTCCCACTTGGTCGGTTCGCTTGTCCAGGCACCTTCAATACCGGACACCACGGTGTCACGGCCGATGCCGCGACCCTTGGTGTTGATCCAGCCGAGACCCTGATATTCGGGGCCTGCTGCTTCCGGATCGGGGCTGAGGTTGGCGGCGCTGCCATTGCCGTGCGACTTGCCGATGGTGTGGCCGCCTGCGGTGAGCGCGACGGTTTCTTCGTCATCCATGCCCATGCGGGCAAAGGTTTCGCGCATCTGCGCGGCTGTCGCAAGCGGATCGGACTTGCCATTGACGCCTTCCGGATTGACGTAGATGAGACCCATCTGCACGGCGGCAAGCGGATTTTCCAGCGTCTCGGGCTTGGTCACGTCACCGTAACGACCATCGCTCGGTGCCAGCCATTCCTTTTCGTCACCCCAATAGGTGTCCTTTTCGGGAGCCCAGATATCCTCGCGGCCGAAGGCGAAACCGAACGTCTTCAGACCCGCAACGTCATAAGCGATTGTTCCGGCAAGCGCGATGAGATCGGCCCAGGAAATCTTGTTGCCGTATTTTTTCTTGATCGGCCACAGCAGGCGGCGGCCCTTATCGGTGTTCACATTATCAGGCCAGGAATTGAGCGGTGCAAAGCGCTGGTTGCCGGTGTTGGCACCGCCGCGTCCGTCCGTTACGCGGTAAGAACCGGCTGCATGCCAGGTCACGCGGGCCATCATGCCGACATAGCTGCCCCAGTCGGCCGGCCACCAGTCCTGGCTTTCTGTCATCAGGGCGCGCAGATCGGCCTTCAGGGCTTCCACGTCGAGCGTCTTTAGCGCTTCGCGGTAATTGAAGGAGGTGCCGAGCGGATTGGTCTTGGTGTCGTGCTGATGCAGGATATCGAGGTTCAGCGCGTTCGGCCACCATTCGGTAACCGATTTACCGGAGGCCGTATTGCCTCCATGCATGACGGGACACTTGCCAGCCGGTTTTGAAGTTGCGTCCATTTCGCCCTCCGATGGGTTTAGTAATTAAACGACATAGTCAATTCGACATGCGCAGCATGTTGGAACCACAGCCCACAGCAGGTCATCCTTACGGAAACCGCGCAGTGACGCTGGTGATACCGAACAGCTACATCCTCTTTCTGTCATGACGATGACTAACAGCCGGGTTCCATAATTTCCAATTGTATATTCTAAAGGCTGCGATATGCTCAGCTTATGATTGGACTATCGATGAAACACCTGCGTTATTTCGACGCCTTGGCGAAGATCGGCCATTTCGGGCGGGCAGCGGAGGCGTGCTCCATTTCCCAGCCAGCACTTTCGCTACAGATCAGGGAACTGGAAGAGCTGATCGGCGCGCCTCTCGTCGAACGGGGCAGCCGCCAGATAAGGCTGACCGCTCTCGGCGATGAATTCGCCGAACGCACCCGCGTGATCCTGCGTTCGGTGGATGAATTGCAGGATTTGGCGAGGGCAAGGCACGGCCCGCTCAGCGGCCGCCTGCGCATCGGCGTCATTCCAACGGTCGCGCCCTATCTTTTACCGCAGGTCATCAAGACGCTCACCCGGCATTATCCGGGACTGGAAACGCGTCCGCGCGAAGCGGTGACACAGAAACTGATCGAGGACCTCCTGGAAGCCCGGCTGGACATGGCAATCGTCGCGCTTCCGGTATCTGAAGCGTCGCTGGAAGAGGTTCCGCTGTTTTCCGAGGAATTCATTCTGGTCCGGCCGATGGAGGATGCGGGGATGCCGGTGCCGAGTGCCGGCAAGCTCGGTGAAATGCGCCTGCTGCTGCTCGAGGAAGGCCATTGTTTCCGCAATCAGGCACTGTCTTTCTGCAGCACAACGAACGCGCCGCCGCGCGTGCTGATGGAGGGCAGTTCGCTCTCGACGCTGGTCCAGATGGTCGGCGCCGGCATCGGCGTCACGCTCATTCCGCAGATGGCTGTCGATATGGAAACGCGGCAATCCACCGTCTCGGTATTTCGGCTGGCAGAGCCAAGACCATCCCGCACCATCGGCATGGTGTGGCGCAAGAGCAATCCGCTCTCGGCGCAGTTTACCCACATTGCCGAGATCGTCCGCGAATGCGGCCTGCAAAAACTCGGCCGTGTTGCCGATGCAGCGGCGTGACGGTGTCGAGGGCCAACTCGGATCTGCGGCCTCAACTCTTCGCAGCACTCCCAGCTTTGCCCTCGCAAAGCCGGGCGGCCATGGCAAAAAAGGCAAGCTTCATCTTGCTACGTTTGTCCGCGCCCTCGAGGCTTGAAACCGGCACCTGAAAACCGAACACGTCGTCCGGCTCGGCGGAACGTTCCCGCCAGAATGCGTCTATGTCGGAAAGCAACATTTTCTGCCGCCGCGCGCGACGATAATTGATCGGATGTCTGGCGTGGGAGACTGCGAAATAGGAACCCGCTTCCGTCTCGATTAGGCCTTGCAGCAGCATCAAAACGGCATCCTTCGGGCGAAGACCCGCAAGGTCGCGCGTTACTGCCACGATCTCCTGCTTTGCGGCGCGTGGCCCCTGCATGCCGCCAACGGCAATCGTCCTGTACCCGCCCCCATCCTGCGTCACGAAGATAAACTTCGTCGTCCACAAGGTGACGTCGTCACGGGTTCTGATCAACCGAACCGCGAGAGCGCCTTCGTGGCGGCCGCCACATAAATCCGCAAGAGCAAGCGTGCAGCGATATTCGTCAGCACGGCCGCCTATGGTACCTATTTCGATCGTTTTTCCACTCCAGAGCGCAGCCATAACCTCTCTGGAAAAACAACCGCTGGCGATGACGAAATTCTTCATGAGAAAATCCAGCCGTCTTCCATAAGAGATTTTGCCGACGAGGAATTTCGACAGGGGTTTCTGAAGAAGCTCGTCATGCGGCGGTGGCAGTTTTTGCGTCGCCGAGAACCGGCACAGAAACCGCCACCACCGCAGGGTTACAAGCGGATGAGCCAAAAAACGCATCCAGAAAAGGAAGCTCCGTTTCCAGTGGGCGCGCATAACGAAGGTCGCAACGCTCCAGGCCAGGGGAAAACGGAGGAGTTCCAGCCCATCGCCAGTCATGGTTTGCGCAGCGATGACCGGCTCGGGTTTCGCCGAGTTTTTTTCCGCAGCGAATGCGGCGATTTCAGTATGCGACATCGTAAAATTCCGGGGAGTATGACTGTTTGGACTGGGGCGTGGAGTGATTTGGCCGGGACTGTGCGCGCCCAGGATGAACCGAATATGAAATCGGATTGGTGCTCTGCTGCGATCATTGGCACTACGGCATTGCCCGAGGTTCCGGGCCGCCGACGCGCTTTCTACGCGCCGTCTTCTCGCCGGCAATCCGGAAGAAAACGATCCGGTGGGTGGGTCACTGTGTGTACTCCGGTTGGCACGGTTGATACCGTGCCCACACATTATGACCGCGAACGTTGCGGCAGCATTACAATCGCCGCGACCGGTCTACAGCGCGCAAAGCGCAATCAGAATCGAACCCGGAACGTGCTTCCAGAGGGGTTGCTTTCCAGCACGATACGGCCGTTATGATTGGCGACGATCTTCTTGACGAGGCTGAGGCCAAGTCCGGCACCCGTGCTTTTCGGCGTGACCCGATAGAAAGGTTCAAATATCCGCTCCTGCTGGTCTTCGGGTATGCCCTGCCCCTCGTCGGAAATCGCGATTTCGCCGTTTGCGAGAACCGAGACATGGATCAGCCCCTTGTTTCCACCATGGTCGATGGCGTTGCGCACGATATTGCTGATGGCGCGCGGCAGGGCGAAGGGGTTGCCTTGCATGTCGTATTTTTCGATCTGCGTTTCGAAGGAGATGTCGTAACCTGCCGAAAGCGCAAGCGGCGCGAGCTCTGCCACCACCGTTTTGGCGATATCGACAAGGTCCACCACCTCGCGCCGGTCGTTCACCTGATCGTTTCGCTCAAAGGCCAGAAGCTGTTCGGCGGTTTCACCGAGCCGCGCGACATCCCCCATCAGGCGCTGTTGGTCCGGTCCGGGCAGGCCCTCTATCCGGGTCTGCATGATTGCAATCGGCGTCCTCAATTCGTGCGCGGCATCGATCAGAAAACGTTGCCGCGCCTGGAACTGCTCTTCGAGCCGCTCGAGAATGCTGTTGAAGGAAACGATCAACGGAACGACTTCGCGCGGCACATCTTCGACGGGAAGCTTCGAACCCGGTCGTCGCGGGTCGATCTCCGGTGCTTTTTTGACGACGGAGCTCAGGCCGGCAAGCGCCCGGCGCACGATGTGCGGCACGGAGAAAAACACCGCAGGCAAAAGAACCGCCAGCAGGGGGACATAAATCGGATAGGTGCCGGCAAGAAGCGTCAGAAACGACGCTCGTGCATTAGAGGTTCCGCCGAACATGATCCTGACGGGTCCCGACGTCGTCTCGATACTTTCAGCCGAAGCGACCTCGGATATGCCGCTGCCGCCGCGAATATCGGCGTCCGTCATCAGATGAACGTAGCGTGCCAGTTCGGCATAAACAGCCGGGACGGTTCCGAAGGTCGCCGCGTGACCGTCAGGTGTCGAGACCACGAACCACAACGTTTCATTCTTCGCCTTCAAGGCACGCAATGCCGGCCCCTCGGTAACGAGCAGACCCTTTTGCGGATCAAGCGAAAGCGACTCGTCAAGTGTCGCCGACAAATCGTTCCAGAGCCCGATATTGGGCGAGAGCTTCATCACCCCGTAAACGCAGAGCCCGACGATGACGACAGCGATCATGGAGGAGACGACAATGCTGAGCTGCCAGCTCAATTGCCACCACAAGGACGGATTGGACTTGCCCTGCGCCTTCATGTGTCTTCCCTGAGCAGATAACCGATACCGCGAATATTATGCACGCTGACCCCGGCAGAAGCGTCGAGCAGGCGTTTGCGCAGTCGCGATATATGCGCATCGAGCGCATTGGACTGGATTTCCTCCTCGTAATTGTAGACGGCGGCCTCAAGGGTCGAGCGCAGCACGGATTTGCCCTTTCGTTTCGCCAGCGTGATGAGGACCATCAGCTCGCGCCTTGGCAGATCAAAGGGAAGCGAGTTGATCGTGACGCTGAGATGAAGCGGATCGATCACGATTCGGCCTGCAGCGATTTGCGACGGGGCGATGCTTGCCGGCCTTCTCAAAACCGCGCGCAGCCGCGCCAGCAGTTCGCCGACGAGAAACGGCTTGCCGAGATAGTCGTCGGCGCCGCCATTCAGCCCCTCGATCCGCTCCTCCGGTTCATTCATCGCCGTCAATAAGATGATCGGCGTATCGATACCGGCGCGGCGCAGCTTTGGAATGAAGGTAAGCCCCTCCCCGTCCGGCAGACGACGGTCGAGCAGAATGGCATCATAGACATGCTGGCGCGCCAGCTCCATCGCATCGCCGAGCCGCATCGTATGGTCGATGACGATCCCCTGCTTGCCGAGCGTCGCCGACAGCGCATCCGCCATTTCCTTTTCGTCCTCAATCAACAGAAGTCTCATTTGCCACCGTCCCTTCGCCCCCTCCTTGTCTGCCAGAAAGGTTGCGACAGTATTGCGGCGCAGAAGATGCGGGCGGGTAATGCTGCTGCAATTATGAACACTTATCCAGAAGCCATCAGCCTGCAAGACAGGCGACATGACCGCTCGATCGGCGGTCACAGGATGAGTTTTGCCTGGAAGGAATATGTTATGTGGGTGAAAAGAACGATCAAGGCGGGGATCGCGCTTGCGGGCTGCGCTCTCGTCGTCACGGCTCTTGATCCGGCGCGCGGAAGCGTCGATGCGAACGAGCGCGTGAAGGGAATCGTGGCGTCAACCTCGATGAGCCCGGCCGGTATCCCGTTCGAACTGACGGCTGCGGAAATCGCAAGGATCGGCACACGAGCGATAGCGGAGCGGCTCAGCATCAGTGGCGAACTTCAGCCGGTCAGCCGTGTCGTGATCCGCGCCCGCGAGGCTGGAAAAATTCTGGATATGAATGTCCGGGACGGACAGGCGGTGCGGGCGGGCGACATGCTGGTACGGTTCGAAACCGAGGAACTGCAATCGACGCTGCTGCTGCGGCAGAGCGACCGGGATGCGGCCGAGGCCGAACTGACACTGGCGATGCAGGCCCTCACCCGAACCGAACAGCTAGCGTCAAAAAACATCGCATCGGCTGAACAGCTCGACAAGGCGAAGAGCGATGTCGTTGTGAAAACGGCAAGGCTGCAGAGCCTTTCGGCGCAGGTGGATATCGCCCGCCTTGCCCTTCGCAATGCCGAAATCCGCGCGCCTTTTGATGGCACCATTACCCGCCGGCAGGCAGAAGCCGGCTCCCGCGTCAGTGCCGATGGTGAACTCATGACGCTGGTCGATAAAAGCATGCTTGAGGCGAAGGTTCTCGTTGCCACGCGCGACATCCCACGTGTCGCCGTTGGCCAGACCGCCGAACTCGATATTGACGGCATCGGCGGCCAGCCTCTCAGAAGCACCGTTGAGCGCATCAGCCCGGTTGCCGAAGACGGGACGCGCTTTGTCGCCGTCTATCTCCGGCTTGCCAACCGCGACGGCCGGCTGTGGGGAGGAATGTTCGCCAGCGGGTCCATCCTCGTGCGCGAAAAAAACGATGCGCTTGTCGTTCCTGCAATCGCGCTTCGCAAAGACGAAACCGGCTATCACGTCCTTAAAGTCCTGAACGGCCATCTTCGCCGCCAGACGGTGGCGGTGGGATCGCGCTGGAACGATGGCAGCCTGATCGAGATAGGCGCCGGTCTAGAGGACGGTGAGACGATCCTGACCGCACCGCTTCCCGAATTGCAGCCCGACATGGCTGTTACGGTCGACAAGGCAGGCTGAGATGTTTCTGACCCGCATATCCGTCTCCCACCCCGTTTTCGCCACCATGATGATGGTGGCGCTTCTGGTCATGGGTCTTTTCTCATTGCAGCGGCTGGGGCTCGACCTCTACCCCAATGTAGACGTTCCGGTCGTCGTGGTGTCCACCGCTTATCCGGGCGCCACGCCGGAAACGGTGGAGACAGAATTGACGCGCCCGGTCGAGGATGCGCTGAACGCCATCGGCGGTCTGGACGAGATCACGTCAACCTCCTACGAGGGACGCTCAGTCGTCGTCGCAAAATTCAAGCTCGAGGTTAAGAGCGCAACCGCTGCACAGGACGTGCGCGACAAGATCGCCGCCATCGACGCGAATTTCCCGCAAGAGGCCAAAAAGCCGGTCATATCCCGGTTCGATCCCGCCGCCGAGCCTATCCTGTCGGTGGCGATAAGCTCGACGTCGCTCGACATACCCGCACTCACCGCCCTTGCCGACCAGAATGTGCTGCGGCAACTGACGACTGTTCCCGGCGTGGGGCAGGCAACGCTGGTTGGCGCCCGCAAGCGGCAGATCGACATCACGATCGACGACACCCGCATGCGCGCGCTTGGGATCGGCATCAACGAGGTGGTAAGCGCGCTACGCACCGGCAACAGCAACAGCCCGGCTGGAAGCCTTGTCGATACCGTTTCCGAACGCACGATCCAGGTGCAGGGCCGCATCGCCGAACCGCAGGCGCTGCTGGACATGGTCGTCGCCCGGCGCGGTGGCGCAGCCATTTATCTTCGCGACATCGCCGCACTCTCCGAGGGGGCTGCCGACGCCGAAAACCGTGCCCTCTATAATGGCCAGACTGCGCTGGCGATCGACATCGTCAAGGTTCAGGATGCCAACACGGTTCAGGTTGTCGCGGATGTGAGAAAGCGCCTCGACGCCCTCAATGCCGACCTTGTTCCACAAAACGTGCAATTGCGAGTCATTACGGACACATCCATTCCCATCCGGGAATCCGTCACGCAGGTGCAGACGACGTTGATAGAAGGGGCGGCACTTGCCGTAGCCATCGTCTTCCTGTTCCTCAATTCCTGGCGCAGCACCGTCATCACCGGACTGACACTGCCGATTGCGATTATCGGCACGCTGGCGGTCATTGACGTTATGGGCTTCACGCTCAATACACTGAGCCTCCTGGCGCTGACGCTTTCCATCGGCATTCTGGTGGATGACGCCATCGTTGTGCGCGAAAACATCACCCGTCACCTTCACATGGGGAAATCCCATATCCGCGCAGCACTCGACGGCACGAACGAAATAGGACTTGCGGTTATCGCGACAACGGCAACAATCGTGGCGGTCTTCCTGCCCGTCGCTTTCATGGACGGCATCGTCGGTCGGTTCTTCTATGAATTCGGCATCACCGTTTCAGCTGCCGTGCTGATCTCGCTTTTCGTCGCCTTCACGCTCGATCCGATGCTGTCGAGCGTCTGGTACGATCCGGATGCGCAACCCAACGCCCGGCGTGGGCCGGTGGGCCGGCTGATCGTCCGTTTCGATCACGGCTTCGAATGGCTCGCCGATCAATATCGGCATGTGATCGGCTGGACATTGCACCACCGGCTCGTCACCCTGCTCGTCACATCAGGGATTTTTGTCGGCAGCCTGCTCATGGTGCCGTTGGTCGGTGCGGAATTCGTCCCGAATACGGATGAAGGCCGCTTCCAGATCAACGTCACGGCACCGGTCGGCTCCTCGCTGGATTACACCACGGCGAAGGTGCGGCAGGTCGAGAAGGCACTCCAGGAATTCCCGGAGGTCGAGATGCTCTATTCCACCGTCAATACCGGCGGCACCGTCGGTAAACATCGCGCCGCCGTTCTGGTGGGACTGGTGCCGCTGGAGATGCGCACCCGAACTCCGGTCACGCTGGCCGATCCGATACGCAAACGCCTGTCGGCCATATCGGGCATAGAGGTCGCGATCCTGCAAAACGGCCTCGGCGGTGGCGAAAGCCCCGTCCAGCTCAGCATTCTTGGTGACGACCGGGCGATCCTCGAGAAGATCGCCGACGGTCTGATGGAAGACATGAAAAAAATCCCCGGCCTCGTGGATGTGACCTCGAGCACCCGCGACGTGACCTCCATCCTTTCGGTACGCCTGAAACGCGAGGCGGCAAGCGATCTCGGCATTTCCCGATCCGATCTTGCCGCAGCGCTCTCGCCGCTCATCGCCGGTGAGGACGTGTCGAAATGGACGGATGCGGGTGGTAACAGCTACGACATCGTCGTGCGCCTGCCCGGCGAGCGGCGTGCCGACACGACGAGGATTAGCGAGTTGATGATCGCCACCAGCCGCACGGCATCCAACGGCTCGCCCCTGATGGTACGTCTGGATCAGGTCGCCGATATCACCACCGTGGAAGCACCCGCCGAAATCCGCCGCATCGACAATCGCCGCGAGGTGCTGGTTTCGGCCAACATATCCGGACGAGCGCTTGGCGAAGTGACAGATGTGTTGAAAACCCTTACCGCCGCCCGCGACATGCCGGACGGCTACCGTATCCGCTTCGGCGGCGACGCCGAAACCATGGAGGAGACGGTTGGCCACATGGTCACCGCGCTCTCAATGGCGGTCATCTTCATCTACATCGTGCTCGCCTCGCAATTCGGCAGCTTCCTGCAACCGCTCGCCATCATGGCGTCGCTGCCGCTGTCTCTCATCGGCGTCCTCGTCGGGCTCTTGGTTGCCGGCAGCACGATCAACATGTTCTCGCTGATCGGCTTCATCATGCTGATGGGCCTCGTTACAAAGAACGGCATCCTGCTTGTCGATTTCGCCAACCGCGAAAGGAAGCGTGGACTTTCGCTCAACGAAGCGCTGGCGAGCGCCGGCATCATCCGCTTCCGCCCGATAATCATGACGACGCTTGCGATGATTTTCGGCATGATTCCGCTCGGTCTAGCTGTTGGCGGTGGCGGGGCGCAGCGCGCGCCGATGGCGCACGCAGTAATCGGCGGCCTCATCAGCTCCACCCTGCTCACCCTGATCGTCGTGCCGACAATCCTGTCTTACATCGACAGCATCACCCAGCGTTTCGCCCGCCTGCTACCGAAGGCGCCGGACGAGATGGGGGAGACGGGATCGACCGAACGACCAGCATCACCATCCTAGGTTCGATGGTGGCGTTTGCCGTCAGGACTTTTCCTCGGCCAGGCGTTTCCTCTTCCCCCTCGGGCGGAAGTCGACCAGAAGCGATTTCAGTTCGATTTCCCGGACGCGCCTTGCTGCCTCGTCCGGGCGAACCCATTCCAGAAGGCGTTCGCCGCGCTCCTTGAAACTCGTTTCCTCCCCTGTGATCTCGATCTGGAAGACATCGACAACGCAGGGAACGACATCGCCATTGTCGAGCATCTTGAGATAGGTGTAGCGGCCAACGGCGTCCTTCCTCACGCGGCCACGAACGCCCGCTTCCTCCCACGCCTCGATCGCGGCAGCCTCATGCGGTTTCTTGCGTTTCATCGGCCAGCCGCGCGGAATGATCCAGCGTGCGCTGGTGCGGGAGGTGACGACGAGGATTTCGATCTCTTCTCCGCTTCCGGTATAACGGAAGCATAAGGCGGCATATTGCTGCCGGAAAGAGCCGGTGAACAGCTTATCAGGAACAGCAGCAAGTTGCTGGAGCAATGTCAGGGAACGCGCCGGACGGGCTTTCCGGCTTTTCTTCATGGATTTCATATCCGTTGATACTGCCGATTTTCCGGGTTGCATCAATGCCCCGCGTGCATTTATGACAGTTTTATGACAATCACCCCCCACAACTAATAAAGCGCCATTGAGGGCCAATTCGCATGATGAGCATTTTTCGCAAGCTGATGCCGCGCGAGGACCGTTTCTTCGACATGTTTAGCAAACATTCGGAAACGGTCGTCAAAGCCGCCGCAGCTCTGGACCAACTTCTCAGCGGCGTCGACGTCGAGAAAAACTGCGACCTTATCGTCGCCCTCGAAGACCAGGCGGATGATATTACCCGCGACGTTCTGCTTGCGGTGCGCCGCAGCTTCATAACGCCCTTTGATCGTGGCGATATCAAGGACCTCATCCAGTCCATGGATGACGCCATCGACATGATGCACAAGACCGTTAAGACGATCCGGCTGTTCGAGCAAACCGAATTCGACCCGCTGATGCGCGAGATGGGCCACGAGATCGTGCGTGCGGCAAGCCTCGTCGCCGAAGCTATTCCGCTTCTGGAAAAGGTTGGCACCAATGCCCAGCGCCTGTCAGTGATTGCCGAAGAGGTTACCCGCGTCGAAGGGCGCTCCGACGAGCTTCATGACCAGGGCCTGAAGGACCTCTTCCGGCGCCATGGTGCGACCGGCAATGCCATGGCCTATATGATCGGCAGCGAGATCTACGGCGAACTCGAAAAGGTCGTCGACCGCTTCGAGGACGTGGCGAACGAGATCAGCGGCATCGTTATCGAGAACGTCTGATGGATGTCGCGCTTGCACTGCCGCTGCTTGTCAGCCTTATCGCCATCGCGCTGTTCTTCGATTTTCTGAACGGTCTCCACGACGCCGCAAATTCCATCGCCACCATCGTTTCCACCCGTGTATTGCGCCCGCAATATGCGGTGGCATGGGCGGCCTTCTTCAATTTCATCGCCTTCCTGTTCTTCGGCCTGCATGTGGCCGAAACGCTCGGCACCGGCATCATCGATCCGGCCATCGTCTCCCCGCAGGTCATCTTCGCGGCATTGATGGGCGCCATCGTCTGGAATATCGTCACCTGGATTTTCGGCATTCCCTCCAGCTCGTCACATGCCTTGATCGGCGGTCTCGTCGGTGCGGGCTTTGCGAAGGTCGGTTTCAATTCCATCGTCTGGTCGGGTCTTCTGAAAACCGTGGGCGCGATCTTCATGTCGCCGGCCATCGGCTTTTTCCTGGCACTGCTGCTGGTGCTTGCCGTCTCCTGGCTGTTCGTCCGCCAGACGCCCTTCGCCGTGGATCGCACCTTCCGCATCATGCAGTTCATTTCCGCCTCGCTCTATTCGCTCGGCCACGGCGGCAATGACGCACAGAAGACCATGGGCATCATCGCTGTGCTGCTGTTCAGCCAGGGGCATCTTGGAGAGAGCTTCTACGTGCCGTTCTGGGTGGTGATCTCGTGCCAGTCGGCCATGGCGCTCGGTACGCTTTTCGGCGGCTGGCGCATCGTGCACACTATGGGTTCGAAAATCACCAGGCTGAACCCGATGCAGGGGTTCTGCGCCGAAACCGGCGGTGCGCTGACACTTTTTGGCGCGACGTGGCTCGGCATTCCGGTGTCCACCACCCATACGATCACCGGCGCCATCATCGGCGTCGGTGCCGCGCGTCGCGTCTCGGCGGTGCGTTGGGGCCTTGCGGGCAATATCGTCATTGCCTGGGTCGTGACCATGCCGGCCGCTGCCCTGATATCCGCATCTGTCTATGGTCTTACATCGTTGTTCGGCTGAGACAGAGTCCCGCCCTCTCTGCCAAAGCTCCCGGAACAAAAGCCACCCTGTGGTTGTTAATCCGGGAGACAACAGGCGACAAGGCGGATCGCGGATCATGGCACGGCAGGTTTTCTGGAAGGGCTATCTGAAGCTGTCGCTGGTGACGGCCGCAGTTTCGCTGACGCCTGCCACGACCGAAAGCAACAAATACCGCTTCCACGTTCTCAACCGCAAAACCGGCAATCGCGTCGAAAGCCGCTATGTCGACAGCGTTACCCACAAGCCGGTGGCCGCAAAGAACCAGGTGAAGGGTTTTCCCCGCGCCGAAGACAATTATGTGTTGCTGGAGGATGACGAGATCGATGCGGTCGCGCTCGAAAGCACCCGCACCATCGACATCCAGACCTTCGTACCCACAGGTTCTATCGACTGGATATGGTACGACCGGCCGCACTTCCTGCGCCCGGAAGACAAGATCGGCACGGAAGCCTTCAGCGTGATCCGGGAAGCCATGCGGGCAAACGGCGTTGTCGGCATTGCGCGGCTTGTTCTCTATCGCCGCGAAAGAGCGGTTCTGCTGGAACCGTCAGGCAAGGGCATCATTCTGTGGACCCTGCACTATGGCGAGGAAGTGCGCGAAAGCATCGACGCGCTGGATCCGAAGATGAAATTCGAAAAGCCGCTGCTGGACGCGATGGAAAAACGCATCGGCAAACAGATGACGGGATGGAAACCGGCGCTGGTGCAGGATCCGATCCAGAAAAAGATCAGCGCTTTGCTAAAAACCAAGAGCAAGACCGTATCTTCCCCGGAAAAGAAGACCGGCACGAAAACCCGGACCGGCGGCAATGTCATCAACATCATGGATGCCTTGAAGAAAAGCCTTGCCTCGGACAAGAAAGGCTGACGCTCATCGGGCCTTTTTCGGCAGGGGTCGCGCGGCAGCGAAAAAGCCGTCCCATGGATCCTTCTTCAGGGCAGAAAGGCGCGCGCCGATATTGCTGACCGTGAAGTGTGCCGGACCTATCTCATCTGAGAGTTCCGCCCATTCGATTGGCGCTGAAATGGCGGCTCCGGGTCGGGCACGTGTCGAATAGGGCGCAACAGCCGTATTGCCCCTGCCATTACGCAGATAGTCGAGGAAGATGCGGCCTTGGCGTTTCGCTTTGGTTGCCACCGCAAGATATTTCTCCGGCTCCGCCTTGGCCATGTCATCCGCCATGGTCTTTGCAAAGGCCTTCAAGGCCGGCCATCCCGCTTCCGGTTTCAAGGGTGCCACGACATGCAACCCCTTGCCGCCGGAGGTTTTCACGAAAGCGGCCAGACCGGCATCTTCGAAACGCCGCTTCAGTTCCAGTGCCGCGCCGATTACCTCCTGCCATGACACGTCCTCGCCGGGGTCTATATCCATGGTGATCATGTCAGGCTTTTCCCAGTTCGCGGTTGTCGCCCCCCATGGGTGAATTTCAAGCGCAGCGGACTGGACCAGGGCCATCATGCCATCGAAATCCGTAATCCTGATAAGCGGTTCCCCGCCCTTGTCCTTCGGATCCTTGATCTGTTCTATCGCCTTGTTCACACCGCGCCAGGCGTGTTTCTGGAAGAAGCGCTGACCATCGATCCCTTCAGGACAACGCAGCAGCGCCAGAGGCCGGTTAACGACAAAGGGGGCCATATAGCGCCAGACCTGGGTGTAATAATCGGCAAGCCCTTCCTTGGTCACGCCATCGTCCGGCCAATAAAGCCGTTCCGGATGGGTGAACTTGATCTTTGACTGCGGCGTCCCTTGTTCCGACACTGCTTTATCCTCGCGTTCGATTTCACCCACCGGCTTGTCTTCCCGCAAGCCGCGGAATGATGCATGGCGCAGATTGCCATCTACGGACCAGGCACGAAACTCCACTTCTGCAACCAGTTCCGGCTTGACGTAATGCAGGTCGCGGCGCGCAAGTGCCGTGAGCTTTTCGCCGAACGGGCTATCATCGATGCCGAGCGGTTTCAGGCGGCCAAGCAGCATTTCGGCAATGTCAGCGGTATAGCCGGTGCCGACGCGGCCGACATGACGCAGCTTGCCTTCCTCACAAACGCCGAGCGCCAGTGAGCCGATGGCATGGTCCGACGCGGAGGAAAGCGTATAGCCGCCGATAACGAATTCCTGCCGCATCGAGCACTTGGATTTCACCCAGTTACCCTTGCGGCCCGAGACGTATTTGCTGTCCTTGACCTTGGAGATAACGCCTTCGAGGCTGAGGCGGCAGGCATGATCGAGAACAAGCCCGCCACTTTCCTCGAAATGTTCGCTGTAGCGAAGATGTGGGTTGCTGGCGGGCAGCAGCTTTTCCAGTAGCGCCTTGCGATCCGTCAGCGCCGCCCCGCGCAAATCCGTGCCATCCAGATATAGGAGATCGAACGCATAAAAAACGAAGCGGTCGCTGCGCCCTTCGCTCAAGTCCTGCTGCAAGGCTGAGAAATCCGAGGCGCCGCTGTCCCGTTCCACCACGATTTCGCCGTCGATCATCAGCGTTTCGGCCGGCAGCGACTTGAGCGCTCCCGCCACGGCATCGCCGAACTTTTCGGTCCAGTCCAGTCCGCTACGGGTCAGAAGCTGGAGTTTGCCGTGGTCGATACGGACCTGCAGGCGATAGCCGTCGAACTTGATCTCATGCAGCCAGCGGGAGCCTTCCGGTGGCTTGGGTTTCAGCGTCGCAAGTGCCGGCGGCACGAAGGATGGGAGCGCCTGTTTGCGGCCACCTTTCGGCAGGGCATGCGCCTGTTTTTTGCCCGAGGAAGAACTAACGGTCTTTTTCGATACGGGCTTCGAATTCCAGGTGTCCTTCGGCTTGGCGGCAACTTCTTCAACACTTCGGCCAGTCTTCACGGATTCCGGCCGCTCCTCCAGAATATCGGCGCCGCCATCATGCCTTGCCTCTTCGTCGTCGCCCTTGATCAGCAGCCAGTTTTCACGGCTTTCACCGGGCTTTCCATGCATACGCACAAGATGCCAGCGGCCTTTAAGCTTTTCGCCCTCCAGTTCAAATTCGAGATGGCCTTTGCGGTAGCCTTTCTTCGCGTCGCCAATCGGGCGCCAGACACCACGATCCCAAAGAATGACGGTGCCGCCGCCATATTGACCTTTCGGGATTACGCCTTCGAAGTCACCGTAGCTTAGAGGGTGGTCCTCGACGTGCACCGCAAGGCGCTTGTCCTCAGGGTCAAGGCTCGGCCCGCGGGTTACCGCCCAGCTTTTAAGGACGCCGTCCATCTCCAGCCGGAAATCGTAATGCAGCCGGCGGGCATCGTGCTTCTGTATGACGAAACTCGATCCCTGCGCATCGACCTTGTCGCCCTTCGGCTCCGGCGTCTTGTCGAAACTGCGCTTGGCGTTATAGCTCTGCAAACCCATGGATCAGCTCGCTTTCCGGGAGGATTTGCGCCCCGCACCAGCGGTAGATTTTCCGCTGTCGCCGTCACCGGCGCTGCGGCGCAAAGCCTCCTTCAAGTCGATGATGTTATCTTGCTTGCGCGGCGGCTGTTTGCTGATTTCCCTGCCCTCGATCTTCGCCTTCACCAGTTCCGCCAGCGCATCATTGTAACGATCGGTATATTCCGCGGGATCGAATGTGCCTGCCCGTTTCCCGATGATGTGACCGGCGAGTTCAAGCATCTCTTCATCGAACTGAATATCGGGAATGGACTTGAAAACGGTGGTTTGCGAGCGAACCTCGTAGCCGAAATTCAAGGTCGTCGCCACGAGCGCCTTGCCGCTTGGACGGATCAACAGCACGCGGTTTCGGCGAAAGAGTACCGCTTCGCCAAGTGCCAAGACCTTCTCGTCGTCCATGGCTTTTGCCAGCAGCGTCAAAGCCTCTTCGCCACCTTCCTGCGTCGGCGCCAGATAATAGGACTTATCGAAATAGAGCTTGTCGATCTCGTCGTGGCTCAGAAAATGCCTGATGCGGATGACCTTGTCGTTTTCCGGCATCAGCGTTGCGATCTCATCTCCCTCGATGACGATATGGTCGCCATTGTCGAGTTCATATCCCTTAACCTGATCCTCGCGGTCGACAGCGTCGCCGGTATCGCTATCGACATATTGCCGTTCAACGCGATGGCCGGTCTTTCGGTTGACGATGTTGAAGGAGATCTTTTCCGATGAAGTGAGCGCGGAATAAAGACCGATTTCACAGGTGAAATCGCCGAATGTCAGATGACCCTTCCAGCTCGCTCTCCGGTTCATGATGGCCGCCCATGGTCGTCTTGAGAGGATTGGCCTCTGCCCCGGTCCGCAGCAAGGATGCGCTCGATAGCGGGAACGTCCGCCTCCGCCAGCACCGGCACAGGGTCGGATGCCATCGCCTCCAGCACCTCCGGCGAAAGCCCGCCATTGCGGATGACCCATTCCATAGCCTCGCGCGTTTGCCGCTCGGCCTTCAGCTGCGCATAAAGCGCCAGTATTAGCCGGTCGCGGACATCGAAGGGCTTCACATCTCTGTCTGAACGTTCTGTCTGTCGTTTCATGTCAAGTCCTCAAAGCCGATCAGGCAATGCCCCGGCCTCCGGTCACACCATAGACCTCGCCATTGATGAAGCTGCCATCCTGCGAAGCCAGCAGCACATAGACCGGTGCCAGTTCCACAGGCTGGCCTGGACGGCCAAAATCGCTGTCCTTACCGAAATTCCTGACCTTCTCGTCCGGCTGCCCGCCGCTCGGCTGCAAAGCCGTCCAGAACGGACCAGGCGCGACAACATTTGCCCGCACGCCTTTTTCGATAAGCTGTTTGGCGAGCGCTTTCGTATAGGCAGCGATGCCGGCTTTCGTAGTGGCATAATCAAGAAGAATGGGAGACGGCTCATAGGCCTGTATAGATGCGGTGGTAATCACCGACGATCCGGGCTCAAGGTAAGGAACGGCGGCCTGCGCAATCCAGTGCAGCGCGTAGAGATTGGTCTTCATCGTGCGGTCGAAATCTTCAGTCGACAGCTCGGCGATACCCTCGCGATATTGTTGTCTTGCGGCATTGATCACAAGAATATCGAGGCCGTTGAGATCACCTACCGCTTTTTCAACCAGTTCGCGGCACCATGCCTCATCGGTAATATCTCCGGGTAAGGCGACCGCCACGCGGCCTTCCGCTTCGATAAGTGCTACCACCTCTCCGGCGTCCGATTCTTCCTCCGGCAGATAGGATATCGCGATATCTGCACCCTCTCGCGCAAAGGCAATTGCCACGGCGCGACCGATGCCGGAATCACCGCCGGTTATGAGCGCCTTCCGCCCGGCAAGCTTGCCGCTGCCGCGATAGGTCTTTTCACCATGATCAGGGAAAGGCATCATGTTCGTGACCAGCCCCGGCATTTCCTGAGTCGGCGTTGAAAAGGGCGGGCGCGGATACTGGTTGCGCGGGTCCTGCGGCTCAAGGCGGTCTGTCATTGGTTTCTCCCAGAGATAGAATTCCATCCTTGGTGCGTCTCATGACCAGCGAATTCATCATCGGAAGGTCAGGGCTGTCGTCTGCCGCCGGCTGCGGCGGTGGCGACACGGACGCACCACACACAATCCTAACGATCTGCGTTCGCTCTCGTTCCATTGGCGTAGGAGAATGGAATTACGACGGCACCACGCCGCCGCACTCCTCTTTCAGACGGAATGTTTCTTCCGCTTGCCAGTGCTTGCCGCCGCGGCAGGAGCCACATCCGGCCTGCCGAAGAGATAACCCTGCGCCTGCGCGCAACCTTCATCGACAACCATGCGATATTGCGCGTCGGTTTCGATACCCTCCGCCGTCACTGGCAGATCGAGGCTGCGACCGAGGCCGATCACCGCGCGCACGATGGCGCGGGCATTATCATCCTCACTCATGGCGGCGATGAAGCTGCGGTCGATCTTGATCTTGTCGAAGGGGAAGCTCTGCAAGTTGCTGAGCGAGGAATAACCGGTGCCGAAATCATCCATGACGATGGCCACACCCAGCGCCTTCAACTGGTTGAGGATGATCAGCGTCGCCTTGCGGTCCTTCAGCAACGCGGCTTCGGTGATCTCGAGTTCCAGCCGGTTCGGCGAAAGGCCGGACTGCATGAGAACCGTGCAGACGACATGGCCGAGATTTGCGAGCGAAAACTGCAATGGTGAAACATTGACAGCGATTTTCAGGTGCGGCGCCCAGGTGCTCGCCTGGCGGCAGGCCTCGCGCAGCACCCATTCGCCGAGCGAGATGATGATCCCGCTTTCCTCTGCAATCGGAATGAAGACATCCGGAGGTACGACACCCCTAGTCGGATGCTGCCAGCGTACCAGCGCCTCATAACCGACGACCTGACCACATTCGACGGAAAGGACAGGTTGATAGTTCAACACCAATTCGTTGCGGTTGATGGCGAGCCGCAGATCCGTTTCGAGCTGGCGGCGCTCGCGGGCCTCCTGATCCATCAGGGGATCATAAAAGGACAATATTCCGCGCCCACCCATCTTGGCGCGGTAAAGCGCCAGATCAGCGGCGTGCAAGATGCTTTCGTTGCTGTTCCCGTCCCGCGGAAAGACGGCGATGCCGATGCTGACGCCGACAGCGGTCGGATCGTTGGCCGCATTCATTTTCAACCCGAACATGGCAAGGATTGTCTCGGCAAGCAGACGTGCCTCCTCCGATTTGGTGTGCCGGGCAGTCAGGATAACGAATTCATCGCCCCCGAGACGGGCGACGATATCTCCCGGCCTTGCGCATTCATCGAGGATGGTCGCAACTTTTTTCAGCACCCGGTCGCCCTCGGCATGGCCGAAAATGTCGTTGACCGCCTTGAACCGGTCGAGATCGAGCGCCAGCAAGGCAAACTCATCCTCCGCGTCGCAATGTTCGATCTGCTGGTGCAGCCGCGTCTGGAACATGGTGCGGTTCGAAAGGCCGGTCAGCACATCGTGGCGGGCCAGATATTCGATCTCCCTTTGCGCCTCCCGCTTTTCCGTCAGGTCGCGAATGGCCAGCACTTCGCAAGGATGGCCGCGATACTCGATGGTGCGGACGGCAAGCTCGAACACCTGCGGCCGGTCGCTGCGTTCGCGGATTGCCTCAACCGGCGCGAGGCGCGGCAGATAGGTGGGCTGTCCGTCCATGGCCTTGAAGAGATCATCTGGATTTTTACCCATCAGCGATGCCTCATCACTGCCGACAAGCCCGGCAAAACGGGTATTCAGCTCAACAATGCGGCCATCGCGGACCACGGCAAGACCATCCAGCGTCGCATCCACAAGCCCCTTGAGATCGACAAGGTAACGGTCAACGAGAGCGGCGGTGGCAGTGGCTGCGAGGACCAGGAAAGTCACGCCCGAAACGGCAGCAATCATGATCACTCTGGCGAGATTGTCGGGATCCGGGCCAGCGACGGACGGATCCGGCGACAGGATCGTGGCCGACATGGCGGTGAAATGCAAAGCGCAGATTGCCAAGATCGAACATCCGGCCGGAATGACGATGCGTTTCCATGCGGCGGAGCGAAGGAACAGGAAAAAGGCCAGCAGAAAAAATACCCAGGCAACGGCAAAACCGCCCAAAACGGGGGCCCAGCGATAGCTGATCGTAGCGGCCACATCCATGCCCGCCATGCCGACGAAATGCATGACGGCAACCGAAAGGGTAACCAGCGTTCCGACGATAACGGGACTGTAGCTCGCCTGCGAGCGCGCCCTGAGCGCCAGCCAGAACCCCAGAACGGCCAGAACCGCCGACAGCGCCGTGAACTGGAAATCAAAGCCGATCGGGACTGAACCCTTATAAGCAAGCATGGCAACGAAATGCGTGGCCCAGACGCTGAGCCCCGCTGCAAAGGCGGCAACCAGCACCCAATAAGGCTTGCGGCCAGCCGGGCTTTCTTCCGCACGCAACAACAAATGGAAAAAAGCATGCATGCCAAGCAGGCAAATAACCGCTGCAAGCAGCACGATCGCATGATCGTGTTGTACCGCAACGCATTCCAGAACCGTGAACATGATGCACTCTCCCAGCCTCGAGAACCGCCCACGATCGCACTATGGAGTTGGTTTATTTATAAATCTCTAATGCAACTTTGGATAATTGATCGATCTCATCGACAAAGAGCCAGGAGACGCCGGGCCGACGCGCCAGCCCATCAAGCTCTTGCGACCGGCCCAATAAACGCCAAGAGAGAAAGCCTTTATTTCCAGCTTCTAAAATCGTCCCCGGCACAACCGAAAGGTGCCGGACCATCAGCAAAACGCTCCTGCAGACGCGCGCAGCCCCACTCGTTGAGCGCCGCGGGCATCATGTTGTTGAGGTCCATGCCCGGAGAGTTGAATTGCGAAGGCGCGCTGGTGACGTACCACAGCCAGTACCCCAAGGTTGCAACGACGATAAAGGCGACAATTGCAACGAACGTTGCCAGCCGTCGCGCAAGGCTTGGGGCCTTTGTCACCGCCGCGCCGGGGGCGGATACGCCCTCCTGCCCACGGTTCGCAAGCGCCGGTTCGAGCGAGGCAAGTGCTTCCGCTCTTTCCAGTTCCGATAGGTCAATTCGCTCCAGCTGATCGTCAAGCAGAACGGGCAGCGGGGTTTCACCGTGCCAGACCGCCAGTGCGACATCGTGTTTGCCTGTGTGGCCAACGACGACCGGGATTCGCCCTCTCTCCAAGTAGGTAAAGGATTGCCTCTTCGTCTTCCCTTCCCTGACCGTATCGGCATAGGTCACGAAAAGACGGCTGCGTTTTTCGGCGACCGCCGTCAGCGCCACCGGAATAACAGTCAATGGCGCCGGGTGCCGCAGACGCAGACGAGCCCGCAAGGTGCGGATAAGTGTAAGCAGCAGCGCGAAACAGCCGAAACCGAGCAGGGCAACGAACACGCCCAGGGTTATGATCCGGTTCCAGAGCATATCGAGGCCAAGTGAAATCGTTGCAAGTTCGGGATTTTTCGCCGAAATGACCAGACCGGTTTCATAGTCGCCGGAATGGAAATCGACGAACATGACCTCGACATCCTTATTGTAGCTCACACCGCCATGCTCGTAGGAAAGCTCCGCTTCGCAATTCGTGAAGATCGCCTTGCGGGTCTTGCAACTGCCGTTGATATCGCCGCTTTCGATCTCCAGCGGGTAGCGGCTGATCTGATAGTCGCGCAACACACCCGGGCCTTCGGCCACGAGCAGGACGACTGTAATCACCAGCAGCACGGGAATGGAAAAATAATAGGCCGCCGGTACCGAAATGACACCGCGCTTCAAACTGAGCGGCCTTGCGGGAAGTTTTATCTGTGGGAAGCTCATGGTGCCAACGCATTTAATGGAATGTGAGCGAGCGGGGTTTGGGAATCCCGCTCTGGGAAAGAGTCGATCGCTGCACGGTCTAACCCGCTAGAGCCATCGCGAAAACCCCAAGAATTCAAGGATGCGGGCGTAATAGTTCGCACGGCGGCCCTGTCTTAATTGGCCAGCAAGCAGTCGAGGGACCCACAAAAAAACGGGCGGTAAATTCACCGCCCGTCACATGTTTTCCGTCTAGTGGTTTGCAGTCACTGCTTCGTCACGTTTTCCAGTCGCGTCGTCTGGCTTGGGTGACCGACATAATCCTTGACGCGCGACGTCAAAACGATCGGCTCGTATCTCTCGAAGAGAGGCAGAACCGCTGGCTTCTGCGCGACGAACATTTCCTGCATCTGGGTGTAGATTTCCCCACGTTTCTTGGCATCGGGCTCAAGGGAAGCCTTTGCGGTCAGAGCCGTCAGCTCCGGAATGTCCCAGGCAGAGCGCCAGACGAAATTGCCGGCATTGTTGGCAGCAAGCGAGTTGTCGGGGTTACTGGAGAACTGCTCCATCGAGCCGAGGACGTTGGGCATATATGCGCCCGTCTGCGGAATAAGCAGATCGAAGTCCCGCGCACGGTGAGCGGCAATCACGTCCGAACCGTTACCCTGCTGAATGTTCACCTTGATACCGACCTGGCTGAGCGATGCCTGGATGGCCGTAGCAAGATCGATACGCGGCGTTTGGGCAATTGTCTTCAGATTAAGCGTGAAGCCATTCTCATAACCGGCTTCCTTCAGAAGAGATTTCGCTTTCTCGACATCAAGCTTCCAGTCGGGGCTTGGAATGGCATATTCGAAATTCTCCGGAACCGGCACCGTGCGCGCCCTGCCATAGGGGCCCATGATGGTCTTTTCCATTCCCTTGTAGTCGATGCCGTAAGCAATTGCTTCGCGAACCTTGGGGTTGGAAAGAGGCTCCTTGCCCGCATTCATGGACAGGACGTAGAAACCACCCGTCGGCACGCGCTGGATCTGAAAACCTTCCTTGTTGTTGAAGGTCGCAAGGTCGGATGCCGTCAGCGCGCTGGCAATGTCGATGTCGCCTCGCTCCAGCATCAGGCGCTCCACCTGACTTTCCGGTACATGCCGCACGATCACGCGACGCATTTTCGGGCTGCCAGCCACATAGTCCTTGTTGGCCTCAAGAATGATGATTTCGTTCGGCGACCAGCGATTGAGGGTGAAGGGGCCTGAACCGGCGGAATTTGTTCTCAGCCACGCATTGCCCCAGTCGCCGTCAACTTCATGGGACTTGAGCTCCTTGCTGTCGACAACGCTGGCAATGACCATCGCCAGACGATAGAGCAGCAGTTCGGATGTCGTTTGCCCCGACAGTTCGATGCGGACGGTCTTTTCGTCCGGGGCGCTCACCAGCTTGTCGACATTTTCCGCGTTGTAACCAACGCGCTTGAGGTTGGCGGCCGCCGCCTGATTCATCTTCAAAAGGCGGCTGAACGAATAAACCACATCTGCGGAGGTAACGGGATTGCCCGACGCAAAGTTGGCAGCGCGAAGATGAAACGTGATGCCCTTGTCATCTGTCTCCCAGCGCTCTGCCAGCTGCGGCGAAACCTTCCCCGAGCCATCAACCGAGATCAGCCGATCGTAAAGATTGGCCATGATTTCGTTGGCTTTCGCTTCGGTAGCCTGATGGGGGTCTAGCGACAGCACCTGGGCCAGCGATGTCCCGACAACGAGTTGGTCGTTGGGGGTCTTGGCTGCCACCGGCGACGCCTGCACCAGCATGGCGCCCAGAACGGTGGTGAATGCGAGACGGATCATTGATTTTTTCATACCTGCTCCTCCTACAGATCGGTAATTGCAAGCCGGCAGCGCCACGTGCGCCCACCGGCCTGAAACAGTCAAAGATGGTTGTTCTTAAGCGCCTCGATGAGCGCGGCGATGTAGCCGTAGCAAAACGCAAAGGCGACACCGACGGGATCGCGGCCCGCAATCGTCGGCACATGATCGGGCATGATCATGTAGCGATAGCCGAGTTCATGGTAGAGCTTCAGCGAACGGACCATGTCCATGTCACCCTCGTCGGGAAACGTTTCCATGAAAGACAGCTTGCCGCCGCTGATGTTGCGGAAATGGACATTGAATATCTTGTCGCGGCTGCCAAACCAGCGGATGATCTCGTCGATCTCCTCGCGCGGATTGTCGAGCATCTCGCCGATCGATCCCTGGCAGAAATTCAGGCCGTGATAGGGGCTTTCCCGCATCTGCACGAATTTCTTCAGGCCCTCGACGGTGCCGAGCACCCGGGTGACACCCTTGTAGCCGGGCGGGGTGTAGGGGTCATGCGGATGGCAGGCGAGCCGGACCTTGTTGCTTTCGGCAACCGGCACCACGCGTTCGAGGAAATAGTCGATGCGTTCCCAGTTTTCGTCCTCTGATAGAACACCGGCAAGGCCCGGAGCCGCGTCATGGTCCGCCTTGTCCCATCGCCAGGCTTCATTGAGCGAACCACCACGCCCACGCTCCATTTCAGTGCGCGGGATGCCGATGAGATTGAGGTTGTATTTCGCCGCCGGGATGCCGGCCCTGGCGATATCCTCAATCATTCTGCAGACGGCATCGATCTGCCGGTCGCGTTCTGGCCCGGCAAGCAGGATATCGGGAAACGATGCCTGTTCGATCGGCCTTGATGGCAAAGGCAATTGCACCATGTCGAGCACGAGGCCAAAGCTCTCGACCTTGTCACGGTGGCGCTCAAAATCCTCAAAGGTCCAGCTTGCGGGTGCACCAGGCGGATCTGCGTTGATATTCTTGACGCCAAGCTGCGCCCAAACCTTGAAATCCTCGTCATCGCGCGCTGTCACCTGGGTGCCGACATACATCGATTCTCTCCTCACTCCATGCTAGTCATCATATGACATCGCACGAAATAAGATGAGTGTCGAGATGCTATTGCGCCTCGGAAAGCAACCTGTATCGACGCTGGCTCGCAAGCATATGATCGCGCATGGCTTTCCGCGCGGCATCCGGATCCTGCTCTACGATGGCGCGCAGGATTGCCTCATGCTCGGCCTGCACTTTGCGCAGATAATCCGCGTCGCCCGTCTCCGGCAGGGTTGGAAACTGACCGCGCGGTATCGAGCGTGACCCGAACTGGCGCAGTGCCTCGAGATAGAACCGGTTGTTGGTCGCTATCGCAATGGCCGTGTGAAACTCGTAATCGGCACTGACGGTGCTTTCGCCCGCATCGATGGCCCGGCCCATTTTCCGATGGGCTGCGGAAATCGCCGCTTCCTGCTGGGCTGTGCGGCGATAGGCGGCAATTGCCGCTGCTTCGCCTTCGGTTGCGAGTCGAAACTCAAGCATTTCCAGCGTTTCTGCAATTGTGCCAACTTCGGATTGCGTCAGCTTCACACCCGCCCACTCGCTGACATTGCTGACGAACACGCCCTTGCCATGGATGGGAATGACATAGCCGGAAGAGCGCAGATCCGCGATCGCCTCGCGAACCACTGTGCGGCTCACGCCGTAGGTGCGCTCAAGCTGCGGTTCCGTGGGAAGCTGATCGCCGTTCTTCAGTTTTCCACTGCGAATTTCTGCACTGAGATTATCGATGATCTGTTGTGCCCGCCGCTCCCGCGGCTTTTCCCTATCGCCCATCATGCCACTCTTCCCTCTTGCAGAAAACGAATCCCTTCGTTACTCATATGATGACGTGGCGTTACGTCATATGTTTTCATGTTAGCTCAGGGAGGAGTTGGGATGAAGTACCATCAAAAGTTTTTGCAGGGTAGAATTGCTCGTCTGCGGCGAGCCGTTCAAAAAGTGGCATCGCTGACAGCGTTTTCTCGTGGAAGTGCGATTTGCGATGACTGAAATTTCATTGCGCGGCCTTGGACATCGCTTCCTGCAACTTGTCGTCAGCCTCTTCATCCTGCTCTGCATCACCTTCATCATTGGCCGGGTGATGCCGACCGATCCGGTCGGGGCAATCGTCGGTGAGCTTGCAGATCCCAAAGCCTATGAAGCCATGCGGGCTCGGCTTGGGCTTGATCTCCCTCTCTACCAGCAGTTTTTCATCTATCTCCGCGGCCTGCTGCACGGCGATTTCGGTATAGCTATCCTGACCGGGAACCCGGTAACGCGGGACCTGGCGCAAGCCTTCCCGGCGACGCTTGAGCTTGCAACGCTGGCAATCATCATCTCCACCGTCATCGGCGTCCCGCTCGGTCTCGCCGCGGCCCTGTTTCGCGACACGTTCATCGACAAGTTCGCACGTGTCTTTGCGCTGGTGGGGCATTCGATACCCGTATTCTGGTTCGGTATCGTCGGGCTCGTGATTTTTTATGCGAATCTCAACCTTGTCGCCGGGCCCGGTCGCGTGGACGTCTTTTACGAAGGCCTCGTGGAGCCGAGAACAGGGCTGATGCTGGTCGACACTCTTCTCGCAGGTGAGACAGAGATTTTCTGGAATGCGCTCGCGCATATCATGCTGCCGGCGATCATCCTTGCCTATATGGCAATGGCCTACATTACCCGCATGACCCGCGCCTTCACCCTCGAACAGCTCAGCCAGGATTATGTGATTGCGGCGCGTGCGAAAGGCGTCAGCCCGGCGCGCACCGTAACCCGCCATGTACTGCCGAATATCGCGGTGCAGCTGATCACCGTTCTCGCCATCTCCTATGGCAACCTGCTGGAAGGCGCCGTTGTGACCGAAATCGTCTTTTCCTGGCCCGGCATCGGACAATACATGACGAATGCACTGCTTATCGGTGACATGAATGCGATCCTCGCAGCCACCATCGTCATCGGCTTCATCTTTATGATGCTCAACTTCCTCGCAGACGTGGCCTACACCACGCTTGACCCGCGGACACGGGAGGTCGCTCGATGACCGATATAACTCAGAACACTCCCGTGCGGAGCCGCAGCGCATTGTCTCGGATATCCACAACGACGGTGCGGACGCTGCGGAAGCTTGGCGACGAGCCGCTTGGAATGTTCGGCTTTGCCATTCTCGCCATTCTGGTCGTGGTTGCCATTTTCGCTCCCCTGATTGCGCCATATGATCCGGTGCGCCAGGTGCTCGACAATGCGCTTCAACCTCCCAGTTGGGCGCATCTGGCGGGGACCGACGAATTTGGCCGAGACATTTTCAGCCGCCTCGTCTATGGCACCCGCATCACGATCCAGACCGTCTTGTCGGTCTCGGTCATCGTCGGCCCTATCGGCCTTGCAATCGGTGTCATGGCCGGTTTCTTCGGCGGCAGAACCGACGCCATTCTGATGCGCGCGACCGATATTGTCCTTTCCTTCCCTTCGCTCGTTCTGGCACTTGCCTTTGCTGCTGCAATGGGAGCCGGTCTCGGTACCGCAATCATCGCGATCTCGCTGACCGCCTGGCCGCCCATCGCGCGCCTGGCGCGGGCCGAAGCGCTGGTCGTGCGCAACACCGACTATGTTGCGGCCGCACGCCTCTATGGGGCCTCGCCGATGCGCATCCTGTTTCTTTATATCGCTCCGATGTGCATTCCTTCGGTCATCGTCAGACTGACATTGAATATGGCCGGTATCATCCTGACGGCCGCCTCGCTTGGCTTCCTCGGTCTTGGCGCGCAGCCGCCGCTTCCCGAATGGGGGGCGATGATTTCCAGCGGCCGTAAATTCATGCTCGATTACTGGTGGGTCGCCGTCATGCCCGGCATCGCGATCCTTTTGACGAGCCTTGCCTTCAACATCGCTGGCGATACGCTGCGCGACCTACTGGATCCGCGTCATGCCCGTTCCTGATAGCTCTCCCATTCTTTCGGTCCGCGATCTTAACGTTCGCTTTGGCCGCAACGCCATCCCCGCCGTCTCCAATGTCAACTTCGACGTCGGACGCGAGCGTGTCGGTATCGTCGGCGAATCCGGGTCCGGAAAGTCCACGACCGGTCGTGCCGCCATGCGCCTTCTGCCCAAGAGCGCCACGGTGACGGCAGAACGGATGGATTTCCTCTCCGAACCGCTGCTTGAAAAATCCGAGCGCCAGATGGGTGCGATCCGCGGCAGCGAGATGGCGCTCATCATGCAGGATCCGCGTTACTCCCTCAATCCGGTCCTGCCGATCGGAAAGCAGGTGGCGGAAGCGGCCGAGCTGCATCTGGCCCTCAAGGGCAAGGCCGCCAGAAATGCCGCGCGCGACATGCTGCTGCGCGTGCGCATCAACGATCCTGACCGCGTCATGGGGCTTTATCCCCACCAGATCTCAGGCGGCATGGGACAGCGCGTGATGATCGCCATGATGCTGCTTGCCAAACCAAAGCTGGTCATCGCCGACGAACCGACCTCAGCACTCGATGTCAGCGTCCGCAAGGATGTCCTTCTGCTTCTGGACGAGATGGTGCGCGAAAACAATTCAGGCCTCATCCTCATCAGTCACGATATCCGCATGGTCGCGGCCTTTTGCGAACGTGTGCTGGTCATGTATGGCGGACGCGTCGTGGAGACGCTTTCCAAGCTCGAAGATGCGCAACACCCCTATACACGGGGCCTGATCGCGGCCATGCCCGATCCCCGCAATCCGGTCCGGCGCCTCAAGGTGCTGGATCGCCAGGCAATCGATGCGGAGGTGATGCGATGATCACGGTAGACAAGCTTGATGTCGTCTACGGCACGAAGGAAAACCGCAATCATGTCGTGCGCGACGTCAGCTTTCGGGTCAACCGAGGCGAGACACTCGGCATCGTTGGCGAAAGCGGTTGCGGCAAGTCGACATTGCTGCGGTCGCTTGCCGGCCTGGAATCCGGCTGGACCGGATCGATCTCTTTCGAAGGCAAGCCTGTGGGCAAAGTCCGTAGCCGCGACGAGCTGAAGCTGGCGCAGATGGTGTTCCAGGACCCCTATGGTTCCCTGCACCCACGCCACCGCATCGGCCGGGCTCTTGCCGAACCGATCCGCTCCATGGGGCTTGGTGACGGCTGGTCGAAGGTTCCGGCCGCGCTGCAGCAGGTTGGCCTGCCAGCGCATTTTGCCGAGCGCTTCCCGCACGAACTGTCCGGAGGCCAGCGTCAGCGTGTTGCGATCGCCCGCGCGCTTATCCTCGAGCCGCCGATCCTGCTTCTCGACGAGCCGACATCCGCTCTCGACGTCTCCATTCAGGCGGAAATCCTGAACCTGCTGGCCGATCAGCGCGACGAGCAGAACCTCACCTTCGTTCTCGTCAGCCACGACCTGTCGGTTATAGCCCATATGTGCGACCGCGTTCTGGTCATGCAGAATGGCGTTTTTGTCGATGAGTTGACCAAGGCCGATCTTGAAGCGGGCATCACCCACGCGGCGTATTCAGGCGAACTCTTCGAGAGCAGCTTCCTTTGAAAGCCGTCATGGGGTGAGCCATGGGAACAGCTGGACTGCGAGGTTTTCCCTGGCAGTCCAGTAGTCGATCAGGCCGTCGGGCCGCGCAAGAGGCAGATGGCCCCGTGATCAGTTCAGCCGTGCTCCGTCTTCACTCGAAAACAGATGGACGCTGTTAAGCGTCGGCGAGACCATGATGCTGTCGCCGACTGCCTGCCCTATGCGTTCCCGAAAGACGCCGAGCACCTTGGTATCGCCGAGTTTAATGGTGACCTGCGTTTCCGATCCTAATGGTTCAACCAGCATTATCTCGGCAGGCACGCCGCCGGCATCAAGCAGGAAGTGTTCCGGGCGGATGCCGTAAACGGCCTGTTTGCCGGCAAAGCCGGCCGCGGAAACTGGCAAGGGCAACACGATACCTGCGGTTTCAAAACCTCTTTCAGTTATCGTGCCGGTCAGGAAGTTCATCGATGGCGAACCGATGAAGCCCGCAACGAACTGATTTGCCGGGCGGTCGTAAAGTTCGAGCGGCGTGCCGATCTGCTCGACCCTGCCACCATTGAGAACCACGACCCTGTCGGCCATCGTCATCGCCTCGACCTGGTCGTGCGTCACATAGATCGTGGTGGTCTTCAGCTTCTGGTGCAGTGCCTTGATCTCGCCGCGCATGACGACGCGCAACTTCGCATCAAGGTTTGACAGGGGCTCATCGAACAGGAACACCTGCGGATTGCGAACAATGGCCCGGCCCATCGCAACGCGCTGGCGCTGGCCGCCGGAAAGCTGGCGCGGATAACGGTCGAGCAGCTGCGCAAGGCCAAGAATATCCGCTGCCCAGTTCACCTTTTCAGCAATTTCCTGCTTGCTCGAGCCGCGGTGCTCTAGCGAAAAGCCCATATTGCTGGCCACCGTCATATGCGGATATAGGGCATAGGACTGGAACACCATGGCAATATCGCGGTCCTTGGGATCGAGATCGTTGACGACCCGTTCGCCGATCCTGAGCTCACCGCCGGTAATCGTTTCGAGACCGGCTATCATCCGCAACAGGGTCGACTTGCCGCAGCCGGAAGGCCCGACAAGCACAACAAACTCGCCGTCCTTAATGGCGAGATCGATGCCGTGAATGGTTTTGACCGCGCCATAGCTTTTGCGGATGTCGGAGAGAGTAACGTGAGCCATCAATCTGTTTCCGGTTCTTCAGCCCTTGAGGCCGGTATGGGCGAGGCCTTCGACAAACTGCTTCTGGGCAATCACGAAGACGATGAGCACGGGCAGCGCAGTCAGCGTCGCTGCGGCAAGCTGGATGTTCCACATCGGCCCGCCATAGGCGTCGGTATATTGCGTCAGCGCCTGCGGCAGCGTGAACATCTCGGCGCTGGAGAGAAAGACGATGGGTTCGAGGAACAGGTTCCAGGAATGCAGGAACGTAAAGATCGCGACCGAAGCAAGCGCCGGCTTTGCCAAGGGCAAGGCAATTTTGTGAAATATCTTGAAACGTCCAAGACCGTCGACGCGTGCGGCCTCCTCCAGCTCTCCCGGCAGCGTCACAAAAAACTGCCGCATGACGAAGGTGGCAAACACGCTTGGCGCCCCGAAAATCGGCACGAGGATCAGCGGCCAGTGGGTGTTGACCATGCCTGCCTTCAGGAACATCTGGAAGAGCGGCACGATCGTCACTTCGGACGGGATCAGCAGGCCAAGCAGCACGATCATGAAGATCACATTGGCGCCCGGAAACCGGATCCGTGCGAAGGCATAGCCTGCCATTGAGGAGATGATCATCGTGCCGATCGTCACCACAGCGGCAATGTAGGCGGAGTTCCAATATTGCCGCACGAAGGGCTGCAACTCGAACACCTTCGCATAGGTCGTCCAGTCGTGGCTCTGCGGGATGAGCTGCGGTGGGAAGGCGAAGATGTCGCTGATGGGCTTGATGGACGAGGTAACCATCCACCAGGTTGGAAAGACGAAGGGGACAAGCAGCACGCACAGCAACCCGTAGAGCGCCACCTGCATGCGGGGGGAAAGGTCAGCTTTCATAAAAGACGATCCTCTTGCGCATCTGCCACTGGGCAAAGGTCAGCACGGCAACGATCAGAAACAGCAGGATGGACAGCGTCGAGCCGTAACCGAAGAAATGGAACTGGAAGGCCTGCTGATAGAGGTAGTAGACCAGCACCGTGGTCGACAGACCCGGCCCGCCCTGGGTCAAAACCGCGATCTGAGCAAAAACCTGTAACGAGCCGACAATGGTGATGATCGAGGTCAACAGGATCGTCGGGCTGATCAGCGGCAGGGTGATGCGACGGAACTGTTTGAAGGCTGGCGCACCGTCGATGCGGGCGGCCTCGTAGAGTTCCTTCGGCACGCCCTGAAGTGCCGCCAGGAACAGGATCATGTTGAGCCCGACATTCTTGAAGACCTGTACGACGATGACCGAAATCATCGCTGTCGTCTCCTCGCGCAGCCAGTTGGGGCCTTCGATGCCGACCATCAGCAACATGCCGTTGATGCCGCCGTTCTTCTGCAGCAGGAAACCCCAGACGATCGTCCAGGCAACCAGAGACACGACGACGGGCGAGAAGAACAGCGTTCTGAATATCGCAATGCCGGCAAGCTTCTGGTTGAGCAGCACGGCAAGCAGCAGCGCCAGCGACAGGTTGAACACGACGAGGCCGGCTGAGAATATCCCGGTCGCGCCCAGCACCTCCAGAAGATTGCCGTCTTCGATGAGCATCCGGTAGTTCTGCGCACCGGTATAGGTGAAGGTATTGGCGAGCACGTTCCACTCATGCAGCGAATACCAGAACACTAGCCCGAGCGGGATCAGCACGAAGATGATGATCCCGATCAGCTGCGGGGCGATGAACAGAAAGCCAGCGAGACTGTCGCGCCGCGCGATGGTCCAGAACGCCGATGCAGGGCGATGCCGGGGACGGGTAATCTCCTGCGCGACAGCCATGGCTTTCTCCTCAGCGCTTCAGGAGCGGCGCGATCTGGCCGCAGATTTTTTGAAGCGCTCCCGCGACATCGGCCTCCGGCCGCCATACCGCATCGAGGTTTGAGCGCACGATCTGCTGTATCTGGGCAAAGCCGGTGTGGCCGGGCATGACCTTGCCCGTGGCGATGCCTGATATGACGACCTTTTCGATCTGTTCCTGGCTGAGCAGCGGATTGGTTTTTTTCAACACCTCCGCATTCAACAGCGACTTGCGCGCCGAGGGGAAGAACTGGCTGAGCTTTGCCGAATTTTCCGGATTGGTCATGTAAGCAACGAATTCGGCCGCCGTCTGCGCATTCTTGCCGGACTGCATGACGCCGATGCCGGCCTGTCCGATCAGCGCGTATTCACCGGCAGGTCCCTTTGGCAGCGGCACGAGGTCCCAGCCGAAAGGCTTGTCCTTCGGCAAAAGCGAGGCCCGGCTGATCTGGGTAATGGTCATCGCGGCATTACCGGCAAAGAAATCGACCGTCTCGCCGGGGCCGGGCATGGCCTTCTTGCTGAAGATGGCGTCATGGATGAACGACACCGCATCCGCCAT
Source organism: Agrobacterium sp. K11 (assembly GCF_059429395.1). NCBI lineage: Bacteria > Pseudomonadati > Pseudomonadota > Alphaproteobacteria > Hyphomicrobiales > Rhizobiaceae > Agrobacterium > Agrobacterium sp. K11. Next base: position 22,338 of record NZ_JCAHRB010000013.1, on the reverse strand, counting down.
CGGCTTTTCCGACATGGTGCAGGTTGCGCCATCCGCGCTCCAGGGCGATGCGCCCCAACCGTTCCACACGGAGGTCAGATATTGCCAGCTCTGGTAATTGAAGTCGCGGACGACAAGCCCGCCCTTGCCGGATTTCGAGACCGCCGAGGCGGTCGCGATGGCGTTTTCCCAGGTCCATTCGCCGGCAGCGATCATCTCCGCCGGCGTCTTTGCACCTGCGGCCTTGATGAGATCATTGTTGACGAAGACTGCAAAGGGCGAGGTCGAGAACGGATAGGCGAAGAGCTTTCCGTCCTGCGACCAGCGTTCCATGGCCCCGGCGCTGACTTCGTCGAGATTGTAACCCTGTGCGGCCTTCAGCGTGTCGGTGAGCGGATAAAGCGCTCCTGATTTGACGAAATCATAGGCCGAGGTCTCGAAAATCCAGGCCATGTCAGGGGCGTTGCCGCCCGCAATCTGGGTCGTCAACGCAGTGGTATAGGTGTCGAAAGGCAGGGACTCATAGGTCACGCTGACATTCGGATGGTCCTTTTTGAAGCCGGCTGCGATGTCGTTGAACAGCTTTAGATGCGCCTCGTTGGCACTCCAGATCGTCATGCGCAGCTTGACCGCATCCTGTGCCGCCGCTGCCCCTGCCAGAGCAAACGAGCCGATAAGGGCCAGCGCGCAGGCCGTGGTTTGCATTTTCCAATGACTATTCATTCCCAGTCCTCCTCCAAAGATGGGTTCGATCGAACGACAGTCCGCCGTCCTAATAGGCCGCGATATCCGGCCAGCGTATTTCGATGCCTTCGCGGGTCAGCGCCGTCTGGAAGGCATGAAGATGGTCATCGTCTTCCTGCACCTGATGCGGTGTGAGACCTTTTTCCAGGCAATAGGCCGCCAGCATTCCAGCCACTTCGCCGATATTCCATTCGACTGGATGCAGGCGGTAGCAGCCATTGGTGATATGCGTCGTGCCGATGTTCTTGCCCGCCGGAATAAGGTTCTTCACGCGCTCGGGTATGAGTGCGCCAAGCGGAATCTCGAACGGGCAGGAAGGCACATCGATATAGTTGTCGCCACCGGTCGATGGGTGCAGATCGATGCGGTACATGCCGATGCCGATGCTGTCGCGATAGCGGACAGCCCCCCTGTCACCGCGAACCGTGTAGGAAAGATCCTGTTCGACGATGCGCGTGACCGGCTTGATGCGGCGGCTTTCCCGGATATAGGGCGCCATGGCAAGGCCGTGTTCGGTGCCGGTAATATCGCCTCTGAGACGCAGGCCGCGAAAACCCTGTCCGCCATCAAGGCGCGGCGCTTCGGTCTGCAACCAGTAAAACACCGAATAGGAAAGTTCGGCCGCCGCTTTCAGATGCCGCGTCTTTTCTTCTTCCGACACATCGATGATGGTGCCGTCCATATAGTCGATCATCGGCCAGTTCACGAGGCAGATGTCGGATTTATAAAAACCTGGCGCAAAGTTCTTGCGTGCCGCGATGCGACGGAAAATCCAGAGGTTTTCATCGCCACCGCCCTTGCGCTGGTCGGCATCGACCAGCAACGGATCGTCGTCCGGATTGGGCGTGAAGGAGCGGGTCGTGTGTTCCAGCGTGCGCGGATGCGGCGCGGTGAAACCGAGCATCGGCCCACCCCAGAAATGCGGCTGGTACTTGCGCCAGTAGTCGTAATTATCGGGCTTGTCGATCGTCTGATCGCCGTCGACATGATCGATTGCAAAGCAGATCGACACCGCCTGCACATTATCAGGCTGGGCGCTGGCCGGCGCACTGGGCTCACCCGTGTCCGATTGCGCCTCGAACCCCTTGGCATATTCCGTGCCCGTCATCGGCAACAGATCGCCAAGCTCGGTGGCATCAAGAATGTAGTCGGCGGAAATGACGATCTCCGCTCCGCTGTCGCGATGCCGCACGGTGATCGCGCGGACCCTATCGCCGTCCACATCAGCAGCAACCGGCCGATAGGGCTTGAGCACCGTCAGCCGGTCGGCACCGATATAGGGCATAAGCATGCTTTCCATCACCGCAAGGCTGACGCGCGGCTCGGCGCAGATGCGGCTGACCCAGCCGCCACCCGGATTGAGGTCACTCCAGGAGCGGGCGCCTTCCGTCAAAGGATAATGGTCGCGGTAATATTGGCGCACGCCGTTGCGTAGTGCGCGATAAGAGCGGGTGATACCGAACTGCTCGACCCAGCTATGTTCGTCCGATGGCACGGCCTGGCTGGTCAGCTGACCGCCGATCCAGTCATATTCCTCGGTCATGATCACGCGCTTTCCGGCGCGTGCGGCACCGAGGGCCGCCGCCACGCCGCCTAGGCCACCACCGACCACAAGAATGTCTGCTTGCATCTCTTTCACGTCGTCTCATCCGTTTTGTTGACTGGGGACTTATCTGGGGAGGCCACTGGAGCCGGCCCCAATGTTTCACCCTTGACGGGTTGGCACTTGAGCAGAATTTGACTTCCCGGGCTGCCGGTCTCGATGCGGTTCACCAGCATTGAAGTCGCCTGCCGGCCCATCTCTTCACGGGGAATTTCATAGGATGTGAAACGCACCGGGCTGCGGCCGGCACGAATATGGCTGCCAAGCACGACCATCGAAAACACGTCGGGCACCCCAATTCCGCGCTCCCGTGCCAAAGTCTCGACGCGCACCGCATCCGCCAATTCTATAAAAAATGCCACCGTCGCGCCGCTTTCGATGATCGCGTCGAGGATCTTTTCGGCAGGCCGGTTTACCGCTTTTATGTGCAAGGCAAGTGTCGCCGCCGTGCCGAGCGCATCACTGAAACCCCGCCAGCGGTCGGCAATCGATTCCGCCGGACCCGCAGGGCCGATATAGGCGAGTTTGGAATGCCCGAGCATCATGGCATCTTCAACAAGCTGCCGTGTGCCCGCGGCATAGTCGCCGCCAACATAGGGCACGGGCCCGCCAGCATCGTCGCGTCGGCCGATCGCCACGAATGGATAATCTTCCGAGACCAGCCGGGTAAGCTCCTTGCGGTCGAATTCACGGCCCAGGACCAGGCAGCCATCGGCGATCCGGAGCCTGTTGCCCTCGGAAAAAATCTTGCGGTTGTTGCCGACGCCGGCACTGGTCAGCAGCAAAAGATCGTACGCCTGCTGCTGCGCCTCTTCCTCGATACCCAACAAGAACGGCGTGAAGAAGTCCGCCTGTGCGCTTGGAAAGGCAGGCTCGTAGGTGAAGACGCCGAGGATGCGATTAAGCCCCTTGGCCATGCGGCGCGCGATCGGGTCCGCGACATAACCCGTCTTGCGAATGACCGCCTGTACGCGTTCGCGTGTTTCAGCCGGGATACGCGCAATCGCGGTCGGCGCGCCGTTCAGAACAAGCGATACTGTTGCCTGACTGACGCCGGCAAGCTTCGCAATATCGTTCTGAGTAAGCCGTTTATGGCTGGTCACGCAATGCCCTCCCCGACACTCGTTGACTGCTAATACGTATTATCTGTTAATGCGTATTAGCACGACTTCCCTACTCTGTGTCAAGAGGCGAAAGACACGCTTGCGGAGAGATGTTTTGACGAAGGCTTATGAGGCGGCCAGCCCGGACTTATGACGGCCGCGCTGGGTTGTGGGCTTCCATACCAGCGGTAAAACGGTGCCCGCTGGGGGTTCAGGGTGCCGAAGGCGTCTTTGCGTCTGCAAGCTTTTGCTGGAGAAGCCAGGTCCACATCGCCTCATCGCCGAGCACTTTTGCCTCCACCTCTTCATGGTTCGTATCTTCAAAAACCGTCAGCCGCACATTGCGTTTCAGTTCCTGGAGACGCTGAACAAGCACAACAGTATCGGACAAAGGAATCACCTCGTCCCTTGAGCCGTGAAAGGCCCAGAATGCTGTCTTTTCATTGGTGCGGTTGAGGTAATGGCGGATGCCGCCACCGGCAATTGGGACGACTGCAGCAAAAGTTTGTGGAAACTGCTCGGCCATTGACCAGGCGCCGAACCCTCCCCGGCTATATCCAATCAGGTAGATACGGCTGCGGTCCACCCGATGATCCGCCACAACGGAAGCCAGGACGCTTTCGACGCGCTCGATCGGATAAAGCAGTTCCTCATTCGGATTTTGTGGCGAAAACACCATGAAAGGAAAATCACGGCCCCCTTCGATCAATTTTGGCAGACCGCTGCGGCGCAGCTTTTCGACGTCGCTCCCGCCCTGATCGCCGCCATGCAGCCAGACCACGAGAGGATAGGTTTTGTCCGAACCGGCATAGTCTTTGGGCGTATAAAGCAGATAATTGATATCCGACGCGATCGTGGCGTCAGACCTCATGGCCTTCTGCTCGGCAAAGGCAAATGTCGATGTGGCCAGTGCCGCAACAGCGATCAGGCATAGTTTCAGATGCTTCATGCTTTTGTCCTCCCAACAAACACGTCTTCCAAGACGCGACTGGTGAACTCATCAGCCGTCGGGTTGGTTCAGTGGTTTGAAAAGCATGCCGGTCAACACGCCATGCGGAACCCGATTGAGGCTGCGAATATCGATCAACCAGGTTTGTCCACCGCAGTGTGGAGGAAAGAGACATGCGTTCATTATTTGTTCTGGCCTGCTGTTTGAGTTTTTGCTAATCATTGCAACAAGAGTGCTTTTGAAAAATGCCGTCGTCGTGCGGATAGGCAAATATCAAGGATGCAGGCATGGCGGTTGCCTATCTGGACAAACTGAACGAGCAGCAACGCAAGGCCGTGGAACATGGCGTTGGGCCTTCAGGCGGACACACGGCGGGACCTTTGCTGATTATCGCCGGTGCCGGTTCCGGCAAGACCAATACGCTGGCGCACCGGGTGGCGCATCTGATCGTCAATGGCGCCGATCCTCGCCGCATCCTGCTGATGACGTTTTCACGGCGTGCCGCCTCTGAAATGTCGCGTCGTGTCGAGCGTATCTGCAAGCAGGTCATCGGCGCTAACGCCGGAGCCCTCACCGATGCGATGGCCTGGTCCGGCACGTTTCACGGGATCGGCGCGCGCCTCTTGCGAATCTATGCGGAACAGATTGGACTGGACGTGGATTTCACGATCCACGACCGCGAAGACAGCGCTGATCTGATGAACCTTGCCCGACACGAACTGGGTTTCTCCAAGACCGAGAGCCGTTTTCCGACAAAGGGCACCTGCCTTGCGATCTATTCGCGCGCCGTCAATTCACAAACGCCGCTGAAAGAAATCCTGCGCCAGCACTATCCATGGGTGTCCAGCTGGGAAGAAGAACTCAAGCAATTATTCGCCGCCTATGTCGAGGCCAAGCAGGCCCAGAACGTTCTCGATTACGACGATCTTCTGCTCTACTGGGCCCAGATGGTCAGCGATCCCGACCTTGCAGGCGATATCGGCAATCGTTTCGACCACGTGATGGTCGACGAATATCAGGATACCAACCGGCTGCAGGCCGCGGTGCTGATGGCACTGAAGCCGGGCGGTCGCGGGTTGACCGTGGTGGGTGACGATGCCCAGTCGATCTATTCGTTCCGGGCAGCAACGGTGCGCAATATCCTTGATTTTCCGGCATCTTTCAGCCCGGCTGCCGATATTATCACCCTTGATCGCAACTATCGCTCGACACAGCCGATACTGGCTGCCGCCAATGGTGTCATCGACCTTGCCCGTGAGCGGTTCACGAAAAACCTCTGGACCGAACGACAGTCGCTCGAGCGGCCAAAGCTCGTGACAGTAAAAAGCGAAACCGAGCAGGCGAACTTCATTATTGACCAGGTGCTGGCCAATCGTGAGACCGGCATGACGCTGAAGCAACAGGCCGTGCTGTTTCGCACCTCCAGTCACAGCGGGCCGCTTGAAGTTGAACTTACACGCCGCAATATTCCCTTCGTCAAATTTGGCGGCCTGAAGTTTCTCGACAGTGCCCATGTAAAGGACATGCTGGCGGTATTGCGGTTCGCGCAAAACCCGCGTGACCGCGTCGCCGGTTTCAGGCTACTTCAGATGCTGCCGGGTATCGGGCCGAAGAAAGCCGGCAATATTCTCGATACGATTGCGGCAGATCCTGAACCTCTGCTCGCCCTAGCCGAAATTCCGCCGCCACCCAAAACCGGTGATGACTGGGTATCCTTCGTGCAGTTGCTGGCGAACATGCGAAAATTGCACGGCGGCTGGCCATCAGATATCGAGCAGGCGCGGCTCTGGTACGAGCCCCACCTCGAACGCATCCATGAGGATGCCGAGACGCGGAAGGCCGATTTGCTGCAACTCGAGCAGATTGCCGGCGGCTATCCTTCCCGCGAACGCTTCCTCACCGAACTGACGCTCGATCCGCCGGATGCCACCAGCGATCAGGCAGGCGTGCCGCTGCTCGATGAGGATTACCTGACGCTTTCAACCATTCATTCGGCAAAAGGCCAGGAATGGCGCTCCGTCTTTATCCTGAACGTTGTCGATGGCTGCATACCCTCCGATCTGGGCGTCGGCTCCACGCATGAAGTAGAGGAGGAACGCCGGCTGCTCTATGTCGCCATGACTCGCGCCAAGGACAGTCTGTCACTGATAACCCCGCAACGGTTCTTCACCCATGGCCAGAACGCGCAGGGCGACCGGCATGTCTATGCCGCTAGAACCCGCTTCATACCGGCAACTTTGCTGCAGTTCTTTGAAACCGCCACCTGGCCCCTGGTTTCGGCCGCAGCCTCCGAGCGCAGCGCGCAGCAGATCCGCATCGATGTAGGCGCGCGGATGCGGGCGATGTGGAAATAGGGAAGATCGTACAGGCTGGAACGATGGATAACACGGCTGTTCGAAAGATCATCCATATAGACATGGATGCCTTTTATGCATCGGTGGAGCAACGCGACAACCCCGCACTTCGCGGCCTGCCGGTCGCCGTCGGCGGATCGGCCGCACGAGGCGTGGTGGCTGCGGCAAGTTACGAGGCGAGAACCTTCGGCGTCCATTCAGCCATGCCGTCCGTCACTGCCAAACGGAAATGCCCGGATCTGATCTTCGTACCGCCACGCTTCGAGGTATACCGGCAGGTGTCGCAACAGATACGCGAGATATTTGCCGAATATACCCCTCTGATCGAGCCGCTATCGCTCGACGAAGCCTATCTCGATGTCACCGAAAACCTGAAAGGCATGGAGATCGCCACCGAAATTGCGCTGGAGATCCGCGCAAAGATCAAGGCGGTCACCAGACTCAATGCATCTGCCGGCATCTCCTACAACAAGTTTCTGGCCAAGATGGCAAGCGACCTGAACAAACCGAATGGCCAGGCCGTCATTACGCCGAAGAATGGGCCTGGCTTTGTTGAAGCCCTGGCCGTCAAGAAATTCCATGGCGTAGGACCCGCCACGGCCGAGCGGATGAAACGGCACGGCATCGAAACCGGGCTCGATCTCAAGTCGAAATCACTCGGTTTTCTGCAACAGCATTTCGGGAAATCCGGCCCTTATTTCTATAACATCGCCCGCGGTATCGATGAACGGCAGGTCAAGCCCGATCGCATCCGCAAATCTGTCGGCGCCGAGGACACATTCGTCGAGGATATCGACGATCTCAATCTGGCGAAGGCGGAGCTTGGCCCTTTGGCTCAGAAAGTCTGGCGTTATTGCGAGGCCCACGACATCACGGGAAAGACGGTGACCGTGAAAATCAAATATTCGGATTTCAGCCAGGCGACACGCAGCAAAACAGTGTCGGGAGCCGTGTCTGATCTCGCAATGATCCAGGAGATGTCAGAGAGCCTGCTTGCCTCCGTCTTTCCATTCAAACGTCCGGTAAGGCTGTTGGGGATTACCCTTTCCTCGCTGAGCACCGAAGAGAGTGAAGAGGAAGCGCAGCTCGCGCTTGGCCTTTGATGCCCCTGTCCCGAAAACGAAAAAGCCCGCCGCGGGAGGAGGTGCGGCAGGCTTTCCGAAATTTCGAACAACGGCTGGGAGGAGGAGTGCCATTGTTCACAAGACAACCCTTGGGAGGAGGATAGGGTCATCTCAATCCGAAGCTTTGCGGGAGGAGGTGCATCGCTTCGATGAAAATAAGATACCCGGTTTTACCGCATATTAAATAGGCTTTAATGCAGCGCAGCCATGCAAGAAACGCACGGGTCTACTTTCATCAGCAGCGGCAAGACCCAGATGGACTGCGCCGCCTGTACCCTTAGAATTTCACGCTGGCCGTGAGGCTGACGTTGAAGGGCTCGCCGACGGCATTGGCGTAGCTGGTGGAGCCAATGGATGAGGTATAATAGCTTTTGTCGAAGATGTTCTTCAGATTGAGCTGTAGGGTCACCGGTTTCTCCAGCTGAAGCGTATAGGTCGCAAAGGCGTCGAAGACGGCATAACCCGGTAGGTCATAGGAATTGTCGTTGATGCCGGCACGCTGGCCGACGGCCCGCACTCCTCCGCCGATCCGCAGCGTGTTGCCGTTCGGCCCGACCTCACCGACATCATAGGCAAGAAACAGCGAGCCGGTGTGACGCGCGACATTCGGCAAGCGCTTGCCGGCATAGGTGGAATCTTCGAGAACGAGAGCGTCCGTATAAGCATAACTTGCGATTAGATCGAGACTATCGGTAAGGTTGCCGGCAATATCCACCTCCACCCCGCGCGAGCGAACGAGACCGGCGGCCTTCACCGTCGACACACCGCCTACATCCTCCGAATAGGCGACATTGCGCTTGCGGGCATTAAACAAGGCAATATTGGCGTTCAGACCGGTGAACAGGTCGAACTTGGCGCCCACCTCATAGGAAATGCCCTCCTCCGGATCGAGCCCGCCATAATAGGCTCCGATCGAGGATTGCGGGCGGAAGGTTTTCGCCACGTTGGCATAAAGGGATGCATCCGGCGTGATCTTGTAGACGAGACCGGCATTGGGGATGAGTTCGCCGCCATTGTTCTGGGTGTTGACGACGAAGGGGCGGCCTTTGCCGGCATAGATGTCGTAATACTGGTAGCGCAAACCGCCGACAGCGATCCATTGATCGCCCAGATGCACGGCGTCCTGCATATAGATCGAAGCAGTGGAAAGCTCCTCCGTCTGGTCGCTGTCGACGTCCCTGACCGTCGTGCACGCCGGCAACCTGCCGTAAACGGGATTGTTAATGTTGAAATTCGAGGAATTTGCGCATCGCAACATGTTGGTGCGCAGCGTGTCGCTGTAATCGTAGGACATGCCGAACAGCAGATCGTTGCGCAGGCCACCAATATCAGCCTCACCGGTCAGGTCAGCGCGGGCCGCGTGGTTGTAGATGGTGGAATATTGCGTGGCGTCAGCGCGCCGCGTCACCTGCCCCGTGCGGGAATTGTAACCCATCACGCGGGCCTGGTTGTCGGAATATTCGTTTTGGCTATAGGCGTAGTTCAGCGACAGTTTCCAGTCTTCGGACAATTGGCGGTCTATTGAGATACTCGCCAGATCGGATTTGCCATCGGTGATGTTATAGGCCTCGTCCAGCCTGAGACGTCGGCTGACATTGATTGCCTTTCCTGTCGCCGGATCGAAGATCGTGCCGCGATCGAAGGGCACGCTGTAATCCTCATGCATATAGGAAACCGTAATGTCGGTATCCTCGCCGCTCCATTTTAGCGAGGGTGCGATCAGCCAGTTCTTCTTCTCACCAAAATTGCGCCAATAGTCGCTGTTCTCCCCCTGACCGATCAGGCGATAGGAAAAATCCGTTCCCGCAATAGGTCCGGTCACATCGAAACCGCCGGATGTACCATACTTGCCCGCCCCAAAGGCTGAGAAGCGCGAATAGGCTTCGGCGGAGAAAGTATCTTCAGGCTTCTTCGTCACGACATTCACCATGCCGCCCGGATCGAGAATGCCGTAGAGCGTGGATGCCGGCCCTTTCAGCACTTCCACTCGCTCCGCCATATCGTTGAAGGAATGCGGCAATGCGGTCTTTAGCCCGTTGATGAGGATCGAGCCGTCGCGATTGTCACCAAAACCACGGCGGATAACGGCATCCTGCGTGCCGCCCAGCGTGTTTGACTGGGTAACGCCACTGACATTGGCGAGAGCATCATCCAGCGAGCGCGCCTGCTGGTCGCGAAGCACTTCATTGGTCAAGACGTTGACCGATTGCGGAATATCGAGGATCGGCGTCTCGGTGCGCGTCGCAGTGCCCGTGGTTATCGGCTGATAGCCGCGCGCGCCTTTTTTGACGTCGGCATTGACGATTATCGTCTCAAGCACGGTCGTCCCGTCGGCATTTTTCTTCGGTGCCGTGTTCTCCTGCGCAAAAGCAGGCAGGGCAACTCCGGCCAGAAGCAACGCCAACAGCGCTCGCGAGCCTGCCTGAATGATCATCGAACCGTCATGCATCTGTCTTGTCCCCGGCTGCCCCTTACGTCATCGCGACGATGATGCACCGCTCTTTCAATTGATGAATGTAGTAGTCAACTTTAATTCAGCTTGTCACCGGCGAAACATCTGGCGAATGCGCGCTCCCTCATGCCTCAACAGTTCTGATTCGAGGCCAAGATCGTCGCTTTTTGTGCAAATCACCGCGTAAAAACCGGCTTTTCGAAAGCTGTATACTTGACTACTACAGTCATCAATAATTCTGGTGGCGGCTCATTCAAACGGGGAAGATCTTGGACGACGGTGGCAAAAATAGACGCGCGGACATACGTCTTGCGGCCAAGGCAATTGAGTTTGCTTATGGCGACACGCCCGTGCTTGCCGACGTGTCCATAGACGTTGCCCCGAACCGATTCACCGTTCTGCTCGGTCCGAACGGGTCGGGAAAATCGACGCTTCTCTCCGCACTTGCCCGCCTGCACCGCCCGGCAAGCGGCTATATCCTTCTCGACGGCCGCGACATATTTCATCATCCCACACGGGAGGTGGCAAAGCGGCTGGGCATGCTGGCACAGCAGAACCACACGCCGGAAGGGCTTTCGGTCTTCGATCTCGTCTCCCGTGGCCGCTACCCGCATCAGGGATTTTTGAAGCAGTGGAGCGAGGAAGACGCGGACGCAGTGGACGAGGCACTTTCCGTGACCGGAATGTCAGGCCTTGCTGAAAGAGCAATCGACAGCCTCTCCGGCGGCCAGCGCCAGCGCGCGTGGATCGCCATGGCGCTCGCGCAGCAGACAGATATCATCCTGCTGGACGAACCGACGACATTTCTGGATCTGCATCACCAGATAGAGGTGCTGGATATGCTGGCTGGCCTCGTCACCCACCACAACCGCACGATCGTTGCCGTGTTGCATGATATCAATCTCGCCCTGCAATATGCCGATCACCTGGTTTTTCTAAAGGATGGACGGTTGCGGCACCGGCTCGAAACAGCGACGCTGTGCGATGCCCAAATCATCTCGGACGTTTTCGACATGCCTGTCGCCCAGCTCACGCATCCGGTAACGGCGAGGCCGGTATTTCTTCCCCTGCCCGGACGGACTGGCGCGGCATGATGTTCGCCAGGATGAGCTACAGCAAGCCCGCCATGCAGGAAAAGGCCTATGGCCGCGCGCTTGCGGCAACACTGCTTATGCTTCTGGCCATGCTGCTTCTGATTCTGGCACATATTGGCTCTGGCCCGCGCGCCATTGCCCCACATGTTTTGAACGACCTGATATTTTCCTACGACGCCCGCAATTTTGACCAGCAGGTTTTGCTGCGTCTGCGGCTTCCGCGTCTGCTTGCGGCGCTGCAAGCCGGCGCCTGCCTTGGAGTGGCAGGGCTTTTGTTGCAGACGATGCTTCGAAACCCGCTGGGCGAGCCGCATATTCTGGGATTAAATGCGGGCGCGAGCCTCGCGGTCGTCGCGGCGACCGTGACGCCGCTGGGGTTAATCGCAACGCCGGCCTTGCGCCCTGTGCTGGCGGCCACCGGCGCAGGCATCAGCTTCTCGCTCGTCCTTCTGCTCGCGTCCGCCGGACGGCAGGGTCTGACGCCAGCAAAACTCGTCTTTTGCGGTATCGCGCTGTCGACGCTTGCCGGAACCCTTACCTCCGCCATCCTCATTCTCAACGAGGAAACATTACAGCAGATGCGCTTCTGGCTGGTTGGCGATACGGCAGGCATTTCGATGGCAGCCGTCGCCGCCGCCCTGCCCGCTGCCATTATCGCACTTCTCCTTGCATTTGTCGTCGCGCCGCGGCTCGATCTGCTCGCTTTGGGTGAGACCACCGCCACAACGCTTGGCGTACCTGTCCGCTCGACCCGGCTCTTGGCGCTTGCCGCAATATCGCTGTTCTGTGGCGCGGCCATAGCCGTCACCGGGCCTATCGGTTTCGTCGGTCTGGTGGTGCCGCCACTCGTGTCGCGGCTAAGAACGGGGCGGCTTCTGCTTGCCATTCCCATAGCCGCGCTCGGCGGCGCGGTTTTACTGATCGCCGCCGATCTCGCCGCCCGCCTGATCCTTGCGCCAAAGGAACTGCCGACTGGGGCAATGACCGGCCTTGTCGGGGCCCCGGTCTTTCTCTGGTTGGTGCGCAGGGTGCTGAAATGAACCGTTACAGGGTCATCAGACTGGCGCATTTTTCAATTCGCCTCTTGCCGCAGCGGCTGGCTATTATGGTGACGCTTACCCTTTGCCTTACGCTTGTCGCCGTCTGGTCGCTCACCGCCGGCAGCCAATATATCCCGGCCTCCTCCCTGTGGTCTTTATTGACCGCTGGAAATAAGGATCCCGCCTCGAATGACGCCGTGATGGTTCTCGACTTTCGCTTTTCGCGCCTGGCGCTTGCCATGGTCTCCGGCGCCATGCTGGGCGTTGCCGGTGCCATCATGCAAGCGACCACACGCAACAGCCTTGCCGACCCGGGTCTGCTCGGCGTGCGCGAAGGCGCGTTGCTCGCGGTGCTGGGCTGCCTGTTTTTGTTGCCATCCCTGCCGGTGATATTCCGCCCCCTGGCCGGTATCGCCGGTGGGATGGCGAGTGCTGCAATCGTCTTTTCGCTTTCCGGTGTCACCTCACGGCTGCGCTTCGTTCTGACGGGTATCGGCTTCTCATGGTTTTTATCAGCTTTGCTGCTTATCCTTATGGCATCGCTTGATATCCGCAATTTGCAGACGGCAATGATCTGGATGGTAGGAAACCTGCAAGGCGCATCCTGGAGCGCCGTCTCCATCCTTTCAGCCATCCTGGCCATCACCCTTTGTCTTGTTCTCCTCACCGCCCGTGCCGCCGATGTTCAGGCGCTCGGCGACAATAATGCAGCGGCACTCGGCGTTCACACCCGCTGGCTATCAGCGCTGCATGTCATCCTTGCGGTCGTTCTCACCGCGTCCTGTATCTCCTTTATCGGCAGCATCGGTTTTGTCGGCCTGATCGGCCCGCATATCGCCCGACTTTTGCTGCCGGGCAGCTCCCATACCGGGCTTGTTATGGGCGCGGGTCTGGCAGGAGCGACGCTGGTTGCAATTGCCGATACGATTGCCCGAACCGCTTTTTCACCGCTGGAATTGCCGACCGGGCTCGTTCTTTCGGCCGTGGGCGCCCCCACGTTTCTTACCCTTCTTTGGTTTCACCGGCACCGCCTATAGGTCTTTCATGCGCAATACCATTCTCGCTTTCGTTTCAACCGCCGGACTTCTTCTGGGGGTATGCGTTGCTCACGCGGAGGGCAGCCGGACCTTTACCGACGACCTCGGCCGCACCGTATCTGTCCCCTTACAGCCGAAACGTATCGTCGCCCTGCACGACATCGATCTCACCATCCCGCTGATAGAATTGGGTGTGATACCAGTGGGTAGCCATGGCCGCATGGGTGGAGACGGCAAACCCTACCTGCGCTCCAGCGCCATTCTGACCGGTGTCGATTTCGACAATAGCGACATCGCCTATATCGGCTCCATCAACGCCGATCTGGAAGCGATAGTCGCCCTCAAGCCCGATCTCATCCTGACCGAACCGGACCGCCCCACCCCTATCGAAAAACTGGAACAGATTGCCCCGACCGTCGCCATCGACAATACGAAGGACGGCGCGCCGCATATCTACAGGGTGCTGGCTGAACTGACCGGCACGCAGGCGCGACTTGCCGTTCTGGACCGACGCTACCGGGCGCAGATCGAAGCGCTGAAGGCCTCGGTCGATACCGGCGCGAGCACTGTCTCGGTGTTCCAGCCACTAAATGGCAAGATCAGCGTCTACCATACGTATCGTGCGCTCGGCCGGGTGCTGCGAGATGCCGGTTTTCGTTTCCCAGCCATCATCGACGATATTCCAGACGGCGAGCGCATCGAGATCAGCGCAGAGCGTTTGCCGGAGCTCGACGCCGACTTCATTTTCGATCCCTATCGTTCCGATACCGGCGCTTCTCCGCAGGCCGAAATCGACATGATGGAAGCTGTAATGCCGGGTTTCTGCAATTTTCTGCAGGCCTGCCGCAACGGTCGCTACATCCTTCTGCCGCGGGAGGACGCAATCTCCAACTCCTACGCCGCCCTCAGCCTCATGGTCTCCGCCATCCAGTCGCATCTCACGGTAAGGCCCACGGCTGAAAAGTAGGGGGAACGATTGCCGCGACAAAAGCGCTTGCCTGCGAGCTTGGCGCACTGCTAATCCGTGAAGAAGAGTAAGAAACTCACCTTCACGGAAAGTCCCATGACGACTGGCGAAACCCGTACATCAAGGCCTAGACATACAGACCGTTTCGGTGAGCAACTTCGCAAGCGCCGCGACCGTCTTTCGCCAGGGCTGCTTGCCGTTGCCGAATATATTGACGGCCACCGCCATGCCGTTCTCGGTAAATCGGCGCTGGAGATCGGCTTTGAGACCAATACCTCCGATGCGACGGTCATTCGCGCCATTCAGGCACTTGGGTTTCAGGGGCTGGTCGACCTCAAGGAAACTCTGGAGGCCTATCTCGGCGTGACGGATTCGCCGGTTGAAAAATTGGCCGCTACCACGAAATCCATATCGGGCAACTGCGACGCGGCAATCGACTTCGTTCTCGAGAACCAGAAAAACACGCTGGAAATGCTGGCCACTGTGGAAAACCGCGACGCCATGGCCGCCGCCGTGCGTCTTCTAGCGGATGCACGCGGCATCGGCGTCCTCGGCATCGGAGCCTCCGGCATCATCGCCACCTATGCCGCCCGGCTGTTCCAGCGCTCAGGCGTTCGCTCATATGCGCTGAACGCCACCGGCATTACGCTTGCCGAACAATTGCTCGACCTTGAAAACGGCCACGTCCTCATCATGCTCCTGCACGGCCGCGCCCACCGCGAAGCCCAAACCGCAATCGCTGAGGCTGGTCGCCTCGACATTCCGATTATCATGCTGCTCGGCCAGGAAGACAGCGTGCTCAAAAAACACGCCAACGCTTATCTCCTGCTGCCCCGTGCAAAGAACGAAGGGGTAGCGCTACACGCCCCAACCTTCATCGCCATGGAAACCATGGCGCTCGCCCTCTCCGCTGCCCGCACCGATCGAAGCCTTGAGACACTGGAAAGACTGGTGGAACTGAGAACGTCGATCAGGCCGCACAAGCGGACATAGTGTCGAGGCGAGGTTCGGACCGGCAAGCTATCCGTTATACTCCCTGTCAGAGACGAGATACTCTTGTGTGGTAGACTGATAAAGCGTTATTGACTGTCCGAAGCGTTGAAGTCATATCACCGTAAGCAGGCAGACCAGACAGGATCCGCGACGTGCAGGTAGAAGCATTCTCGATATCAGGCTTAAAAAAGATAACTCCAGCTCGTTTTGGAGACAGCAGGGGTTACTTCAGCGAAGTTTTCAAACGGGAATGGTTTCGTGAGAATGTCTCGGATGTCGAATTCGTGCAGGACAATGAATCTCTGTCTGCGCAGGCCGGAACTGTTCGTGGCCTTCACTTCCAGTCGCAACCTTTTGCACAGGGCAAACTCGTTCGCTGTCTTCGGGGACGACTACTAGACGTTGCGGTCGATATCAGAACAGGATCACCCACTTTCGGACAATGGACCGCCGTTGAGCTTTCACCGGAAAAAGGCGAACAGCTCTGGGTTCCGGCAGGCTTTGCCCACGGTTTCATGACGCTGGTTGACGACACCGTTATCTCATACAAGGTGACAGCTCCCTATAGCGCCGTCCATGATCGCGGTGTCAAATGGGATGATCCCGCCATCGGTATCAACTGGCCAAAGCTGGACCGTTGCGTACTTTCCGACAAGGACGCCAAGCAGCCGTCTTTGTCTGAATTGCCTGAATATTTCACCTACGAAAAAACTGGAAACTGATGATGCGCGTTCTAGTCACCGGCGGCGCCGGATTTATCGGGTCGGCCCTTGTGCGCTATCTCGTAAGCGAAGTGGGTGCGGATGTTCTTACCGTCGACAAGCTGACCTACGCTGGAAATCTGGCTTCGCTCAAGCCAATTGAAAACGCGCCAAACCACCGCTTTCTTCAGGCTGATATATGTGACCGTGCCGCAATGAATGACGCTTTCGCGTCATTTCAGCCGGACTACGTGATGCATCTGGCGGCCGAAAGCCATGTCGATCGCTCTATCACGGGCGCGGCTGATTTTATTCAGACCAATATCAATGGCACTTTCACGATGCTGGAAGCAGCCCGGCAATATTGGAACGGACTCGCTGAAGATGCAAAATCGGCCTTCCGCATGCTTCACGTCTCGACCGACGAGGTCTACGGCTCGCTCGGAGAGCATGGCCTCTTCGAAGAAACAACGCCCTACGATCCTTCGTCGCCCTATTCCGCTTCGAAAGCCGCAAGCGACCATCTCGCCACGGCGTGGCAGCGGACCTATGGCCTTCCGGTCGTGATTTCCAACTGCTCCAACAATTACGGGCCATTCCACTTCCCGGAAAAACTCATTCCGCTGATCATCCTAAACGCCTTGGAAGGCAAGCCGCTTCCGGTCTATGGCAACGGCGCCAACATCCGCGACTGGCTTTATGTGGAAGACCACGCCCGCGCTCTGTGGCTCATTGTCCAGACGGGGCTCGCCGGCGAAAAGTACAATGTCGGCGGTAGAAACGAGCAGAAGAACATCGATGTGGTGAATTGCATCTGCTCCATTCTGGACGAACTGCGCCCGCAGTCAAAGCCTTATGCCGAGCTTATCAAATACGTCACGGATCGCCCTGGTCACGATGCCCGCTACGCTATCGACGCAACAAAGCTCGAAACGGAACTGGGTTGGAAAGCACAGGAAAATTTTGCGACTGGAATTCGCAAGACCGTTGAATGGTACCTCGACAATGAATGGTGGTGGGAGCCGCTGCGTCAAGGCGTCTACTCAGGTGAGCGCCTCGGCGTTCTGACGAAGGACTGAACCGGATGCGGCTTGCAGTCACCGGGAAAAATGGACAGGTCGTTAGTGCCCTTCAGGCACTGGCCGGACCCGGTCTGGAGATTGTTGCTCTTGGCCGGCCGGAGCTTGACCTTGCGCGACCTGACACCGTTTTCAAAGCGCTGCGGGAAGCGAAACCCGATGTCGTGGTATCGGCCGCTGCCTACACCGCCGTGGATAAAGCGGAAAGCGAACCAGACATCGCTTTTGCCGTCAATCGGGACGGAGCAAAAGCCGTAGCGCGAGCCGCAAATGACATCGGTGTTCCCGTCATTCATATTTCCACGGATTATGTATTCGATGGCACCAAGACCACCGCTTACGTCGAGAACGACCCCACAGGACCGGCTTCCGTTTACGGTCGCTCAAAGCTCGAAGGCGAACACGCCGTTTCTGAAAACACCGACAACTACACCATTTTGCGAACGGCATGGGTCTATTCGGAATATGGCAGCAATTTCGTAAAAACCATGTTGCGGCTAAGCGAGAGCCGCGACGAGGTCAATGTGGTTGCGGACCAGTTTGGCTGCCCCACCTCGGCAAACGACATCGCCGTCGCGATTGTGTCGATCGCGAGAAAACTCGCGACGGATCCAGCCCCACATCTTCGCGGCGTTTTTCACATGTCAGGCACAGGTGAAACGAACTGGGCAGGTTTTGCCAAGCAGATATTCGCATTTTCTGCGAAAAATGGCGGAAAGTCGATTGTTGTCAACGACATCACGACCGCACAATATCCGACGCCAGCCCGACGCCCGGCAAACTCCCTGCTTGATTGCTGTAAGCTGGAAAAAGTTTATGGAATAAGATTGCCGGAATGGCAGACATCAACGCGCGCGGTCATGGCCGCCCTAGCGCAGAGCAAAAAGGAAATGCCATGAAGGGCATCATTCTTGCCGGAGGCAGCGGAACCCGTTTGCATCCGATGACATTGGCAGTCTCGAAGCAGATCCTGCCGGTCTACGATAAGCCGATGATCTATTATCCGCTGACCACGCTGATGCTGGCCGGCATTCGTGAGATCCTGATCATCTCGACACCTCATGACATGCCGCTTTTCCAGAACCTTCTGAAAGACGGTTCCCAATGGGGCCTCTCGATCGAATACGCCGTTCAGCCAAGCCCGGACGGGCTTGCCCAAGCCTACATGATCGGTGCCAACTTCATTGGTGGCTCCCCGTCCTGCCTGATCCTCGGCGACAATATCTATTACGGGCACGGATTGCCGGAGCTTTTGCAAAGCGGTACCGACGTCAACGACGGAGCCACCGTGTTCGCTTACCACGTCAATGATCCTGAACGTTATGGTGTCGTTGAATTCGATAGCGAGATGCGCGCGCTGTCCATTGAAGAAAAGCCCGTCAAGCCCAAATCCAATTGGGCCGTTACCGGTCTTTATTTCTATGATGCAGATGTGGTGGACATCGCTGCTAATCTCAAACCATCCGCACGCGGCGAGTACGAGATAACGGATGTAAACCGCATCTATTTGGAACGCGGCAAGCTGAAAGTCTCCATCATGGGTCGCGGTTACGCCTGGCTCGATACCGGAACGCCGGATAGCCTGCTCGAAGCCGGGGAATTTGTGCGCACGCTGGAAAAGCGTCAGGGCTTCAAGATAGCTTGTCCGGAAGAAATTGCTTTCAGCAAAGGCTTTATTACAAAGCCACAATTTGCCGAAATTGCTGAAAAAGCAGGCAAAGGCGACTACGGCGTTTATCTGAGACGAATTGCAAGCTTCTAGCCGTCGCGAAAATGTCACTACGATGACCGCCAAGACTTTTAGTAAGCCGGCAAATCAGTTGACCTGCGAATGAGAATTCCTCATGAATGGATTAGTGTAGGCATGCGTCTCCACACAAAAAGGCCAGTCTATGGGGTATTATAGACTGTTTTTGGCATTATGCGTGCTTACAAGCCACTGTATAGTTAACCCCTATATCGACGAAGGAAGATCCGCAGTTATTGGGTTTTTCTTGATCAGCGGGTACGCGATGGGTGGATTGCTCCAAAAGAAATACGGAAGCCTGTCGGGGGTTATCCCGTTTTACGCCGACAGACTGCTTCGTATCTTTCCGCTGTTTTTATTTTTCGCCGTTCTGACGATACTCTGGATAATGCTCAATCCCAGCGACGTTAGCTGGCACAGTGCGTGTACCGCTGAACTATTCGCACTGAATCTTGCGCTAGTTCCTTTGTACTTTTCGGGTCACCAGTGGTACCTTTGCACCCTGCTTCCACAAAGCTGGAGCCTATCGCTTGAGTTGTTGTTTTATATCTTCGTGCCATTTATAGCGCTTACTTGGAGCCGTTGGACAATCCCGCTGATTGCGGCTTGGTCTCTGTATTTTTATGGGCAAGCCTTCGTGGGTATCATTGATACCGATGCGAACGCTTTTCGCCATTTGCCAGGCACGCTGTACATATTCCTTGTGGGAATGACTTTCGCGCGAGAGGGGCAGTTCTGGAAAGTCTTCCTGATCTCGTTCTGGGTCGGAGCCGTATGCCTTGCTGTGATCATTATGATGATACCAAGTCTCAGGGCATTGAACAGCAATCCAGAGATCGTTGTGGGTCTTGTTCTTGGAATCCCCGGGCTTGCCTTATTCAAAAGAGTGTCATCTTCGCAGCTCGAACAACTGGCCGGCAGCATGAGCTATGGCCTCTTCCTTGCTCACTACCTCGTCATTTGCATTGTCGAGAAAATATCATCGGCCTACGGGATTTCCGTCGCGGGTTGGCCCCTCGTTTTCATCACTGCAATGGTGTCTCTGATAGCGTCGTATTTTGCCGCAATCTATATTGAAAAGCCTGTCGCCAAAATGCGCCGCTGGCTTCGCGCCGTATCATTCAAGTCCAAGGACAGCTCCGCCGAGGCGATAATGTAATTGAGATTGTATAGGGATGAAAATAGGTTAATAACGGCTCCTTCGTAAGCAGCAAGCTGACCCCTTCTGGTGCAGTTGGAGCGTGTGCCTGTATTGCAGATAGACGATTCACAACTGTGAGCTCCTATGTCTGCGCCTAGCGCTGGAACTAGAAGCTTCCATATGATCGAGGCTGTTGCGGAACGGCTCGAAGGCGCGCCGCGGCAGTTTCGGCGTGACGTGCTCCCCGATTTTGGGCCAGCGGGAGCTGGAATTTTCCGGGGTTTTGGCTCAGTTCGGCGGGGGTGCCGATGAGCCGTTCATAAGCGAAATCGGCACTTTGTTGCCTATCGCGCTGTGTGGCCGGAACTCGTTATAGATCCTATGCAAGCTCGCCGCGGAGCTTGATAATCTGCCTCCGCTTTTTAAGGAGGATGATCATGAGCGCCGAACGTGCCAACGATTGCTATGTCGCCCTTGAACTCAGCCAACGCACTTGGCTGATCGGTTATCTTCTGCCCGGCTCAGATAAGGTGCAGACTACGGCAGTAGCCGGCGGTAATGCCGAAGCTCTTCTGTCGGCGCTCGGACGGATCGAAAGCCTGGCACGAGCTCTGTCGTATGCCGGATGTGCCTTGGGGTCGATGCGCGTCTGCTTCGAGGCGGGTTATGATGGCTTCTGGCTTGCCCGTTTTCTTATCGATCGCGACATCGAAACTACAATACTCGACCCATCCAGCTTTCTGGTTTCGCGACGAGGCCGATGTGTGAAGACAGATCGCGTCGATGTCGAAGCGATGGTGTTCACGCTGAAGGCATATCTGCTCGGAGACAGATCGGTTTGTCGACCTGTTCGGCTGCCCTCAGTCGCGGAAGAAGACGCCAAGCGTCTTTCTCGGGAACGCACGCAATTGAAGAAGGAGCGCACGCGGCACGTCAATCGTATCCGCGCCTTGCTTGTGCTCCACGGTATCCGCTCTGTTCCAGGTCTTTGGGGAGGACGCTCGAAGGAGGCACTTTCGAATATCCGGACCGGCGATGGCAGGGAATTAGGGCGGTTCATCTTCCGTGAGCTTTGCCGCCAGTTTGAACGGCTCGATCTCGTGCACTCGCAGCTCAAGAGCTTGGAGAAGGAGCGCATTCAGGCTTGCGAGACCGAAGGAGCCATCAACGGCAATGCGAAGATCAGGGTGCAGAAGCAGCTTGACGGCATAGGCGAAGTCGGCGCCACGCAGTTGGTCGTCGAAGTGTTCCATAGAACGTTTAAGAACCGAAAGCATCTGGCCTCTCACCTCGGACTGTCACCCAGCCCCCATTCCAGTGGGGAGGTCCATCGGGATCAAGGCATCAGTAAAGCCGGAAACAAACAGGCTCGAGTGATGCTCGTCGAACTGGCCTGGTGCTGGCTAAAGTACCAACCGCAAAGCCAGCTGACGCGATGGTATCGCTCCCGCTTCTCGGGGCATGGAAGTCGGTCCGGGAAGGTCGGAATAGTCGCCTTGGCTCGCAAATTGGCAATAGCTTTATGCCGGTTCATTGAAGATGGCGAAGTCCCTGAAGGGGCTACACTGGCTGTCGCCGCCAAGTAAGGTTCGACTGCCGACGGGCAGTTGAAACAGAAGCGCGGCTACCGTGCGTAGAGATGGACATCAGACGCCGAGTTGTAGTTTAGTACCGCGCTTCAAGCAGACGCTTGGCCACCATGAATCGGGATTATGGTCGGGGGCAATCGCTCCAGCCGCATACAAGTCGAGGCACCAGGGTGCCAGCTCGCCAGAAGACTGCGAATAACGGAAGGAAAGAAATTTTGGGAAAGATGAAAATGGATTGACAAACACCGCTTCATACAAGTCTCTACGCCAATCCCCCATCTTTGCCCGCGCGTCGTCAAGGGTCATGAACCAGTGAGCGTTCAGGCACTCGGCGCGGAACTTGCAATGAAAACTCTCGATGTAGCTGTTGTCGGTCGGCTTGCCTGGCCGGGAGAAGTCGAGCACGACACCCTTGTGATAGGCCCAAAGATCAAGGTGTCGAGAGATGAACTCGCTGCCGTTATCGACGCGAATGGTCGTCGGATATACGACCTGCCGGCAGACCCGCTCCAGTGTCTGAACGACATCCTCCCCCTTGTAACTGAAGCGGGCATCGACTGCCGGCGAGAAGCGCGAGTAAGTGTCGATGGAGTGCACCCCATTTCACCGGACAAGTCGGCTAGATTGATTTAGCCCTGATGA
>NZ_JCAHRB010000012.1:0-254363 GCF_059429395.1 Agrobacterium sp. K11 | reverse complement strand
AGCCCTCCCATCCCGGAGGGCGCCTTGCGTTTAGGGCCTTGGATACCGCAAATGAATTGCTGGCGGTATGGCCCCGTGTGGCTCTGATAGCGTGCAGCGGTCGATCCATTACGCCCACTCGAGCTTCGCGAACTCAGCAGGCTCACGGCCCCAATTCATTGAACACCTCCATCAAAAGTTCTTCTGACCCCATCAAACAGCCTATCGTGCTAGGTCTAAGGCAGCCGAAAGTGACCCCGATCGTGCGGGATTACCGGGTGGCTTTGGACAATGCCGAGTACGCTTATGGACCTGCCGAAGATAAAGACGCTGATTGATTTTGTCGGACGAACGAACGTCACCGAACTCATGGTGACAGAGAAAAGCGTAACTGTGCGGATATTCAAAACCGCACCTCGAACAGAGACTGGCAGCAATGTCTCGGTCAAAGCCGAGGATGACGCCCTGATCGATCGGTCGGAGTCGATCCTTCCTGCCACCACATCGGGCACCTCCGTTCATGCCCCGATTTTTGGCGTTTTGCATCGCGCTTCCGCGCCGGGACAACCTTCATTTGTCGAGGCTGGAGATGTGGTCGAGGAGGGGCAGGCCCTCTTCATCATCGAAGCCATGAAAGTCTTCAATAAAATTGTTGCGCCACGCGCTGGCCGGATCACCTATCTGACGGAGGTTGATGGTGGCGAGGTTGAGGCCAATGATTTGCTGGCGGAGATCGCGTAGTGGCGGAAGGTCTCAACACCACATCGGATATACCGGGTTTCGACACGGTCCTGATTGCCAACCGGGGTGAAATTGCTGCACGCATTCAGCGCGCCTGCCGCGAATTGGGCTTGAAGACCGTAGCCATCTGCTCTGAAGCGGACAGGCAGGCTCCATATGGCCAAACGGCTGATACCTTCCTTTGTGTTGGACCGGCGAATGCTGCCAAGAGCTATCTCAATCAGAATGCCATCTTAATCGCTGCCCGTCTGACGGGTGCGGGTGCGATCCATCCGGGT
This sequence comes from Agrobacterium sp. K11, assembly GCF_059429395.1. Taxonomy (NCBI): domain Bacteria; kingdom Pseudomonadati; phylum Pseudomonadota; class Alphaproteobacteria; order Hyphomicrobiales; family Rhizobiaceae; genus Agrobacterium; species Agrobacterium sp. K11. Next base: position 253,365 of record NZ_JCAHRB010000012.1, on the reverse strand, counting down.
TATGGATTTCTGTCCGAAAATGCCGCCTTTTCTCAGGCTGTCGAAGATGCCGGTCTCGTATTCGTCGGTCCCGACGCAAGGTCGATCTCCACGATGGGCGACAAGATCGCTGCCAAACGGGCAATGATTGCGGCCGGTGTGCCATGTGTACCGGGACCGGATACAGCGCTTCCCGAGGATGCTGCAACGGTTGAGCGTATCGCGAATGAGATCGGCTATCCAATCATCATCAAGGCTGCGGGCGGTGGTGGCGGGCGTGGCATGCGGGTGGTGCAGGAAGCTGCCTTGCTTCATGAAGCCATTACCTTGACGAGGGAGGAGGCAAGGCAGGCTTTTGGCTCTGCTGTCCTCTACATGGAGAAGTTTCTCCAGCATCCCCGTCATATCGAGATACAGGTCTTGTGCGACACGCACGGCAATGCCGTCTGGCTTGGTCACCGCGACTGTTCGATGCAACGTCGTCATCAAAAAGTGGTCGAAGAAGCGCCAGCGCCTGGAATTTCGGTCGATGTGATCCAGCCGGTTGGTATGGCTTGCGTCGAGGCTTGCCGACAGATCGGCTATCGCGGGGTGGGAACTTTCGAATTCCTGTTTGAAGACGGCAAGTTCTATTTCATCGAGATGAATACGCGCTTGCAGGTCGAACATCCCGTCACGGAAATGACGAGCGGCATCGACATCGTTCAGGCCCAGATCAAGGCGGCGCAGGGTAAGCCTCTGGACTTGCGGCAGGCAGATGTTGTCTGCGACGGACATTCTTTCGAATGTCGTATCAATGCCGAAGATCCCGATAAGTTTCTCCCCTCGGCGGGCGTCGTGACCGATCTTGTGCTGCCGGAAGGAGAGGGGATTCGCGTCGATACCCATATCCATGTCGGCTACCGGGTGTCACCCTATTATGATTCCTTGATCGCCAAGTTGATCGTACATGCGCCGACCCGTGCTGAAGCCATGGTTAGGATGCGCCAAGCGCTTGCGGGTACACGGGTGGAGGGTATTTCGACCAATCTTCCGCTCCTGCGCGCCCTGTTTGAGGACGAGGCTTTTGCGCAGGGCGAAACAGACATTCACTATCTTGAACAATGGCTAAAAGAACGGAGCGCGGCATGAGCAGGCCCGACTTTAGCGACCCCGTCTTACTCACAGCTTTGACCGATATGCTGGCGGATGCAGGCGTGGACGGCGTGGAAATCACGACGCCTGAGGGTCAGGTACGCATTATTGTTTCTGCCTCGGCAAGATCTGCAATTTCCGTCGCTGGCACAGTTTGCTCACCAAAGGCCGCTGTTTCGAAAGTGGTGGTAAAAGCGCCGATTGCCGGTCTCTTCTGCTCTTCTAAGCCTGCTCTGCCTGCAAAAACGCAAAATCTTCCGCGTTTGGTTGCTGCAGATGACGTGATTGGATTTATCCGGATCGACCACATTCTCATCCCTGTTGTCGCGGGTCGTAACGGTTCGCTCGTCAATCAGCTTGCCGTGCAGGATGCTCTGGTTGGTTTTGGTGATCCGCTGTTCGAAATCGAGCTTCAATCATGATTGCGACATCGAACACTCTAGCACCTCGTCACGAAATCCAGCCCGTCATCAAAGGCCAGGCGCGCGTTTCGTTCATAGGCTCCCGGTCATTCTTGCTCGAAGCATCCGGCGAATTTGATCTGCCAGCGCAACGCTGGATCTGGGCGCTTTCGCAAACGGTAAAAGTCTGGGCAGGTGTTGCGGAAGTCATTCCCGGCATGACGAACCTTCTGGCGATTTTTAAGGAAACGCCTGAAGATCCAGAGTTCATCGTGTCTCAGTTGCTCGATGCCTGGGATAAAGCAGCCAGTCTGGATATTGTCGGGAAGACAGTTGAAATACCGGTACATTATGGGGGCGAATACGCTGCCGACCTTCCAGCCATCTGTGATTTTTCAGGGCTGAGCGACCGCGAAGTCGTGCGGATTCACCATGAGGCGACCTACCGCGTCTTCGCGCTTGGGAGCGCGCCGGGCTTTGGCTATCTGCATGGTCTTGATGCGCGCATCTATATGCCCCGAAAAACCGTGCCATCGATCAAGATGGAAAAGGGTTGCGTGACGATCGGTGGAATGCAGACGGGTGTGGCGATGTTGACCGGACCGAATGGGTGGAATTCCATCGGTTACGCCGATTTGCAGATGTTCGATCCCGCCTCTTCTGCGCCAGCTCTTTTGGCACCCGGAGATACGGTTCGCTTCATACCTACAGGGATCGAGCTATGATCGAGATTATCGAAACCGGCCCCTTCAACACCGTGCAAGACCTCGGTCGCCCCGGTTACCGTGACATCGGGGTTACTGCTGGCGGTGCCATGGATCCTCTGTCGCTTAAGATCGGCAATATTCTGACCGGTAATGCAGCAGATGCTGCCGTCATCGAGGTCCAGACTTTTCCATTCAAATTGCGTTTTACGAAAACAGCTACATTTGCCGTTACCGGGACGGATGGGCGCCCGTTGCTTGACGGGAAAGAGCTGCTTTCCTGGTGCGCTCATATCGGCAAGGAAGGTCAGATACTGGAACTGAGGCAGCCGCCGAAACTCGCCCGCGCCTATGTCGCGGTTACGGGCGGGGTGGACGTTCCGGTTTTGATGGGATCTCGAAGCACGGCACTGCGCGGCAGTTTCGGCGGTCACGATGGGCGACCGCTTGCAAAAGGTGACAGGCTGGAAATAGGGGCTTCCGCCGATCTGTTACCACTGCCATCAAACGGGCTTGGTGTAGTTGAGCCTTCCGTGGCTTTGAGCGATATTTTCCCGCCTGTGGTGGACGGCGTTTTACCGATACGTGCTATTCCGGCCGGTGAACAAAAGCTGTTTGCCAATGATGGCGAGGAATTCTGGAGCCAGATCTGGCGCATATCCTCCCGCAGCGACCGGACCGGTTACCGGCTGTCGGGTGATCCTATAAAACCGACCGAAACCATCGAAATGCGTTCCCACGGTGTGATGCCGGGCGTTGTACAGGTGCCGCCAGGTGGCGAGCCGATCATCCAGATGAGCGATGCAAATACGGCGGGCGGTTATCCAAAGATTGCCGGCGTGATCGAAGCCGACCTGTGGCGGTTAGGACAGGCACGCGCGGGTGGGAAGATCAAATTCGTGAAGTCCAATCACGAGGAAGCGCGTGTGGCCGAGCGGGCAGTTGCGAAATACGTCGATGATGTTCGCCAGACCTCACAAATGGTCAAGCGAGCGCTGAATGCGATGGGTTGACGGACAACCAGGGAGCAAAGGGAGGAAACGATGAAGATCGATCTGAACTCCGACATGGGCGAAGGCTTCGGTCCTTACCGGCTCTGTGACGACGAAGCGATGATGAAGATCGTATCGTCGGCTAATATTGCCTGTGGTTTTCATGGTGGCGATCCAGATACCATGGCGCGAATGGTTCGCCTTGCCAAAGAAAATGGCGTTGGCATTGGCGCGCATCCGGGATTGCCTGATAGGGCAGGCTTCGGCCGACGCGAAATGCCCTTTCAGCCGGATGAGTTGAGACAGCAGATGCTCTATCAGCTCGGGGCCTTGATCGCGATTGCCAAAAGCGAAGGCGTCGAAGTCGGGCACTTCAGTTTTCATGCGGCCATGGGCAATATGGTCAATCGCGACCCGGCGCTTGCCGATATGATGATGAATGCTATTTCTGCCGTTGATCCGAAGCTTGTGGTGTTCGTAACGCCGGACAGCGAAATCGAGAGAGCGGCAAAACGCGCTGGATTGAAGACCCTGGCATTGTTTTTGGCCGATCGCGCCTATGACGCCACGGGAAGCCTTGTCGCGCGGGGTCTTCCCGGCGCGCTGGTCAAGGATGAACCATCGGTGCGCGCCCGTGTCCGCCGGTTCCTGACCGATGGCACGGTCGAAGCCATCGATGGGACGATCATCACAATGCCGGCTCGCTCCATTCTCGTCCACAGCGATACGCCCGGTTCACTGGAGCTGGCGCGTATCGTGCGTAGTGAAATCAGCGCCTCCGGCGCAACGCTCGCGCCTGCCGCAGAACTCGCGTCTTAATGGGCCTCTGGTTGGCCCGTTCTCTAAATCTTACTGAAAGATCATGCAGATGCCCTCTACATCAGACCGCCTGAAAAACGTTTCCATCTCCGCTTCCGCCGCCATGACCCAACGCGCCAGAGAGCTGGCCGCGCAGGGTGTCAAGGTGGTCAGCCTCTCCTCAGGTGAACCGGACTTCCCGACGCCTGCTCACGCAATCGAGGCCGCGCACGAAGCAGCCCTTGGCGGGCAGACGAAATATCCACCGATGGATGGCACGCCTGCGCTGAAAGCCGCGATCGCCAGAAAGTTCAAGCGGGACAATAATCTGACATACGATGCCAGCCAGATCATCGTTTCCGCAGGCGGCAAACAGGTAATTTTCAACGCCATGCTTGCAACCTGCAATCCGGGCGACGAGGTCGTTATTCCCACCCCGTCATGGGTCAGCTATGCGGATATCGTCAAATTCGCAGGGGGTGTTCCCGTCGCTGTGCCGTGCATCGAACAAACCGGTTTCAAACTGCGTGCCGAAGATTTGGAAGCTGCGATTACGCCACGTACCAAGTGGCTCATTCTCAATTTTCCCAACAACCCCACCGGCGCCGCCTGCTCCCGTGCGGAGATGAAAGCAATCGCAGAGGTTATGCTGCGTCATCCCCATGTCTGGATCCTGACGGACGATATTTACGAGCATCTTGTCTATGATGGCTTCGAATTCGGCACAATTGCCGATGTGGAGCCGCGGCTTTATGACCGCGTTCTGACAATGAACGGCGTGTCGAAGGCTTACGCCATGACGGGATGGCGTCTGGGCTATTGCGCCAGCGGCTCGAAGGAACTTATCGCCGCGATAAGCAATGTAAACGGTCAGAACGGCGGCGGCATTGCCACTGTTTCGCAGGCGGCAGCGATTGCAGCGCTGGACGGTCCCCAGGATCTTCTTAAAGAACGCGCCGCTATCTATCGCGGCCGTCGCGATTTTGTTCTGAGCAAACTCGGCGAGATTGACGGTTTGCGCTGCCATAAGCCGGAAGGCGCTTTTTACCTCTATCCCAATATGTCTGGGCTTATCGGCAAGACCACCAAGGGCGGACGCAAAATCGAAGGCGATGTGGATTTTGTGATGGCGCTGGTGGATGAGCATCACGTGGCAACGGTACAGGGCGCCGCCTATGGTATGAGCCCATACTTTCGGATCTCCTATGCAACGAGCATGGAGATGCTGAGCGAAGGTTGCGCCCGCATTGCGCAGTTCTGCCAGGATATGCGTTGATCCTGAAAACGATCCTTTGGCTCGGCTGCCGGGCCAAAGGATACTCTAAAGTTTCAATTTTTCCGTCAGTTCCACCAGGATATCCTTGACGGCAAAAGCCGGCTCAGACAGCGAATTCTGGTCGGACATGCAGAGCGACAATGTTTCTTCGATCCGTGGCGACAGCAGCCGGCAAATAAGTGGTTCGCTCGTTTCCGAGACGATCCGGTTGGCTATGGCTTTTGGCATGATGGTTGCGCCGAGACCACTGGCAACGGCGCGGGCAAGCGTCCTGACGATTTCCACTTCCGCGACGACCTTCAGATTGATCCGGCTGCGGGTAAATGCCGTGTCTACAGCGCGCCGGACAAAATTATACGCGGGTGGCATCAGCATGGGCATGCCATCAAGCGCGGCGATCGGCACCGGTTTTGAATCCGCTTCGATTGCGAAATCGCGATGTGCGACAAGATAAAATTCTTCGCTGAGCATGGGCTCGAATTTTACGCCCTTGATTGGTCCGACGCCGTGGATCAATGCCAGTTCCAGACGTCCATTCATGATCATCTGGCTATAGGTTTGTCCCACACTTTCCGTCAGGTGGATCAATATCCCCGGATGTCGCTTCCGCGTTTCCGCCAACAGTTCCACGGAAAGCGTTGCAGCGCTGCTGAATGGGACCAGACCGACAGAGACGCGTCCCGCAATTGAGTTACCCGCCGCCGATACGTCGACCTGCGCCTGTTCCATCTGGCGCAATATGATCTGTGCATGGCGGTAAACGGCATGTCCCGCATCCGTCATCGTCACGCCCTGCTGGCTGCGGATGAGCAATTTCTGGCCGAAATGATCTTCAAGCGCGGCTAGTTGCTGGCTGAGTGCCGGTTGCGCCAGATGCAGAATATCTGCGGCGCGCGTGATGCTGCCACTGTCTACGATGACGATGAATGATTTGAGACGTCTTATATCCATGCTTGGCACAGCTTACAGGCTCGCACGCGTTTTGCAATCTGGGCGCCAGAGCGGAAAGCTCCTGCCTGGAACAAGAACATCTTGGAATCCCGTCTCTAATTGCCTGTTTGCGGGTCTCCATAAAACTTACTTATTACTCCAAAAATAATCGGTCTTAGGCAAGCAGGGAAAGCTTCGCTAGTGTTGATGGTAACAAAAAAGGGGATCAGAATGCCATTCTCCGATTACAAGACCGCTTTGGTCACCGGTGCTTCATCCGGTATCGGTGCCGCTGTCGTAGAGCGGTTTTGCCGCGAAAACATTGAAGTCCACGCGGTTGCCCGCAGCGCCGGCGCCCTGAATGAACTCGCCGAACGCACCGGCTGCATACCGCACGCGATCGACGTTACCGATCGCGCTGCAATTGCCGATCTTGCAAACAAGGTGCAGTTCGACATTCTTGTGAACAATGCCGGCGTCGACAGGCCGAAGAAGTTCCTTCAGGCTGATGCGGAGGATATCGACCTTTTGATCGATGTGAATCTCCGTGCCGTTCTCCACATCTGCCGGCTGATTGTTCCGGGCATGGTGGAGCGTGATCGCGGGCATGTCGTCAATATCTCGTCCATCGCCGGAAACTATAATTTCGGTGGCAACTCGACCTATCATGCCGTTAAAGCTGGTGTCGCCATGCTTTCGAACCAGTTGAGGCTGGATGCATTCGGCAGACGCGTCCGCGTAACGGAGATCTGCCCCGGCCGCGTGGCGACGGATATCTTCACTCACGTTCACGGCAACGATCCGAGCGTGCGCGAGCGCTTCATCGATGGTTTCGAGCTGCCGAAAGCGGAAGATATTGCCGACGCTATAGCCTTTGCCGTTGCCGCGCCAGTTTCCATGAATATCGGCCATATGGAAATTACCCCGACATTGCAGGTTATGGGCGGACTTCAGACGGCCAAACCGCAGACTGTGGCGCAAGCTGACGCAGCGAAGGAACAAAAGCCGTGAGCGGTTTCGACCTGTCGGCAATCCTGAGCGACCCGCAATATATTGCAATGCTCTGGCACGGATTGCAGATGACCTTCGTCATCTTTATCGGGTCCTGGTCTCTCGCCATGACGCTTGCGCTGGTCCTGTTATGCGTGCGGTTTTCATCGTCGCGTTTTGCTGATCGCGCCGTGGCGGCCTATGTTTCCTACCACCGCAATGTGCCCACACTCGTGCAATTGATGCTGTGGTACTTCGGGATATTCACGCTCCTGCCTTCAGGTTTGACGGATTGGCTGATCGGTCACAATGCCGAAGCGATCTTTGCCGTGGTGGGTCTTGGTCTCTGTCAGGCAGCCTATTTCAGTGAGGATCTGCGTTCAGGCCTGCGCTCCGTCAGCCCGGGACAGATGGAAGCGGCCAAGGCATTGGGCCACGGTTATCTCTCCGCGATGCGCTTCATCATCATGCCGCAAGGCGTGCGCAATGCCCTGCCGCCGCTCATCAATCACAGTGTCTCCCTGTTCAAGAACAGCAGCCTCGCCCTCATTATCGGCGCTTCCGAATTGACCCATGCCATCAAGGAAATTGAAAATCTCAGCTTCCAGACCTTCGAGATCTATCTTGTCGGAACTGTTCTGTACCTCTTCTTCTCGCTGTTGATCATGGGTGCCGGTGCGTATCTTTCGATGCGCCTTGATCCGGCGTGGAGGGCACGCGGATGATCGGCGATATGATTACCATCGTTCATGACAACTGGTTGCTGCTGCTGATCGGGCAATATCCGAACGGCCCGCTTGGAGGGCTTGCGAACACGATCATCCTGTCTGCCCTTGCCATCGCACTGGCCTTTCCTGTCAGCATCCTTATGGCGATGGCGCGCCTGTCCAAGTGGCGGCTCCTGCGGTGGCCGGTAACGGGGCTGGTCTATGTCACGCGCGGCGTGCCTTTGCTCATGCTCATCCTTTGGAGTTATTTCCTCGTTCCGCTCTGGACCGGCGCAGACGTGCCGAGCTTCGTCATCATGTTGACGACGCTTGTCATCTATCAGGGCGCATTTCTCAGCGAAGTCGTAAGAGCGGGTATTGTCGCTCTTGGTGCGGGGCAGATGGATGCGGCGAGAGCGCTTGGCCACAGCTATCTCGGTGCAATGCGCTTCATCATCTTGCCGCAGGCGCTTTACAACATGATCCCCAGCATGATCTCGACATTCGTCGCCACGATCAAGGATACGACGCTCGGTTACGTCATCAACGTACCCGACCTCACCTTTGCGGCAAGTCAGGTCAATAATCAGCTTCTGACCCAACCATTCCAGGTCTTCCTCATCCTCGCGGTTGTCTACTACGCCATTTGCTGGAGCTTGACGTATCTCGCAAATGCCGTCGAGCGGCGTATCGCCAAACGCCGTGCCGGTGTGGTCGGTCGCCGGCAACAGGCATTGCAGGCGCAGGCGAAAATCATAACGGAGCAGCCATGACAAACACGGCATCATCAACACAGCAGACCATCCGCATTTCCAATGTCTGCAAGAGTTATGGCGACTACGAGGTTTTGAAGAATGTCGACGCCGAAGTCGCGCGGGGCGAGGTTATCGTCATCTGCGGCCCTTCCGGCTCCGGCAAATCCACATTGATCCGTACCGTCAATCGTCTCGAAGAGATCAACAGCGGATCCATCACGCTCGATGGGCAGGATATTCACGCGGCAACCAAGACAAAGGAACTCAATCTTCTGCGCAGCAGAGTTGGTTTTGTGTTCCAGAATTTCAATCTCTTTCCGCACCTGTCCGTTGTCGAAAATGTCACGATTTCCCCGATCCGGGTGAAAGGCGTCGCACCTGATGTTGCCCGCCAGAAAGCTTTGAAGCTTCTGGATCGGGTAGGCCTATCCGACAAGGCCGGCGCCTATCCGGGGCAATTGTCCGGCGGTCAGCAGCAGCGCGTGGCAATTGCGCGTGCGCTGGCCATGGAGCCGCCCGTCATGTTGTTCGATGAACCGACAAGCGCTCTCGACCCGGAAATGGTTGGAGAGGTGCTGGCCGTCATGAAGGGGCTCGCGGCAGAGGGCATGACCATGCTTTGCGTGACCCACGAAATGGGCTTTGCCCGTGAAGTTGCCGACCGCATCTGGTTCATCGACGCCGGCGAAATTCTCGAAAAAGCGACGCCGGAAGAGTTTTTTACAGCACCACGCCATCCGCGCGCGCAGCGGTTCCTTTCCGATCTGCGCCACTGATACCAATCAATCATAAGAGGAGAACTGACCATGAACTGGAAATGCCTGACACTTACCGTTGCACTGGCTGGAACCGCTCTCGCGTCACCAGCGGCGGCTGATCAACTCGATACGATCATGGCGAACAAGGTGCTTCGTTGCGCAACCTTTGCTGATGTCGTGCCATTCGCGGCACCCGATCCGAAGACCCGCGAAATGGCCGGTTTTGACGTTGATCTTTGCAACGCGATCGCCAAGGAACTGGGCGTGAAGGCCGAAGTCAAACCGGTGTCGGTGGAAGCCCGTGTGCCGGAAGTCAAGCTTGGCCGCGTCGATATCACTGTCGCCAATCTCGCCTACACACAAAGCCGCGCCGAGCAGATTCAGTTCAGCGATCCCTATTATCTCGCCAAGGAAATGCTGATCGTGCCGGTTGATGATGCCGGCAAGAAGAAGTCGGATTACGAAGGCCAGCGTGTCGCCTCCACCAAGGGCTCGACCTCTGAAATGTCTATCAAGCTCAACAAGTCCGAGCCGCTGACCTTCCAGGATACTGCCTCTGCCTATCTTGCCGTTCAGCAGGGCAAGGCGCGGGGTATGGTGGCCAACACCATGACCACCACCAAGTTCGTCAATGAATCGAAGACCAAGGGCAAACCGATGCGCATGATCGAGGAGCCTATGCTCTATCAGCCGATCGGTGTCGGCATGGCAAAGGACAATCCTGCCCTCACAGCGAAGATCAATGAAGTGCTGCGCACACTCGACGCCTCCGGCGAGATAAACAAAATCTGGGACAAGTGGCTTGGCCCGAATACCGAATACAAAATGACCCGTACGGACAAGGTCGTCCCGCTCTCCGAGCTGAAATTCGACCCGATCCCCTGATCCCGCCTGGCTTCAAGCCACGGCAACGATTGACACATGACAATTAAACTCAATGCGAGTGGCGGGACGTTCCCGCCGCCAGCCTTACCGTGGGAGGTTTTATGATCCACATTAAAGATATAGCAGAACGGCCAAGCAAGGCAGACATCGAAGCCCTTTCGAAGTTTTCGCCGGCAACCATCCACGAGGCACAGGGTCGCAGGGGCGCACTTTCCTCCCGTATCAAGCCTGTCGATTACCGCATGAAGCTGTGTGGTCCCGCCTTTACCGTCAAATGCGCGCCGCGTGACAACATCATGTTGCAGCTGGCCATTAATTACGCCAAGCCCGGCGACATCATCGTGGTTTCAGCTGGTGAGTACGAAGAGGCTGGTTCCTTTGGCGACGTGCTGGCAAATGCCTGCCTTGCAAAGGGGATCGGTGGTCTGGTGACGGATACCGGTGTGCGTGACACCTTGCAGCTTCGAGACCTTGGCTTCCCTGTATTCTCGTTCAGCGTCTGCATCAAGGGTACCGTCAAGGAAACGATTGCCGCAGTAAACGATACGATCATCATTGGCGATGAGATCGTCAATCCCGGCGACATCATTGTTGGCGATGCGGACGGTTTGGTGGTTGTGCGTCGTGCGGACGCTCAGGAATCGGCACGTCTTTCGCAAATTCGCGAAGATGCTGAAGCGGGCTTCATTGAAGCTTACAAGCAGGGCAAATCCGTTATCGAGGTTAGCAATCTGGAGCCCGTCCTGAAGGCAAAGGGGCTTGTCGTCGATATCTGATTTTTGCGTGGTGCGGCGAGGCGCGTTTGGCGTTTTTGGACTTTTAAAACCGTCGCAACCATAGCTACAATCAATGCAAACAAAAGCCCTCCCCCCGTGGAGGGCTTTTGGCTTCACGTCTGACGAGACCATCGAACTCCAGGAAGCCCCAAGGGCGGCCCTTCTTGCGCGCTGCGTGTCCAAGGATCCAGGACCGGCGGATCGCGGTTTTTTATGCGTTCCGAGCTATGAAGATACGTCCGATCGTGTTGAGCAGAATCTGCGCAGCCAGAATGGCGGTTGAGCCGGTGTGATCGTAATCAGGCGCGACCTCGACCAGATCAATGCCGACGATCTCGCCACGCTTTGCAAGACCTGCAATCAGTTCCAGTACCTCGTAATAGATGAAGCCGCCATGGCTCGGGGTCCCGGTTCCTGGCGCGATGGACGGGTCGAAGCCATCGATATCGATCGAAAGATAATAGCGCTTGCCCGCGGGGATGCGCTCCACTACGGCGTCCACGCCGAGTTTGCGGATCTGGCGCACGGAGAGAATATCCGAACCCTGGGAGCGGGCATAGTCGTATCCTTCCTTTGCGGTGGAGGAGACGTTGCGGATACCGAGCTGGGTCATTCCGGTGACCCACGGTTTTTCCGAGGCGCGGCGCATGGGGCTGCCATGTCCGAAGCGGACGCCGTGACGCTCATCGACGAAATCCAGATGCGCGTCGATCTGCACCAGATGGATCGGCTCCTGATCGCTGAAGGCATTGATGCAGGGGATGTTGATGGAGTGGTCTCCGCCAAGCACCACAGGCAGTGCGCCGGCTTTAAGGATCTTGCGGACGCCGAACTCGATATTCGCGTGGCTGTTCACCGTATCGGTATGAACAATGTCGGCGTCGCCTATATCGACGATCTTCACGCCTTCCAGATATGTGACGTCGTCCTCGTGATCGTAGGCGCCTGCGTGGCCGAAGGAAAACAGGGTGGAGGCCTCACGGATGCTGCGCGGCCCGAAGCGGGCGCCGGGGCGCCATTGCGTCCCAAAATCGAACGGGGCACCGAGAACCGCAACATCCGCGTCGATCGCGTCCCAGTTTTCAACGTAGGGACTTTTGGCAAAGGTGGAAATACCGACGAATGGGAGGTTCAATCGTCCGCCGTCATAGCCGTGGGCAGTCATGGAGATGTCCTTTCAGATATCAAAGTGCGCGCTCGCGCCAGGTTTGCAGAAATTGTGAAAGGCGTTCGCTCTTCGGATTACTGAAAAGCGTCTGCGGCGCGCCTTCCTCAACGATCTTGCCGTCATCCATGAAGACGACACGGTTGGCCGCATGCGCGGCAAAACCCATTTCGTGCGTGACGATGACCATGGTCATTCCTTCCGCCGCGAGCGTCTTCATGACGGAAAGCACTTCACCGACAAGTTCGGGATCGAGTGCCGAGGTCGGTTCGTCGAACAGCATGGCGCGAGGGTTCACCGCCAGTGCGCGGGCGATGGCGACGCGTTGCTTCTGCCCACCGGACAGGCCGTCGGGTCGGCGGTCAGCGAAAGCGGCAAGCCCGACTTTATCCAGCATGGCGCGGCCGCGCTTTATCGCTTCGGCCTGGGGAAGACCATGGACGAGCCTGAGCGCCAATGTCACGTTTTTGATGACGCTCATATGCGGCCACAGATGAAAGTGCTGAAAGACCATTCCAAGCGGGCGGCGCGTCTCTGCCAGTTCTTTCGGACCGGCGCGTTCGCGGCCAAGCGGGGTTTCACGCCAGCCGATCAGGCGGCCGAAGACATCGACATCACCCGCGTCATAGGGATCGAGAAATGCAAGCGAGCGCAGAAGCGTGCTCTTGCCCGATCCCGAAGGTCCGATGATGCACAGGACATCACCCATATGAATGTCGAGATCGATGCCTTTCAGAACGGTCTTGTCACCGAACCTTTTCTCCAAGCCGCGCGCGGAAATAACAACTGTTCGTTCGCTCATGTCAGGAGCCTTCGGTGGAAAGGCGGCGTTCGAGATAGAGGCCGAGCCGCGACAGGATTTCGACGATTGCCCAGTAGAGCAGGGCAATGGTGAGATAAGGGGTTACGACCGCGAAGGTGATCGAGCTGATCGTACCGGCGACCTTGGTCAGCTCGCTGAGCGTGATGACGGACAGAACGGCGGATTCCTTGACGAGATTAATGGCCTGGCCGACGGAAGCCGGCAGCGTCAGTGCCAGCGCCTGCGGCATCTGGATGTGGAGAAAGGTGTCGCCGGAGGTAATGCCCAGCATTCCCGCCGCTTCGATCTCGCCTCTTGGAACGGCGTTGAAACCGGCGCGGAAAATCTCCGCAAAGGGGCCAGCGCCATAGAGGCCGAGACCGACGATGCCGGCGGCATAGGGGCTGAGGATCAGCCCCAATTGCGGGCCGCCATAATAGAAAAGAAACAGGATCAGCGCGAGCGGCGCGCCGCGGGCAAACTCCACATAAAGCCTTACCGGCAGGGAGATGGCCATGTACCGCGACCGTAGCGCCGCAGCCAGCACGATACCGATGATGACGGCCAGTGCGATACCCGCAATGGAAACTGTCAGTGTTGTGAACAACCCGGCCGCATAGAGAGGAATATCGTTCAGGAAGCCGGAAATCATCGCGTCGCTCCCTTTGTCAGGTGCCGTTCGACAAGGAGGCCTATTCCCGCAAGCAGCGCTCCAACAGCGACATAAAGCAGGAGAGCCGAGAGATAGGCGTCGAGTGGCCTGAAGGTGGTGGCTGCATATTGCTGGGCACGGCGCGTCAAGTCGGTGACGGCGATGACCGAAACGAGTGAGGAGTTCTTCACGAGAGCCTGTATCTCGCCGACAAGTGCCGGCAACATGGTTCTGAAGGCCTGAGGCACCTCAATGTGCAGGAATGTACGACCTGCGGAAAGGCCGAGCATGGCGGCGGCTTCCCGCTCTCCCTTTGGAATGGATTGCAGGCCTGCCCTGTATATCTCCGACTGGAAGGCGGCTGTGTTTAGCGCCAGCGCCACAGTTGCGGCAGCAACCGGCGTCAGATCCAGCCCCAGAAGTGGCAGGACGTAGAAGACGATCAGCAGCTGGACTAGAATGGGCGTGCCTCGCCAGAAGGAGATGTAGAGACCGGATGCCAGGCGGCCGCTGCGACCGCAGGCCGCGAGGAGAAGGGCCAGCGGCGCTCCCAGGAGAAGCGCCGAAAGGCTGACGGTCAGCGTGGTGAAGAGGCCGTCCAGAAGAACCGGCCAGATGGCAAAAGATATCTTGTCCATGACCGGTTCGACCTGCCGGTCACTCAGTCGCCGGCAGAGTGGCGGGCAGTTCCATCTGCGCGCCGAACCATTTCTTCTGGAATTCGGCCAGTTTGCCGGATGCATTGAGCTTTGCCAATTCACTGTCCATGAAGGCATTTAGTGTCGCACTGTCAGTATCGTTGCGGCCCGCCCATGAGAAATAGGTCTTCGGTCCGAAGGTCGGCAGAACGACTTCAAAAGCATCCGGCCGCTGGCGTGCAGCTTCCAGAAGGTTTGGAAGCGAGTTGACGACGGCGCGCAGGCGCCCGGCACCGAGGTCGGCATAAGCTTCCGAGAAATCCGTGTAGCTGGAGACCGTCGTGGCATCCTTGCCGGCGGCCTTCAGTTCGGCGGAAAACGTCTCAAGCGCCTTGAGCTGCGCGGAGCCCGCCTGCGAGCCGACGGGCTTACCCGCGATATCTTCCGGCTTGGAGATCTCGGCATCGCCCTTGCGTTTCAGGATTGCCATCGTCGCATCTGCAACGGGTGCTGAGAGCTTGTAGGCCTTCATGCGTTCCGGCGTCACGGTGACCGAGGTCACGACATAATCGAAGCGGCTGGCGGCAAGGCCTGGCAGGATGCCCTGCCAGGGCAGATCGAGACGCTTCAGCTCAACGCCCGGCAAGGCTTTCATGACTTCTTGCATGATGTCAGCGGAATAACCGACGATCTTGCCGTCCTCGACAAATTCGAACGGCGCAAACCGGGCCTCGGTTGCGACAGTGAAAACCTTATCGGCCTTGATCTTTTCCAGAAGATCGGCGGCATGGGCGGATGCGCCGAGGCTGACGGCGAAAGCTGCGCAGAGTGCGAGAGATTTCAGAGTGGGCAGGTTTTGCATGGTTTCGTTCCCTTATTGGTTTGTGATTGGGGAGGAGGAAACCATGGACATTATTCCAGAAAAATAGGAAACTGATGGAGTTTATATTTGTAAAATTGATGTAATGGTTCCCATGCAGCTCGCGCAATCCGACCTTCGTTCTCTCGCCGTCTTCCGCGCCGTCGTGGAGCACAAGAGTTTTCTCGGCGCGCAAATCACGCTCGGGCTGAGCCAGTCCGCTGTCAGTTTCCATATCAAGGCGCTGGAAGACAGGCTCGGTTTCAAGCTGTGTCGGCGAGGGCGATCCGGTTTTGAATTGACGGATCGCGGCGCGCTCGTACATGAGCGTTCGAAAGTGCTGTTCCTGGCGCTGAACGCCTTCGAAAGCGATATCGGTACGCTCAAGAACCGTATTACCGGTACGTTGCGACTGGGACTTGTGGACAACACGATTACCGATCACGACCTGCCCATTCACCGGATCATCGCCCGCATCAGCGAAAAGGCGCCGGAAGCACGTATCGAGCTGGTGATCGACACGCCGGACGCCCTGTTGTCGGAAATTGCCAATGGCGGCCTGGACATCGCACTTTTACCGGAAACGCTGCCGTATCAGGGCCTGAAGCTTTCGCGCTTCAGGGAAGAGGCGCATTCACTGTATTGCGCGAAGGGACACCAGCTCTTTCATCTTCCCGATGCCGAACTTTCCGTCGAGCGCATCGAATCCTTCGATTTTGTCGTGCGGCCCTATGCCAATATGCGTGAGCTGCAATATTTTCCGCAGGCACGGGCGCGCGCTTCGGCCTCCAACATGGAGGCGCAGGCGATGTTCGTGATGTCCGGCCACTATGTTGGGTATCTGCCTGATCATTATGCGGATGATTGGGTCCAGAAAGGAATTTTCCGGCCGTTGATGGCAGCAAAGACCCGTATCCAGTCCACCTTCGTTATTGCCACGCGGTCCGCTGAAAAGCCTTCGACGGTGCTCGATTTCTTCATTCGCGAACTTGCCGGTTTCGCATCAGAGGCGTTTCACAAGAACGCGCGCAAGGCGTAGAGCATACGCCGCTCACAGCCCCGTCGTCGCGAACGCCGACGTATGTTCCAGAGGGGCAAGTGTGATCTCGGAAGAAATTGCCTTGCCGATGGCATCGCCGTTCGCTATCCATACTTCAATAATTCAAGGATTATTGAAGTATGGATCAGCATCAGGCTCTTTCGGCATTTGCTGCCCTCTCTCAGGAGACGCGCCTCGCGATCGTTCGAGCACTTGTCGTTGCCGGTCCTGACGGACTGGCAGCCGGTGCAATCGCCGAGCGCATGGGCGTCTCGGCGACGAACGTGTCGTTTCATCTCAAGGAACTGGAGCGGTCTGGCCTGGTCTCGCAACGACGAATATCGAGGTCTATCCTTTACAGCGCCAGCTACGACACTTTGGCCGAGCTTGTGAAATTCCTGGTAGAAGACTGTTGTGCTGAACATCCGGCGATTCTGGAGAATGTCGAGCGAAGCGATGGATGCGCCAGTCCGGCCGGCACTTCCTCCGATGGGGGCAATATCGTTGCATAATTCGAAAGTACCCGCTGGCATCGTCTCAGCGCTTGGCCTCACGCAGATCATCGGTTACGGCACTCTCTATTACAGTTTCAGTATTCTTGCCCCCGGCATGGCGGAAGACCTCGGCCTGACATTGGCGGAGGTATTTGGCGTGTTCTCGGTGTCGCTATTCATCGGAGGTCTGTCGGCAACCTATATCGGCACGCAGATGGATAGGATCGGAGCCGCCACGGTGATGACGGTCGGCTCAGGCCTTGCGGCCTTGATGCTGTCGCTCTGTGCCTGGTCACCGTCAGTCGCAATCTTCGCCGTTGCCATCATCCTGCTCGAGGTATCGTCCGGAATGGTGCAGTATCAGGCCGCATTCGCGACGCTGGTCGAAAGTGATCCCAGAACCGCATCCCGGAGCATCACCTACCTCACGCTGATCGGTGGGTTCGCATCGACGATCTTCTGGCCGATCTCGGCCGCGCTTTCCGAATGGATGTCGTGGCGTGAGATCTATCTGGTCTTTGCAGCGCTGAATCTGTTCCTTTGCATGCCTCTACACGTCTGGATCATGCGCGTCGGCAAGACCGGACCGAATGCGGATGCGGCCGTCCCTCGCGAAGCCATCATCGGAGCAATCCCCCACGATGCGCGCCGCCGAAGCATGATCATGGTGTCGTTCGCCTTCGCGCTTCTCGGATTTTCGCTTGCCGCGATCCTCGCGCACATGGTGCCGATGCTCGGTTCCATCGGGCTAGGTGGCGCGGCAGTAGTTATAGGATCTCTGTTCGGTCCGGCACAGGTCGCAAGCCGCCTGATCAACATGGTGTTCGGAAAGAACCTGTCGCCGCCAGCGCTCGCCGTCCTGTCGGCGGTGCTGATCGTGTTCGGCATCCTGATCTTGCTGGCAACGCGAGACTGGCTACCGGGGGCAGTCGCGTTCGCAATCTGCCTCGGGCTTGGGTCAGGCATCAACAGCATCGCGCAGGGTAGCCTGCCACTCTATCTGTTCGGATCGGAAGGGTATGGCGCGATCACGGGCAAGATGGCGGCAGCTCGACTGGCGCTCGGAGCCGGGGCACCCTTCGCGTTCGCGGCGTCCATGCAAAACTTTGGCCTGAGCCTGTCACTCATTGGAAACGCATGTCTCGGCGCGGTCAGCATCACGGCATTCGTTGCGGTGGCAGCATCCTGTCGGCGGCCAGCCACCGCAACAACCTAGGTCGTCAGATCGACTTGAGGGAGACCCGCTTCTCCAACTCGACCGCTTCTTCCTTCCGCTCGCTGTAGCGGTCGGTCAAATAGGCCGAGGCATCGCGGGTCATGATGGTGAACTTCACCAGCTCCTCGCAGACATCCACCACCCGGTCGTAATAGGGAGACGGCTTCATCCGTCCGCTAGCATCGAACTCCTGATACGCCCTTGCGACCGACGACTGGTTGGGGATGGTGATCATCCGCATCCATCGCCCGAGGATACGCATCTGGTTCACGGCATTGAAGGACTGGCTGCCGCCGGAAACCTCCATGACAGCGAGCGTCTTGCCCTGTGTCGGGCGAACAGATCCGAGCGAGAGAGGAATCCAGTCGATCTGCGACTTCATGATGCCGGTCATCGCGCCGTGGCGCTCGGGGCTTACCCAAACCTGCCCTTCCGACCATTGCGAGAGCTCACGCAATTCCTGCACCTTCGGGTGGCTCACCGGTGCTTCGTCGGGCAAAGGCAGGCCCTTCGGATCGAATATCCGAACTTCGCATCCAAGCCGGTCGAGCAGCCGCCCTGCTTCGAAGGCAAGCAAACGACTGTAGGATACCTCGCGTAGCGAACCGTAGAGGATCAGAATGCGGGGCTTATGTGTCGAAAAGGCTGGACGCAGAGCATCCAGATCAATCGCGTGCAGGTGCTGGCCCTCAAGTGCGGGGAATGTGTCAGGCAATGCGCTTTCCTTCATCATCGAGGACCTGTTCGCCGTCTTCTTTGGTAAACGGCCCCTTGAATGCGTCTGCCGGAAGTATATCCAGAACCACTTCCGAGGGGCGCGACAACCGCGTACCCATCGGGGTGATGACGAATGGCCGGTTGATCAGGATTGGTGTCTCGAGCATGGCATCGATCAACTGGTCATCGGTCAGTTCAGGATATCCAAGCCCAAGCACCGTATAGGGGGTGCCCTTCTCGCGGATCGCCTCGCGGACGGTCAGCCCGGCGTCGGCGATCATCTTGACGAGTTGCTCGCGGCTCGGCGGGGTTTTCAGATACTCGATCACAGTGGGTTGAATACCGGCGTGCTCAATGAGTGCGAGGGTGTTGCGCGAAGTGCCGCAATCCGGGTTGTGATAGATGGTGACGTCCATGCTCATTGCCTTTCGGTAATTGTGTTTCGGGAAACGGCTGGGGCCGCCTCGTACCAATCCTTCGAGCGGTTCACGATCCAGACGACCGAGAGCATGACCGGAACCTCGATGAGGAC
Source organism: Agrobacterium sp. K11 (assembly GCF_059429395.1). Taxonomy (NCBI): domain Bacteria; kingdom Pseudomonadati; phylum Pseudomonadota; class Alphaproteobacteria; order Hyphomicrobiales; family Rhizobiaceae; genus Agrobacterium; species Agrobacterium sp. K11. The sequence goes on along the minus strand of NZ_JCAHRB010000012.1, from coordinate 234,166 downwards.
ACCGACAACGGTTGCCAGTGCAGCGCCTGATTGGAAACCGAACAGGCTGATAGCGGCCGCAACCGCGAGTTCGAAGAAATTGCTTGCACCGATCAGTGCCGACGGACCGGCAATGCAGTGCCGTTCGCCGCTCATCCGGTTCAGAAGATAGGCGAGCCCGGAGTTCAGATAGACCTGGATAAGGATGGGGATTGCAAGCAAGCCGATAACGGCTGGTTGGGCGATAATCTGCTCGCCCTGGAAGGCGAAGAGAAGAACCAGTGTTGCAAGCAGCGCTACCAGCGAAATCGGCTGCAGCCTTGCGAGAATGCGATCGAGCATCCGTGACGTTCCGTCCGCCATGAGCCGGTGCCGGATGAACTGCGCGAGGAAGACGGGCACGACGATATAGAGGGCAACGGAGAGGACGAGCGTGTCCCATGGAACGGTGATTGCGGACAGGCCAAGCAAAAGGCCGACAATGGGAGCAAAGGCGATGACCATGATCGCATCGTTGAGTGCGACCTGCGAGAGCGTGAACAGTGGTTCGCCGCGTGTCAGGTTAGACCACACAAAGACCATGGCAGTGCAGGGCGCTGCGGCAAGAATGATCAGTCCCGCAATATAGGAGTCGATCTGGTCAGCGGGAAGATAGGGGCCGAGCAGCCAGCCGATGAAGAGCCAGCCCAGCAACGCCATCGAGAACGGCTTGACGGCCCAGTTGATGAACAGCGTGACGCCGATACCCCGCCAGTAGGTGCCGACCTGCGTGAGAGAGCGGAAATCGATCTTCAGCAGCATCGGAATGATCATCAGCCAGATCAGGATTGCGACCGGGATATTCACCTTGGCAATCTCGGCCGCGCCAATGAGCTGGAAGACGCCGGGCAGCAAATGACCGAGGGCGACACCGACGATGATGCACAGAAACACCCAGACGGTTAGGTAACGTTCAAATGTGGACATCAGGCGGACTTTCCCGCGTGTGGAGTGCAGCAGGGCGTCAACTCGGCGATCAGCGGAGCGCAAAGCTCTGCCGATCCACCACAACAATCTTTCAGGAGAAACAGAGTCATGTCGCGAAGCTGTTCTATCTGCGCGCGATACATGATGATTCTGCTGTGGCGTTGCGATGATACGAGGCCCGCGCGTGACAGAACATTCAGATGCGCGGACATGGTGTTTTGCGGCACCACCAGCGCGCGCGCGATGTCGCCCGCCGGCAAGCCTTCCGGTGCGTGCCGCACAAGCAGCCGAAAAGTTTCGAGACGGGTTGGCTGGGCAAGCGCCGCCAAAGCGAGAATAGCCTGTTCTTGTTCCATATATCCAGATTAATGGAAATATAGGCATAGTCAATGTGTTTTTGCGGGTGTTACCAAACACCACAAACTCCAGGGGATCATTTTACGAATATCGACAGAAACCCATTTCGGGCCGGTTTTTAGTGCGGGAAAATCGTCGGCCCAGTCGCTTCGGCGACTTGGTATTATTGTACATGCGAGTGCGCCTGCATGAGTGGGACGCCACCCATGCAGGCTTGCTTCAAGGCATTGCGGACGAAACCGGCAAGCGTTCTGTTCGGCTCACGCGCCCGAACGGTCTCTCTGTTCGCGCCATACGGCGAAAGCCTTCTGGTGTTCGTCCTTCGTGCAGGGATAAAGACCGATGATGGTTGCGCCGCCCTTCACCTGTTCGACCACGAAATCCTCGTAAGCGGTCATTTCCACCGCTTCTGTCGCGATTTCGTCGGCAATTCCGGCGGGGATGACGATGACGCAATCCGCATCACCGACAATGATATCCCCGGGGAAAATCGGGGCATCGCCGCAGCCGATCGGTCCGTTGATTTCAATTGCTTCGTGTTTGGTGAGATTGGTAGGGCTGGATGGTCGGGTGTGGTAGGCTGGAATATCCAGCTCTGCAATCGTCGCAGCATCGCGGAAACCGCCATCCGTAACGACGCCGGCAGCACCGCGCACCATCAGGCGGGTGATAAGAATATCACCAGCGGATGCGGCGCTCGGGTCTTTGCGGCTGTCCATGACCAGTACGTGGCCGGGCGGGCAGGTCTCAATGGCGACGCGCTGGGGATGTGCGGGGTTGCGGAATTCCACAAGCTGGTTGCGGTCTTCGCGGGCGGGCATGTAACGCAGCGTGAATGCAGGCCCGACCATGTTCGCGCCCTTGTGGCCAAGCGGGTGGACGCCCTGAATGACCTGGTTGCGCAGGCCGCGCTTGTAGAGTGCGGTTGCGAGGGTGGCGACGGAAACCGTCATCAATTTTTCCCTGGTTTCTGTATTCATCTTATTCTCCTCGAATAGCGTGAGTGTCTGCACATCAGTTTTTGTGGATCGGTTCGTCTATGAAAACGCCGCCCTGGTATTTCGCGGTTGCGGCATCCGGATCAGGGCGAGGGACATCCCGTTCGATATCGGCCCGGAAGCGTGCGGCATTATCCCGCCGCTGCCAGCCGAGAAAATCGACGTGGGAATTATCCCACCAGCTGTCGTCATTGGCAGAGACGCCCCAGATGACCGGGCAACCGAGTTTTGGCGCGTGAAATACGGCCTCTACCAGGGAGACCAGATCGTCATGGCTGAGCCAGGTGGATAACATGCGCCAGTTGGTGGGCTTCTCTTCGCAGGAGCCAATGCGGACGATGGCCGTTTCCTGTCCGAATTTGGAATGGTAGAGGCTCGCCATTGCCTCGCCGAAAATCTTCGAGACCCCGTAAAGGCCATCCGGCAAAAACGGTGTCTGCGGCGATAGCTGCTCACCCTGCCGATAATACCCGATGGTGTGGTTGCTGGAGGCAAACAGGATGCGTGGCATGCCAGCAAGCCTTGCTGCCTCGTAAAGATTATAGACACCGCGCAGATTGGCGGCCTCGATGGGATCGTAAGCCTTTTCGACGGAGATGCCGCCGAGATGGACGATGCCGTCGCAATCCTTCACCAGCGCATGGACGGCGCCACCGTCCTCCAGAGAGCAGCGGATGATCTCTTCATTCGCTGCCGCCGCACCCATATCAACCACATCCGAAAGGCGGATGATCTCCGCGAGGTGGCCGAGCCTGCCGCGCAACATGCTGCCCAGCTTGCCGCCGGCGCCCGTAATCAGCAAACGTTTCATCATTTTGCGCGCTCCCGTCTCAGAATATGTCCGGTTCGCCAGCGGTGCGGCCGAAATCCGTCTGCAGGAAATCGAAATCGCATCCGGCATCCGCCTGGGTAACGTGTTTCGAGAAGATGTAGCCATAACCACGCTCGTAACGCGGCGGCGGCGCCTGCCACGCGGCCCGACGCTGGGCGATCTCCTCTTCGCTGACCAGCATGTCGAGACGGCGCTGGGGCAGATCGAGCCGCACGATATCGCCGGTCTTCAGCAGGGCAAGCGGACCGCCGACGAAGCTTTCCGGCGCGACATGAAGAACGCAGGCGCCATAGGAGGTGCCGGACATGCGGGCATCGGAGATGCGCACCATATCGCGGTGACCCTTCTTGATCAGCGCCTTGGGGATGGGCAGCATGCCCCATTCGGGAAAGCCTGGGCCGCCAAGCGGGCCCGCATTACGCAGAACCAGAACGTGATCGGGCGTCACATCCAGATTTTCATCGTCGATTGCCGCCTTCATCTCGGGGTAGCTATCGAAGACCAGCGCCGGTCCTTCATGGAAATGAAGTTTCGGATCGCAGGCGGCGGGCTTGATCACAGCACCATCCGGGCAGAGATTGCCGCGTAGAACGGCAAGCGATCCTTCGGCGTAAACAGGGTTATCCAGCGAGCGGATGACGTCGTCATTATAGACCCGCGCGCCTTCGAGGTTTTCGCCCATGCTGCGGCCGGTAACGGTGAGCACGGAACAGTCCAGACGGCTTTCGATCTGCTTCATCAGGGCTCGCAGACCGCCCGCATAATAAAAATCCTCCATCAGGTAATCTTTGCCGGAGGGGCGGACATTGGCGATAAGCGGCGTCACGCGGCCGAGTTCGTCCAGCTCGTCCAGCGTCATCGGCACACCGGCGCGGCGCGCCATGGCAATCAGATGCACGACGGCATTGGTGGAACAACCGGTCGCCATGGCAACGATGGCCGCATTCCGAAACGCGGGCGCAGTGAGAATACGATCCGGGGTCAGCTCCTCGGCCACCATTTCCACAATGCGACGGCCACAGCCTGCCGACATGCGCTGATGTTCGGCGTCCACCGCCGGGATGGAGGAAGCGCCGGGCAAAGTGAGACCGAGCGCATCGGTGATTGCCGTCATGGTCGATGCCGTACCCATGGTCATGCAGACGCCGGCGGAGCGGGCAATGCCGCCCTGCACGCCGCGCCATTCTTCATCGGTCACGTTACCGGCCCGGCGCTCGTCCCAGTATTTCCAGGCATCGGAGCCGGAGCCCAGCACCTTGCCGGCATAGTTGCCGCGCAGCATCGGCCCGGCCGGAAGATAGATCATCGGCACGCCGGCCGAGATCGCTCCCATGACGAGGCCGGGGGTGGTCTTGTCGCAACCACCCATCAGCACCACGCCATCCAGCGGATGCGAACGGATCATTTCCTCCGTCTCCATGGCGAGCATGTTGCGATAGAGCATGGAGGTCGGCTTTGTGAAACTCTCATCGACCGAAAGCGATGGCATCTCGACCGGGAAGCCACCTGCCTGTAGGACGCCGCGCTTCACATCCTTCACACGTTCGGGAAAATGCGAGTGACAGGTATTCAGCTCCGACCAGGTGTTGAGAATGCCGATGACGGGCTTGCCGGCAAAATCCTCCTCCGAATAGCCCAGCTGCATCATGCGTGAGCGGTGGCCGAAACTGCGCAGATCGTCGGGCGCGAACCAGCGGGAGGAACGGAGTTTTTTGTCGGTCATGTCAAAGGTCCTGCTTTACGGGGGGCGTGGCGACGGAGGCTTAGTCCTGCTTCAGCGTCAGCCCGCTTTTCGTATCGAAGAGGTGGATATGTTGGAGCGGCGCCGCCATGCGGATGACTTCGCCAGCCGATGTCGATGTCTGCCCCGCAAGATGCAGGGTGACGTGGCTGCCGTCACCGAGGTTGCCATAGAGATAGGATTCCCCGCCGAGCTGCTCTGCCGTGCGCACGGACATGGTCACCGCACCATCCGGTGTGGGCTGCACATGGTTGGGGCGAATGCCGAGCGTGACCTTCTGGCCGGATGCGTAGGAAAAGCCGCTCTGCGGCAACGGGATCAATTCGCCGGTCGCGATTTTAAGGGACGGCTGACCTTCCGCTACTACTTCGCCGGCGAAGAAGTTCATCTTCGGCGAACCGATGAAGCCCGCTACGAAAAGGTTTGCGGGGCGATTATAAAGATCGAGGGGAACGCCGAACTGCTCGAGCTTTCCGGCGCGCAGCACGGCAATCTTGTCGGCCATCGTCATGGCCTCCACCTGATCGTGGGTCACATAGATCATGGTATTGCCAAGACGCCGATGCAGGCTGGAAATCTCGCCGCGCATATCCACGCGCAGTTCCGCATCGAGGTTCGACAGCGGCTCGTCAAACAGGAAAACCCGCGGTTCGCGCACGACAGCGCGACCGATCGCGACGCGCTGTCGCTGGCCGCCCGACAGATCCTTCGGCCGCCGCTCAAGCAGCTGGTCGATCTGCAGCATCTTGGACACCTGTGAGACCTTCTCGACGATGTCTTTTTTCGGCGTGCCGATGTTTTCCAGGCCGAAGGACAGGTTTTCCCGGACCGTCATATGCGGGTAGAGCGCATAGGACTGGAACACCATGGCAAGCCCGCGATCGGCAGCCGGAACCGCGTTCACCACATCGCCGCCGATGACGATATCGCCGCCGCTCAGCTCTTCAAGACCGGAGATCATGCGCAGCAGCGTCGATTTTCCGCAACCGGACGGGCCGACGAAAACACAGAACTCGCCGTGCTTGATATCGAGATCGATACCCTTGATGACGTCGAGGGCGCCATATGTTTTTTTGACCTGACGAAGCTCTATACTTGCCATTGTGTCATTCCCTCCCTGAGGATCATTTTCCGCCGGTCGATGCGATGCCGGTGGCGATATATTTTTGCAGGAACATGAAGACCAGCGCGATTGGCGCCAATGTCAGCACCGTCATGGCCAGCAGATTGCTCCACTCTGTCGTCATTTCTCCCTGGAAGGAGTTGAGCGCCAGTTGCAGGGTGAAATTGTCGTTGCGCGTCAGCACGATAAGCGGCCACAGGAAGTCGTTCCAACGCCACATGATGGCGAGGATGGCCAGCACCGCGAGCGCCGGTGCAGACAGCGGCAGGATGATGCGCCAGTAGATTTTCCATTCGCTGGCCTTGTCCATGCGTGCCGCATCTAGGATTTCATCCGGGATGGTCAGCATGTACTGGCGCAGCAAAAATACCCCGGTCGGTGTGGCCGCTCCTGGAATGATCACACCCCACAGGCTGTTGATCATGCCGAGCTGGCTGGTGATGAGAAAAAGCGGAACGAGCACGACGGTCTGCGGGATCATCAACGTTCCGACGACGAGTGCCAGAACCACGCCTCTGCCCTTGAAGCTGTATTTCGACAGTGCAAAGGCCGCCATGGAGTTCACGATCAGCATGATGACGGTCGACGTCACGGTGATGAAGGTCGAGTTCCAGAAATAAAGCGGAAAGTTGAAGCGTTGGAAAAGCTCGGTGTAGTTCTCCGTCGCCAGTGCAACCTTCTCGGCCGGGCGCAGCTCGTTGAACGGCATCTTCATGACTTCGCCGGGCTTTGCCGGATCCACCACCTGGGCGACGAGCCCGACGCGCCTGATCATGCCGAGCTTGCGGCCTTCCTTGTCGACAAAGGCCGGCAAAGGTGCGGCCTGACCGCCAATGACCACGGTTTCCTGCGCATAGGGAAGCAGGCGCGGCGGAAACCGCTGGAGGTCGGCTTCCGTCTTGAAGGAGGAGAGAACGAGCCAGAGAACGGGTCCGAACATCATCAGAACGGCAACGCCGAGATAGGCGTAGGACAGCCAGTCGGTCCAGTGCAATTTGCCGTTTCTGCCGCGTGTGCGGGTTAGAAATGCGCCAATCCTAGCCATCGACTTTGCTCCTGTTGGCCCGGAATTGCAGGGCAGTCAGCACCACGAGAACCACGGCAAGCAGCAGCGAAGCGGCCGCGGCCAGTCCGAAGTTGCGGGGTGTTCCGGCAAAACCAGTCTGATAGATGAATTGAATGATGAAGGTCGTTGCCGAACCCGGCCCACCGCCGGTAAATGCGAAGACTTCATCGAAGGTCTGTACGCCCTTGATGAGGGACAATACGAGAACCACGAGCATGGTCGGGGCGAGAAGCGGCATTGTGATCCGGCGGAAAATCCGCCACGGGCTTGCCTTGTCCAGCTGTGCCGCCTCATAGACGTCACGCGGAATGGCCTGAAGGCCGGCAAGCAGAATGAGCGTGTAGAAGCCCATATGCGCCCAGACGGACAGGAATACCGACCATCCAAAGGCAAGGTTGGCCTCCAGCAGCCAGTCCACCGAACCGATACCGAGGGAATCGAGCGCAGCGTTCAGGACGCCGAAACGCTGCAATATCCACTTCCATATCAGCGCCACGACCACCGGTGAAAGCAGCACGGGAAAGAAGAAGACGGCGCGGAAAAAACCGCGTGCCCTGATGTCACGGTTGAGCACGACCGCCGTAATCAGCGAGAAGCCCACCATGAACCCGACCTGCAGCACGACGAAGAAAAGCGTGTTCCAGACGGAGCGCCAGAAAAGATCGCGCTGACAGGAATTGGGATCGAAATAGTTCTGGCACGAGAGAAGGACCGAGAAGTTTTCGCCGCCCACGGAGGGGCGTTCCGACAGCAGGATATGCTCGCTGCCGGTCACTGAATAAGCCATGTTGAGAATGATCGGCAAAAACGCGAAGACCGCAAACAACAGGAGATTGGGTGTCAGAAACACCCATGCGATGCGCCGATGCCCGAGCATTTTCTGCAAGAGGGCGAAAGGCAGCTCTATGATGCCCATGACGGGCGCAAGAAGTCTGTACATTGATGGTCCTCCTTCGATCCGGCGCGGCGCGGCAAGGCCGCGCCGGAAGGCGATGGATCACTTCGCCTGTTTCAACGCTTCCTCAAGATCGGCCTTCGCACGTGTCATGGCGTCGTCAACCGAGCTTTCGCCAACAATCGCCTGCGTGACGCGCTGGACGGAAATGTTGAACATCGCGCGGTTGTTCTTGTAGCCCTGATAGGCGTAGGCGACGGGGCTGATACCGGGGACCTGATCCAGCCACGCGTTCATGGCCTTCTGGGTCGCCGGGGTTGCGCCGGTGTAGTCGATAGGCTTTGCGCCGACGGCCTTGTGAGCCGGGACGTTGCGGGTACGGACGGTGAAATCGAGGTAATTTTCGTCCTGCGCGAGGAAGTTCAGAATATCCGCGACGATCTTGGGGTTCTTGGTCTGCTTGAAGCCCACGATACCCGTTCCGCCTGGCATGCCGGTGCATGCGGCCGGTCCGCATGGCTGCGACACGACTTCCCAGTCGAAAGCATCGCCGACCTGACTGTCGAAGCGCGCTGTCTGCCAGCTGCCGGAATAATAATAGACGAGCTGACCGTTGATGAATTCCTGCGCCGCATCGCGGTAGGTGTTGCCACCCTGACCGGCCCAGACGTCACGCGCCATGGTGCCGTCCTTGTTCCACTCGACGAATTTCTTCACGAAAGTGGTGAAGCCTTCGTCGACCAGGATCGGCTTGCCGTCGGCGTCGAAAAGTTTCGCACCGTAGGAAATAGCCGGACCTGCGATACGGTGACCGGAGCGGTCGATCGCCATGGGGTATGGCGAGCCGGTGGCCTTGGCCACTTCATTTGCGGCCTTCGCCCAGTCGTCAAAAGTCGCATCCTTGCCGGGAACGGCGACTTTCGCCTGATCGAACAAGGTGCGGTTGATGAAGGCGCCGGTAATGGTAAGCTGCGTCTGCATACCATAGATGCCCTTGTCGTCGGGGCCGCTACGATACCATTTCAGCACATCGCCGAAATTGTCCTGCCAGTACTTCGCATCCACGTAGGGCGTCAGGTCGAGATAATAGCGATTGAGGCCGCCAAGATCGGTGACGGTTGCGAAATCCGGGCCGCTGCCGCCGGCGAGCTGCACCGGCAGGCCTTCGAGAAGCGCCTTGTAGGGCACGATATCCGTAACGATCTTGACGTCAGGATGCTGTTTTTCGTAACGCGACAGGATGTCCTTCAGGACCTCGCAGCCGTTGCCGTCATAGGCGCAGGTGAAGCGAACTTCCTGTGCCTCAGCGGCACCGGCAAGAGATGCCGTCCCCAGGGCCAAGGCAAACGCCAGGCTGTATTTTCTGCTCATCTGGTTTCCTCCCTTTAGATGATTATGCCGTGGCGGACGCGCGCGGAGCCCAACCCTTGAGCCGCTCGTTGTCAGCGGTCAGCGGCAGGCGAACGGCCGTGCCTTCCTGTACCGATGTGTAGATTGCGGTTACGAGTTCGATGGACTGCAAGCCGTCCGTAATCGTCACTTCCTTGCCCGCGCGACCCTCCATCGCATTGGCAATCGCCTCGACAAGACCGGTGAAGCCGTTTTCGCCATCTTTAACCGTTGCGAGGACGGCGTCGATCTGGTCCTGCGTGGTCGGCGCCCGCGCCGTAAAGTGCCATTTATCTTCCGCCGGACGATAGGGCAGCGTTCCGCTTTCGGCCGTGAAGCCTTCGAAGCAGAACCGCAGACGGGACGTGTCGTCGGCTGCACCAAGCGTGACCGAGCTGGTGGCGAGCGCGCCGCTCTTCATGCGGAAGCTGATGGCGGCACAGTCTTCCGTCTCAATCCTGTTCACCCGGGTGTCGGCCATGGCGAAGACCTGTTCCACCGGACCTAGGACATGGCACAGAAGGTCGTGGGCATGGATGGCGTGACCGAGGATCGCGCCGCCACATTCACCCTTCCAGGTGCCGCGCCAGGGAATGTCGTAGTAGCTCGCGCCACGGTTCCAGTGAACTTCCGAGCTTGCCACATAGGCTTTGCCAGCAAGTCCGGCGTCGATGAGGGCGCGCAGCTGCCGTAGGGCGGGACCAAAACGATACTGGAAAACCGGAAAGACGCGCCGTCCGGTCTTCTTGACAGATTCCATCAGCGCATTTGCTTCCTCCAGCGAACGCACCAGCGGCTTTTCACAGACCACGTCCTTGCCGGCCGCGTGGGCCTTCAGCATTACGGGGAAATGCAGATGCGGCGGCAGGCAGACGTCTATGAGCGAAATGCTTTCATCGGCGAGGACTTCTTCGAGATCCGCCGTGATGCGGATGGAAGAACCTTCGCCAGCCACCGCCCGTGCCCGCTCCACATCAAGATCGCAGATCGCCTTGACGGTGAAACGCTCCGGCAGCGCCAGATAACCGCTCAGATGCTGTGCGCCGATACCGGCGCCGATAATGGCGACGCCGATCATGCTGCGGTTCCTTCAGCCTTGGCCTGCGCCTGAAGCGAGAGGTCACAAACCTTGAAGACGTGTTCCTGCGTCATGGCAGTTTCCGTGCGGTTGCGGATATCGTCGCATACACGGGCGAAGTAGGGCAGGCCGGCACCGGATGCGTCGATATATTCGCAACGGTCGCCATTGACGAGGATCAGACGGTCTGTGCCCTCGGTGTTGCCGACATCGACGTATTTGCGCAGTTCGATGTAACCTTCGGTACCGAGGATCGTCAGGCGGCCATCACCCCATGTCGGCAGTGCATCGGGTGTGTACCAGTCGACGCGGATATACCCATGGCCCTTGTCGCCGCGCAGCACGACTTCGCCGAAATCCTGCAGGCCCGGATCGCCCGGGTTGGCGTAATTGGCAACGGTGGCAGATACGATCTCAACTTTGGTGGAGCCGGTAAAGAACATGAACTGGTCGATCTGGTGGCTGGCAATATCGGTGAGAATGCCGCCATAGGCCTCGCGTTCGAAGAACCATGTCGGGCGAATTTGTCGGTTCAGGCGGTGCGGACCAAGGCCAACCGTCTGGATGACGCGGCCGATGGCACCCTGTGCAACCAGCTCGGCGGCTTTCGTGACGCTCGGGACTTCGAAGCGCTCGGAAAAATCGACGGTCCAGATTCTTTTGGTCTTGGCAACGGTCTGGCGCAGGCGCGCAAGCTGGTCGAACGTGGTGCAGCCCGGCTTGTCGGACATGACGTCCTTGCCCGCTTCCATGGCAGCGATGGCAAGATCGGCACGCTTGGACGGAATGTCGGCAATGATGACGAGATCGATGGTTTGGTCAGCCAGCAAATCCTCCTTGGAGGCAGCACGCGGCACGTCCGGGAAGCGCTTTACGAAACCTTCGACCACGTCCGGCTCGCCTTCCGTCCACCAGCCCGCGAATTGCGCACCGGCATCCAGCATGTTCTGCGCCATGCCGAAAATGTGCCTGTGCTCTATGCCGAGAGCCACGAACTTGATTGGTTTACTCATCCTGCAGTTCCACTTCCTTGCCGGTTTCGGCTGAGTTGATGATCGCGTCGATCAGTCTGTGAGACAAAAGAGCTGCTTCACCGGTGACGACCGGCGGGCGCCCTGAAGAAATGGCGTCGACGAAATCGTCGAAAACGCCCTGATGCCATTCATGCGTGAAAGCCATGGGATCGGCGCCGCCGCCGGTGCCGGAAGCGGCACCACCGAAGGTTTCCTGGCGGCCGTCGCGCCAGTCTACATGCAGCAGGCCGGATGCGAGCCGCAGGCTTGCCTTGTCGAAATGGAGAAGAATGGATTCAGGCGCACCGGGAAAGCTTGCGGTGCTCGCGACGAGCGAGCCGACGGCCCCGTTTTTGAAACGAAGGCCGGCCGATACGTAATCCTCGGTTTCCATCTTGTGAAAACGCGTCGTTGCCGCCATGGCCTGCACGCGGGCCACGGGGCCTGCAAGGCTCAGGGCCAGATCGATCGTGTGGATTGCCTGCGATATCAGAACGCCGCCGCCGTCACGCGCAAGCGTGCCGCGTCCCGGCTCATCATAATAGGCCTGGGTACGCCACCACGGCACCGAAATCTCGCAAAGGCCTAGTTCGCCGAGCGTGCCGGATGCGACCAGTTCGCGCGCCTTTTGCGATGCGGCGCGCATGCGGTGCTGGAAAATGATACCGAGCGTTACACCCGCATCGCGGCAGAGCGCTACCAGATCGGCCGCTTCCCGCGTGTTGCGGGCGACAGGCTTTTCGAGAAGAATGTGTTTGCCGGCTTTTGCAAGCGGACCGACGATATCGGCGCGGGCATTGGGCGGCGTTGCGATGATGGCGAAATCGACATCGCCGTCACGCGCGGCTTCCTCGATTGACGCGTATACGGCAACGTGGTGACCGGTGTGTTTTGCCGCTTCGGCAGCCAGCGCTTTCGCGCGGCCGGAGCCACCGTCAACAATCGCTTTCAGGCGGATTTTTTCAGGGCTTGCCGCACAGGCAAGCACATGCGTCTTCGCTACCATTCCGGCACCAACGATGACGCAGGTCTTGATATTTTGCATTCGGGAGCCTCCTTCCCATGGCCATTCAATTGCATACCGGTATGCCGGTTGTCAACACACCAGTGTTCCGGTATACCGGTTATAGAGAAAGACATTTGGAGAGCGTATGCCAAAGATCCCGATGACAGGCGGCACGGTGCCGATGATGGAACGACTGGATTTCAACCGACCGGTTGTGGACCAGATCTATTCGGCGCTGAAATCTGCCATCCTTTCGAGGGAGCTGTTTCCGGGCCAGGCCGTGTCGGAAAACGAGATTGGCCAGTCCTTCAACTCCAGCCGCACCCCGGTGCGCGAGGCGTTGAGCCGGCTGCGAGATGACGGTTTGATCGTCACCCTGCCGAGCCGCGGGACCTATGTCTCGAGACTGTCGGACAAAAATATCCGCAGCGCGCAGTTCATTCGTGAGGCGCTGGAGGTTGCCGCTGCCCGCAGGCTCTGCCAGACCGGCATCCCGGCCGAAGCGGACCAGGAAATCCTGCATGCGCTGGAAGGCCAGCGTGTGGCGATGGAGCTTGGCGACAAAAAGGCCTTCCGTATCCATGACGACCAGTTCCACAGCGCCCTTGCCGCCGCAACCGGCCTCGAAAGGCTGGAGACCCTGTTGATCCGGGAAAAGGCTGGGCTAGACCGCCTGCGAGCGCTGGCGATTACCGACGAAGCACACATGGCCAGACTGCTGACGGAGCATGAGGCCGTCTACAATGCAATAAAGGCGCGTGAGGAGGAGAGCGCGGTGGATTATCTGCGCCAGCATCTCCGCCGCGTCCTCGGCATTCTGTCGCAGATCTTCGAAGCACATCAGGAATATTTCGAATAACGCCACGCTGCGCAATTCAACGGTTCAGACAGAAAATGACAACAGCAAATTTCGACAACGCGCCTGCGATCGATCAGGCAGGACTCCTGTGCGACCAAATCAGCATTCTTGCGGAAAGCCCGGTGTGGGACGAAAGACGTCAGGTCCTGTTCTGGTGTGACATTCTTGGCAAGAAGCTACGTTCAGCTGGGCTGGGCGGCGTCCAGTATCGTGAATGGACGTTCCCGGAAACCGTCTCCAGTCTTGGGCTCTGTCAGAGCGGTGATCTGATTGCCGCTTGCGGAATGGATATACTCATCCTCAATCCGGAAAGCGGCGCGCGGCGCACACTTCATTCCATTCCCGCACCTGAAGGCATCGCCTGCCGGCTGAATGACGGACGTGTCGGTCCGGATGGAGCTTTCTGGGTTGGTACCATGCACAATGTACCGCTCTCGCAGATGCAGCCCCATGGAGAGCTCTGGCGTATTACGAATAATGGGGCCGAACGTATCCAGACCGGACTGACATGTCCCAACGGCCTCGCTTTTTCGCAGGACGGTTCCGTCATGTGGCAAAGCGATTCCGTGCAGAAATGGATACGCAGGCGGAATTTCGACAAAACCAACGGTGTATTTGATGAAGGTGTGCTCGTCGCACAAATGCAGGAAGAGACCGGAAGGCCCGATGGTGGATGTCTTGACATAAGCGGCCGATATTGGAGCGCGGGTGTCTCTGCCGGCGTTTTGAACATTTTCTCGGAAGACGGCAGTCAACAGATCGGGACGGTAAGGATGCCTGTTCCGCATCCAACGATGCCCTGCTTTGGCGGGCCGGATTTCGGCTCGCTTTTCGTGACATCGCACCGCCATAACATGACGCAAGACAGGCTGAGCGAGGTACCTCTTTCCGGTGGCGTTTGGGTCATTCCGTCCGGCATCAAGGGCTTTCCCGCATTCCGTTTTGAGGATGGCAGGTGAAGCCCAAATCGTAAGTCTTTGATCTTTGTTGCCCAACGCAAGTGATGGGTTTCGGCCAGTCTACGTCAGGCAAATTCGTCCTGTTGATCCTGTAGTCTGGCCGTAATCAGCATCGCTTCCGCATTGGTAGATATTGCGGTCGAGATCAGCGTGTTCCGTGCTTTTCCTGCAAAAGCCGGATGGTGAGGTGCTGCAGCAGAATGATGGTCTTGGCGTCGCGAATATCGCCGCGGCTGATCATCTGCATAGCGTCTGGCAGAGCGATTTCCAGCACATCTATGTCTTCTCCCTCGTCCGCGGAGCCGCCGCCTGTGCCCACTTTATGGTTCTCGGCATATTCGCCGTAGAAAAAGGCGAGGTATTCGGTGACCGATCCGGGGCTCATATAGATATCGAACAGATGGGTGAGTTCGGAAACCTCATAACCGGTCTCCTCCATCAGTTCCGCACGCATGCGCGCTGCCGGTTCAGCGCCTTCCAGCAGCCCCGCCGGTGTCTCGATCAGCGACTCGAGGCCGCCGTTCAAGAGAACCGGCAAACGGAACTGGCGGGTGAGCAAAACATGGTCGTTTGCGGGGTTGTACAACAGGCATGTCGCTCCGTTGCCGCGATCATACGCCTCCCGGGTCTGCCGTTGCCAGCTTCCGTCCCTTAGCTGAAGTTCATACTCATATTTGGTCAGTCGTCCCCAATCATCCGCCAATACGCGTTGCGAAATCGGGCGGTAAACACTGCTATTCATCAAGTCACCTCGTCATTATCTGTCTTTTCAAAGGCCGTGCAGCCGGCCTTCGACTTGCGTGCGTGTCTCGCCGCCGACCCATATCTGGCCGGTATCATCGCGGGTCAGGTAAATGCGGCCTTGACGGCCAAGACGTGTGCCCTGGGCGGCGACATAGTCTTCCGCGACCACGCCTGTCGCAAACAGCCATTGCGCCAGCGAGGCGTTGAGGCTTCCGGTGACCGGATCCTCGGCGATGGCGCCCAGATGATCGCTGAAGAAGGCGCGAACCTCGAAGGCGGCTTCGCCGCCATTTGCGTGCGGACCAACGACGCCAATGTCAATGCGGCCGGGCCAGCTGCGGACCGGCTCAAGGGCAAGCACCTTCTCAGCCGATGCCAGCCTGATCCCCAACCAGCCGGGGCCATTGTCGATCCATGCGGCATCAACGATGTCGCGTGTCTCTATTCCCAGCAGCAGCCGGGCCTCTTCCAGCTCTGCGGGTGTCGGCGCGCCTGAACGGATAAGGGGCGGAGCGGCAAAGGAAAGTCGACCATGCGCGTGCCGGATCGTCACCAGACCGGCACCGCATTCCTGAACGATGCCCGTTTCGCTTTTGGGCAGGCCGTTTTCGGAAAGCCAGGCATGGCAAGTGCCGAGCGTAGGGTGTCCGGCAAAAGGCATCTCCCGGTCCAGTGAGAATATCCGGACACGGTAATCAGCCTGGGGGTGGGTGGGCGGCAGCAGAAACGTGGTTTCGGACAGATTGAACCACCGCGTCAATCGCTGCATGTCATCCGTGGTCAAGGTGTCTGCACCCGTGACGACCGCCAGCGGATTGCCAGAAAGCGGGCCGGAGCCGAATACATCGATCATATGGATAGTAAAGGTCATTGCATCGTTCTTTCAGTTCGGATCGATTGTCGGCGCGCACTGTCTACTGCGTAATCCGTTCCAGCACGCGGCTCAATGCCCGCTTCAATGCGCTCGAACCGCCATTGCCGTCAAAGTCCTGAAGAACCTGCTCGTTCAGGCCACCCTTGGTGGCGAATTCGCGGCTGAGATCGGTAAAGTCCGTGTCCTTGCCGGCAAGCAGCGCCACTTCGGAGAGGCCGGCGAAGAGGGGTGCAAGATAGGCGCGGCCCTTTTCTTCCGGCAGGCCGTTTTCCGCCAACCACTCCGTCGTCTGTTGCAGAATGCCGAAATAGGTTGCCATCAGGGCGCTTGCGGCGGCGAGAAGGTCGTATTCCGCCTTTGTTTCACATTCCACCGCATTTCCGAGCACGTTGAAGATCGCGGCGGTATCCGCATCGGAGGGGTAAACGGCCGTGACGCCTTTGCGGCGGGCGACAAAAGGCAGCGGGATCGCCTGGGTCAGGCGCACATCCGCGCCGATCCAGTCAAGCAGTGCATGTCGACCGGTTGCGGCAACGACGCTTATGACTTTCTGCCCCTCGCGAAACCGCAGCGGCCGGATGACGTCCTCGGCGATCTGCGGGCGGATGGCCAGAACGACGGTATCGCAGCCGTCGACAATCGCCTGATTGTCGCTGGAGACGATCACCTGCGGGAAATCGGCGGCAAGCCTGGCCGAGATATCCGCGCTGCGTTGGGACACCATGATATGCGGCACGGCCGCAGGCGTGCTGAGGAGCCCCCGCACCATCGCATCGGTGATAGCGCCGGTTCCGATAAAGCCGATTTTCTGGGGAAGGGACATGATGACTCCATTGCATTGATAGGAAGGAACGATACATCGGTACGGCTGACGCAGGAAGGCAATGAAACAATCTCTAGATTGCCGGGGGCTGGCATATCTGCCGAAGAAATGGCGTGGCAACCGGATCGGCCACCTCACATACCCGTTAAATCTCTCCGAACCAACGGGCTGCTGCCCTTGCGAATTTCTCCTTGTCCGGAGCAGACTCCGTGGCCCAGGCGACGATACCATCGGGGCGCACCAGGACTGTGCTCAAGCCCAATTGATCGATGGCATTGCCGGCGACATAGGAAATCCGGCCGTTCCAGCGGCCTGCCAGCGCTTCAAGCGATGCGTCCACGCTAAAATTCAAAAGCAGACCTTTGCCCTCTCTCAGAAGTTCGCCGTTGCTCCTCCCGTCCGCCAGTGCGAAGTCCGGAACGCTTCAGCCCACCAGCGGATCGTTGCCGCCTAGCTCGTAGCGGAGGGAAATGCCCCATACGCGCTCGGCGAAATATGTCGCGCCGTCGCGGGTCTCGATGAGATCGCGGATGATGGCTTCCAGCGCCCGTGTACTCCGGCTTGGGCGCATCAGTGCGACCTGGGCGCGCGACCAGTCAAGGACCTGTGCACCCACTGGGTGTCGCTCACAGTCACGGCCGATGCTCCCGGAAAGCGGCGGCCAGTGTGCGCAGCGCCTCACGGGATCTGCTGTCGGTAAGGGTCGAGAACATCACGATCTCGGTGGAAGGCAGCGGCGGGAGGCTGAAACGCTGGCTGACCTCGATTGTACCGGGTGGCGCCAGGCGGCAGGAGAATGCCGAAATGGCGAGACCTGCCGAAACGGCCGCGGTCACCATCGATGAGGTGCCGCCAAGAAAGACTTCCGTCCACGCGATGGCGGCGGAATCAAGAGCACGAGCGGCGATGTCACGTACACCGCAGGCGGGCGAAAGCGCTGCCAGTCGCAGCGGCTCGCCCTGACGATGCTCGAATTGCGGGGCTGCGAACCAGCCGAAATGCTCTGGCCCGAGCACTTCGCCATCACGCCTGTCATCCTCGCGCCGGATGATTGCAGCATCGATCTCGCCGCGGTCGAAGGCATCCAGCAACGTGCGGGAATTGTCCATCCGCACTTCTATCGTCAGTCCCGGATCGTGCGCGTTGAGCCGCGCCAGCAGCGTTGGCACTTCCGGCCCGGCAACATGGGCGGCGATGCCAAGGCCAAAGCGTCGGCGCGTGGAAAAAAGCCCTGCCATGGCGCGATCGTGCGCGGCAAGGAATTCGCGGGCTGGTGTTAGAAACACGGCGCCTTGCGCGGAAAGCCGCACCGAACGCGGCGTCCGCTCAAGAAGCCGCTGGCCGAGCCGGTCTTCCAGTCGCTTGAGCTTGACGCTGATGGCACCCTGCGTGGTTCCGAGCGTTTCGGCAGCGCGGGTGAAGCTCTGCAGATCGGCGATGGTGACGAAAGCCTGAACGGCATCCACATCCAGAGTGGTCACTTTAATCATCCAAATTTGTTGTCTCTGAAATATCCAAGCATCCAATTCAGTTATGGTCAAGCTTTCACTAATTTGCCTTGGACTCTGCAAAACACGGATCGAAGCGTGCATGTCTTCTGATGCTTCAGTCCGAACCACGAAAGGCTGAAGAATGACCCTTGCCGTTACCGCCCCAACCCGGAGTAGAAGTACCATTGCGCTCGCTGCCGTCTGTCTCTCCGCTCTGATGTTCGGGCTGGAAATCTCCAGCGTGCCGGCGATCCTGCCGACGCTCGAGCAGGTGCTGCACGCGGATTTCCGGCAGCTGCAGTGGATCATGAACGCCTATACGATCGGCGTGACGATGGTGCTGATGGCAACCGGCGCGTTGGCCGACCGCTTCGGTCGCAAACGCGTCTTCATCGCGACCATCGTCGCTTTCGCCATTTCCTCCCTCGCCTGCGGCATGACTGAAAGCGTGGCGGTGCTGATCGGCGCACGCTTCCTTCAGGGACTAAGCGGTGGAGCGATGCTGGTATGCCAGATCGCCATTCTGTCACATCAGTTCCGCACGGCCCGCGAGCGTGGAATGGCTTTCGGCTGGTGGGGTATTGTCTCCGGCGTCGGGCTGGGTTTCGGGCCGATCATCGGCGGAGCCATCGTTGCGCTGTGGAGCTGGGAGTGGGTATTCCTCGTTCACGTGGCCCTCGGCATCCTGACACTGTTCCTTGCCGCAAGCGGTGTGGAAGAATCGCGTGATCCGGATGCGACCCGTCTTGATCTTGCCGGTATCGCCACACTTTCGGTTGCCGTGTTCTGCCTTGCGTTTTTCATCACCCAAGGACCGGAACTCGGCTTTGCCAGTTCAAAGGCACTTCTGATCCTTGGTCTATCAGTCGCGAGTTTTATCGCCTTCGTGATCGTCGAAAAGCTCACTCCAAGGCCGATGTTCGATTTCTCCGTATTTCGCATCCGGCCATTTTCCGGCGCGATTATCGGCTCGGCGGCGATGAACATCAGCTTCTGGCCGTTCATGATCTATCTGCCGATCTGGTTTCAGGCGGGCCTTGGTTATGACAGCGTCACCGCCGGTCTCGGTCTGCTTGCCTATACGCTGCCAGCGCTGGTCGTACCGCCGTTGGCCGAGCGTCTGTCGCTGCGTTATCAACCCCGTCTTGTCGTCCCGGCCGGGCTGTTCACCATCGGTCTCGGTTTCATGCTGATGAAACTTGGCAGCAGTGTCGCAGATGCGAGCTGGCTCACCATGCTGCCCGGCTGCATCCTGTCCGGTGTCGGGCTTGGCCTCACCAACACGCCGGTCACCAATACGACAACCGGTGCCGTTCCCGCTGCCCGTTCCGGCATGGCCTCCGGCATCGACATGAGCGCGCGAATGATCTCGCTTGCCATCAACATCCCGATCATGGGCTTCATTCTGGTTGAGGGCGTCTGGTCGTCGCTTAGGGCCAACCTGCCGTCCGGCGCGGATTTGCCCGCCCTGCGTTCGCTCGCGGAGAAGATCGCGGCGGGAACCGCGGGATCGTCGGTGGAGCGTGTTTCGGATGCACTCGTCCATCAGGCACTCGCGGACGGTTTCGGTCTGGTCATGCTTTATGCTGGCATCAGTGTCTGGTTGCTCGCCGCTCTGAGCTTTGTGGTTTTCGGCCCGGCGCGAAAACTTGCCCACGGTTAGTGGTGCCCGGGCGCTGGGACGATAGTCAGGCGGATTTCAGGATTTGCAGTCCTGCCGAAGGTTGGGCGGCCGCAGTCTCCTCGCGGCTCCAGCGGCCAAAGGCGGAGCGGCCCAAAATCGCAATCGACGTATCCTCCTGCGGCGCATGGACGAGCACCGTCTGGATGTCGCGGAAATGTCGTTCGAGGCCCAGTTCGCTACCAAGACCTGGATTGCCGATGCCGCGCACTGCGATCTCGACGGCATCACGCAGCTGCCGGCCGGCAAGCAGCCTTGCCCTGATGAATCCTTCCGCATCGCCATTGTTGTTTTCGAGCGTGCCGAAAATGATCTGGCGGGCGCCGGAGACCAGAAGATCGATTTCGCCTGAAAGCGTTATGAAACGTTCCGTGCGGGCGATGGGATGGCCGAGATTGGCCGGCACACGCTCATGCGCGAAGCGGATGAACTTGGCCTGAGCGGCTTCTGCTACGCCGAGGTAAAGCGCTGTCAAAGCCAGCGTGAGTGCCGCATGCGCCCGGTTGTCCTGCTGGGCGACCGATGGATCGACGAGGTCGATGACGTTTTCCGCCGGGATTTCGACATTGGCATATTCGACATCGTGCGATCCCGTAGCGCGCATGCCGAGGCTCTGCCAGTTCTCGATGACCTTGATGCCCGGCAACCCGTTCGGCACCACGAATGTTCCCACCCGCGCCGGCGTTTCGTCAGTATGCGCCCAGACAAGGAAATGCGTGAGACCATATGCGCCCGTCACGAAGCGTTTTCGGCCCGTGATAGACCAGCCATTGTTTGTCCGGCGGGCGAGCGTCGCGGGCAGGCCACCGCGCGCCGGCGACCCCAGCTCCGGCTCGACACGCGCGGCATTGAGCAGCAACGGCCGTTGTTTGGCGTCCATCAGAAGCCGCCGGTAGAGATCTTCGGGCCAGTGGTTTTTCGCGGCCTGGGCGAGATGGGTAAAGATCGTCATGGCGCTGATCAGCGCCACGGAAGGATCGCCCCGGCCAAGTGCCGCGAGAATGTGGGCGGTATCGGCAAGCGTCGCTCCTTGGCCGCCATAACGTGTCGCAACCGTGCTTTCGAGGAGGCCGCTTTCGTGAACGGCACGGATACCCGTCCAGGGAAACTGGCCAGTCTGGTCCGCATCCGGTGCGGCCTGTTCAAGGATGCGAGCGGTTGCGTCTAGGACAGTTGGGTCATGAGACATGCGTGGTCGAGGCTCTCTGGCTGTGGGGAATACCATTTCCCCATCAGGGGCGATTGGCTCCGTCTGCACTTCAAAAAAATGCCCGGTCAGGCGACCGGGCCGGATCGCGGCATTATGCAGCGGTCTTTTTCTTCGCATCTTCCCGTTCGCGAATGCCTTCGCGGACAAGCGGCAGGATGTAGCGGCCATAATCCACCGCGTCGTTGTAATTGTCGTAGCCGCGGATCGAGATCAGGTCAGCGCCAAGATCGATGTAGTCGAGGATGGAATCCGCAATGGTGCGTGGCGAACCGACCAGCGCAGTGGTGGCGCCGCTGGCATTGGTGGCGGTGACCGTCGGATACCAGAGGGCGCGATCATGCACATCGCCGCGTGCGGCGATTTCCAGAAGCCGTTGCGAACCGACATTGGCCGGGCGCGGCGCGTTGAGCGGTGCGCGTGTTACACCTTTCTGGCGGTTCTCGTTCAGCCGATCCAGAGTTCTGTGAGCCTTTTCCCAGGCAAGCTCGTCCGTCTCGGCGACGATCGGCCGGAATGTGACCCAGATCCGGGGGCGATCCGTGCGGCCCGCCTTTGCGGCTTCCGCATAGACCCGCTCGATCTGCTGTTTGGTTTCGGCAAGCGGCTCTCCCCACAGGCCGAAGATATCGCAGAGCGAACCACCGATGCGATAGGCGGCGTCCGAGGAGCCGCCGAGCGAAATCGGAATAAGCCCGTTTGTGGGCCGCACCGCGCTGCGGAATTGCTTGAACTGGTAATATTTTCCGTCGAAGTCGAAGGGCTCTTTCGAGGTCCAGGCCAGGCGCAGGATGCGGATATATTCCTCCTGGCGCTCATAGCGTTCTTCCTTGTTGAGGAAGTCGCCTTCACGCGCCTGTTCTTCATCGCTGCCGCCGGCAATGAAGTGCACCACGACACGTCCACCACTCAACTGATCGAGCGTCGCGAGCGACTTGGCCGCAACTGTGGGATAAACCGTGTTCGGCCGCAGGGCGACGATGATCTTGATGTTTTTCGTGTGCGCGAGCACCGTGGCGCCCAGCGTGAAAGGATCGAAAGACGATGAGGAGTAAGGGATCAGCGTATAGTTGAAACCGTAATCATCAAGGGCGCGGGCATAGCGCTCCAGAAAAACAGGATCCACAGGTGCGTCTGGAACGGGGTTTAGATCGTTCGATGCATTGGGAAAGCTTACGCTGATAAATTCCGCGGACATGGGCGCTCCTTCAGGTTCAATGCAAGCATGTTAGGGCGCGGCGCAGGAACGAGGAAGACAGGTCTTTCTTTTTCTATCGAATATGTAGAAAATATTCCCTGTGACGGCCTTCGATATAGGACCAGCAACCGCCGCCGCGTTTCCGTCTTCAAGTCGCTGCCACGAAGTGGCAATCGCTCGGTGCCCTAACGGTTAAAAGGTGGGCGACCAGCCCAGGCTCGGAGCCACCGTGTCCGCCAGATCGGTCAGCAGTTGTATGTTTTCGGCGAGACCGAAGGCAGGCGGCAAAAACAGCACGACCTCATCGGCTGCTGCAAGGCCCGGATCGTTGAATACCGATGCCAGCACCTGATCGGGCGTGCCCTGGAAAACGGGCGAAATTTGAAACCCCGCTGGCTGGGCTGCCTGTTCGAGAGCGCCTTTGGGGCGAGACGCGGCAATACCCTTGGTACGCCGCTCCAGATCATAGGCGGCGTATTTTTCGCGAAGCTCGGCCGTGGTGCCAACCAGGATGGAGGCGGCGACGGCGACCGGAGGCGGTTCCGTTGTCCATGTCTTGCGCCATGTGAAACGGAAGGCCTCGATGAGGCGGGCCTGATATTCCCCGAAGCTCTCGCCTTCTGCCTGATCGTGCTGGACGGTTCCCGAGATAAGGCCGATGCCGAGTTCCGCCGCCTGCACAGCCGAAGCAATGCTTGCTGCACCCTGCCGGATGCGCGAACGCAGTGTCGGGCTATGCGGCGTGACACGCAGTGCCGTGCCCTCCGGGTTGGATTGGCCGCCTTCGACACGGTGCAGGACATCGCCAGCGATTGCCGAGAGGAAGCGGGCCTGACGACGTCTGGCCTCTGTGCGGGCATCGGTGTCGACCGTGCCGAATACCGCGTCAAAGGCGGCGTTTGCGCCGGTCGAAATGGCAAGTTCCAGTCGCCCATCAATCAAAAGGTCGGTCGTGCCGGCCGCCTCGGCAAGCAGGATCGGATCCTGATAGCGCATGGGGATGACCGCAGAACCGAGCGTAATATGCCGGGTATGCTGGCCGGCAGCGGCGAAGAACGGAAGCGGTGAGGACAGATAGTGATCGAAATGCCGCTGATAGGCCCAGCCGGACTGGTAGCCCAGTTGTTCGGCAGCCTTGAACAGTTTGATACCCTCACGCAGCCCCTGCGCCGGCCCGGCATCGTCGCTGAAAGATACGCGGGTATTGAAGCCGAGCCGCTGTTTGGGGCGGAAGGACGTGGACGCAGTATCGATGGGTGCAGCGATGGTCATGCGATCTTTTCCTTATCGTGAACCCGCCGGGGCAGCGGCTGTGGCGCACGGGCGATGGTTGCGGCACCGGATGGGATCGATTCCAGCAGCGACGCGGTATAGGGGTGCTGCGGATTGTCGAAGATATCGACGACCGTTCCATGTTCGACGATACGCCCGCGCTGCATCACCGAAACGGTGTGGGCGAGCTGGCGTACCAGTGCCAGATCATGGGAGACGAAAACATAGGTCAGGCCGAGCTTCGCCTGCAGCGAGAGCAGCACATCGACGATGTCTGCCTGGACGCTGACATCAAGTGCGGAGGTCGGCTCGTCGAGCACGATCACATCCGGTCGGAGAACCAGCGCCCTTGCAATGGCAACGCGCTGGCGCTGGCCACCCGAAAGGGCCGTCGGCTTGCAGTTGAGAAGGTGTTCGCTCAAGCCCACATTGGCCAAAGCCTCACGAACAGTTTCGAGCCGTTCCGCACGGGTTCCGATCTTGAAACGATCAAGCGGCTCGCGCACCAGCTGTTCGACACTCCAGGTGGGATCAAGCGAGGTAAACGGGTTCTGGTAGACGAACTGAAGATGGCGCCAGGTTGCACGCAGCGACGTACGGGAGCGGCCGGTCAATTCTTCGCCGGCTACCGATATCGTGCCGGTGTCGGGTTCCTCCAGGCCAAGCAGCAGCCGAATGGTTGTCGTCTTGCCAGAGCCGGACTCACCAACCAGCGCATGGGTGGTACCTGCAGGCACGTTGAAGGAGACGTTGTTGACCGCCGTCAGCACCCTGTCGCCGACCCTGAAATTCTTGGTGACGGCATTGACCGCGATCTTTGGCGTCGTCGTGGACTCTGCCTTCAGCAGACGGAAACCCGGATCGCGCAGCCGGGCGTAGCGATCCGGATTGAGTGCCGGCACGTCCGCATGCAGCTTCCTTGCATAGGCAGAGGCCGGTGCGGAAAACACCGATGCGGTGCTTCCGGCTTCCTGAACCTTGCCACCCTTCAGGACTACCAGCGAATCCGCCCGTTCGGCGGCGATCGCCAGATCGTGTGTGATGAGGAGCATGCTGATATCCAGCTCGTGCTGCAACCGCGAGAGCAGATCGAGGATCCGCTTCTGGATCGTCACATCGAGCGCAGACGTTGGCTCGTCTGCGACCAGAAGTGACGGGCGCGGCAGAACCGCAAGGCCTATGAGCACCCGCTGCAACATGCCGCCGGATAATTGGTGCGGGTAGGACTCGTAGACAACACCCGGGTTTTCCAATCCCACCTGCGCGAAGGTCTCGAGAATGAGGGCCTTGCGGATCGCCTTGTCAGGCTCGTCGAGAAGTGCGGCCGCCTCCATGGCCTGCGCGCCGATTGTCCGCACCGGATTGAGCGAATTGCCTGGATCCTGCGGGACAAAGCCGATGGCGCGTCCCCGCAGCGGTCGGAAGTTGCGCTCTGGCAGTCCCAATATCTCCTGATCACCAAAGGTGACGTGGCCGGTGGCATGTCCCCCGCTTGGCAAAAGCCGAAGGACCGCGCGGGCGATTGTCGATTTGCCGGAACCGGACTCGCCAATGAGGGCAAGGCTCTTGCCACGGCCGAGTTCGAAACCGACATTGCTGACGACCTCCTGGCCTCCATAGGCAACCGAAAGATCGTTGACCCGGAGAAGCGGGACAGGAGCCTGCTGCGGCTGCGGTCTGGCCGCAAAGGTAACGGGGCGGGCGATAGTGGTGGTCAGTCTGTCTTGCGTAGCCATCGGCTGATCCTGTTTACAGAGAGGACGGTCGCGATTGTGACGAAGGCGGGGGCGTATACGAGCCACGGCCATTTGAGGTAATCCTTGCCGATCGAGATCAGCAGGCCCCAGTCCGAGGCGGGCGGCGGGTCGCCGTATCCGAGAAAGGCAAGGCTTGCGATCACGAGGATCGACTCGCCGAACTGCAACACGGCAAGCGGCAGCACCGAGCGTGACGCGTTGGGCAGAACGTGGCGCAGAAGGATGAACCAGCGCGAGCCGCCGAGCAGGTACGAAGCCTCCACGAATGTCGCCTGTCTGGTCTTGATGACCTCCGCACGCGTGACGCGGGCAAAGACCGCTACGGCGGAGACGCCGGTGGCGATGGCGGCATTGATGGTCTCGAAACCGATGGCGGTGACCACGATCACCGCCAGCAGAAACTTTGGAATTGCCAAGAGCACATCGACCAGCCGGGCAAGTGTGATATCGACCCAGCCGCCGAGAAAGCCCGCAAGAAGCCCGATGAGACCGCCGGCGAAAACGCCGATGACGACCGCGACGAGTGCGCTGGAGACGGAAGAGGACGTGCCATAAACGACGCGTGCGTAGACATCGCGGCCGAGGTGGTCGGTGCCGAACCAATGCGCAAGACTTGGGCCGAGCAATTTGTCCGTCGGCACCCCGACGACCGGGCTGTGACTGGTAAAAAGGCCGGGCGCCAGTGACCAGGCGACGACGAGCGCGATAATGGCGAAGGACAAGGCGACGGTCAGCGGTATCCGCAGGCCTGTCAGCCTGTTTGCAGGGGTCGCACCCGGCAGGGAGGCGTTCGAGGCGAAAGTCATGGTGTCACCGCCTTGGTGGTGGTGGAGGAATCCTCTGTAATGGCCAAGCGAGGCTTTCGCGCGCCGAGAATTTGCACGCGTGGATCGAGCAGGGGATAAAGAAGATCGGCAATCAGGTTGACGAGCACGAACACCACGGCTCCCAGCGAAACGATCGCTTGCAGGACGGGCAGGTCCTGCGTGCTCACGGAGCGCTGCACCAGGCTGCCGAGACCGGTTCGCCCAAAGACAGACTCGGTGATCAGTGAATTGCCAAGCAGTTCACCGACGGTGATGGCGATCACGGTGACGACGGGCAACGAAGCAGGCTTGAGCAGATGCTGTGCAAACAGCCGCGCCTGTCCGATGCCGCGGCTGCGGGCGACGGCCGCGTATTCCTGTTCTGCCTCCCTGTCGAGGTTCGCTATAAGTACCTCGGCGATTTGCGCAGAGAAAGGAATTCCGATTGTGATTGCGGCAAACACCGTTGCCCAGAAGCTATCTGGTTCGATAACGCGGAAGAGGCGCAGCTGAAAGCCGAAGAGATGGATCAGTATCAGGCCAATCACAAAATTAGGTGTCGAGAGAAACAGCGATGGGAAAGCTCGTAGCAATCCCTGGCCGTAGCGCTTTGGTACCACCTGGGTTCCGTAAGCAACGGCCATTGCGAGAATCAAGGCGACGGCAAGTCCCGTGGATGCAAGGATCAGTGTCGATGGCAGCACTTCAGCGATGAGGGTCGCCACCGGCCGGTTGGAGCGCATCGACATGCCCAGATCACCAGTCAGAAACCCCGACAGGGACGACCACAGCTGCACGAGAACCGGTCTGTCGAGGCCCTGCGCGGCGATGATTTCCGCGATCTCCTGCTCGGTGAACCCGTTTTGCGGGTTCCTGAGCACGCTGGTGATCGGGTCGCCAGGCAGGATGCTGACGACCACGAAGGTGAAGACATAGGCCAGCAGTATGACGACGACCGCCTGGCCAAGCCGCTTTGCGGCGTAGGTTAGGTAGGCATTGCTCATGCCGGTGACCTCCTTCAACGTTGCCCTGTTGTGCGCATCAGTCGCTGATGGAGGCGGTATAGTAGCTGGCATAAGCCACGCCGTTATACACTTCGCCCTTCAGCTTCGGGGACTGCACGTAGATCCGCTGCACGATCTGCGTTCGCGGAATGAAATAGCCCTGCTCAAGGACATATTTCTGCAGCTCATCGAGAAGCGGGCTGCGCTCGTCGACAGAGCCGGCGCCGGCGATCTTGTCGCGCAATCCGTTGAGCGTCGCGTCGCGGTCGTCAAGGGCGAACCAGTTCTCGCCATTGTTGGCGTTGGTGAGAATGCTGGCGACGGTGCCTGCATCGATGAAGCTGCGCGTCACCTCATAGGTCGGGATGGCCGCACCGCCGAATTTGACCTTTTCACCAAAGGTCACGACGTCGTAAGCGCGAATAGCGACTTTCCAGCCGAGCTTGCCGAGTTGCTGGGCGATGAGTTCATCGACCGACTTGGATGTCGCGAGATAGGGATTGGAGTGGATTGTCAGCGACAGCGGTTTGCCGTCTTTGGTCCGGATACCATCGGCGCCCTTGACCCAGCCCGCCTCGTCGAGCAGCTTTTCGGCCTTGGCGGGATCGTAAGCGAGAAGTGCGCTGTGGTCGGTCGCGCCCGGCACGTTGCTCTGGATGAAGGACGTGGCGAGCTTCCAGTCCGGCGTATAGACGGTGTCGATGATTTCCTGACGATTTACACCGGCCTGAAGTGCCTGGCGAACCTTCACATCATCATAGGGCGGAAGCTTGGTGTTGACCGCCCAGCCGTTGACGAAGCCGAGATAACGCGGCGTTGCGACGGTGAAGCCCTCTTCGTGCAGTGACTTCAGCTCCTGCGGCGAAGCATTATAGGCGACATCGGCCTGGCCGGACTGGACCGAGGCGACACGCAACGACGGTTCCGACACCAGCTTATAGGTGATGGAATCGAGGAAGGCTGGGCCGGTGTGGCCAACGGCGGCAGGACCCCAATTGTAGTCCTTGCGCTTGACCAGCTTGACGTAATCTCCCTCCTTCCAGGATTCGACCACATAGGGGCCGCTGCCGGAAGTCTTGCTGAGATCGGCCTGCTGGGTGGCGGGCTGGGCGATGGTCTTCGGCGAGATCAGGATCGAGCCGTGGTAACCGAGCGTCGGAATAAAGCCGAGCGTCGGCTTCTTGAAGAAGACCTTCACCGTGGATGCGTCCACCGCTTCAGCATGGTCGTAGGTCTTGGGGAAAAGACCGATCGGGTTGATGCCTTCGCTCTTGCGTCCGGCATACCAGATGTCGAGATTGGCGACGACCGCCGCTGCATCCAGCGGTGTGCCATCGGAGAAGGTCACGCCGTTTTTGAGGTGAAGCGTGAATTCTGTGGCATTGTCGTTCTGCTCCCAGCGCTCGGCAAGCCAGGGGCTGACCTTACCATCGGCATCGACATAAAGCAGCTTGTCGGCGACATGGCCCCAGATATGGCCCTGAAAGCTGGAAATGGCGCTGTTATTCGGGATCCAGGTGTCGCCGAGAGAATCGATGAGGAAGGTGATGTCGCCGCCATTGCGGGGGGTATCTGCTGCCCCAACCGGAGCAGGCGCCATCGTCGTCAGAAGCGCGATTGCCCCTGCGAGAGTGGTGGTCAGCAGACCCCGACGGGAGAAGGAAAAAAGCGAAGAACGTATCGTCATTAAGAAATCCTGATTGGTCGCGTTGTTTCTTGTCTTTGTGATTTCAGGAACTATCGCCGCTCTGGCTGGTCTTTTGCGGGCACACGAAAGGCTTCACACGACAGCCTTGCCGGTGGTTTCAATGTCCTGAAATCGGGAAAAATGTGCCTGCGTTACCTCTTGGAGGGTCCGACCGATGTCACGGCTTAGCCGTTACTTTCAGCCATTGACGGCTCGTTCGATCGCAGGCCGTGCTTGCTGATACATCGTGCGGTCATGACGCGGTCCCTTGTTTCGAAATTCGGTTCTTGATGTCTAACGTAGCAGGGTGGCCAGAAGGAGAAAGACCAGTTGTTCTTTTTCTATCGAATTAATGGATTATTTTGCCGCGGTTTCCGAAGGTGGTAGGATCAGCTTTTCCGACGCCCGAAATACGTTGGCGGTGCGATTTTTCAGGTAGTGCCGGAACACCCATCCCTCACTTATTTTGCAAATGTCATCTTTTCGAAAATCCGCACCGGAGGCGCCTCACCGGCAAAACGTTCCACCTCCACTCTGGTAATCTGACCGGTCGATCCCTGCGCCAGTTTCGAGGTGCCGATGTCGCGCGTCAGGATGTTCGGATTGCCGTGAATGCACATCGCTTGCTCTGCATGCCGGTCATGCGGTTCGAACCACGCACCCGTCGCCAGCTGCATCACGCCGTTGCGCACATCCGTGCTCAGGACGGCTGCGGCGAGGCAGCTGCCACGACTGTTGAACAGCCTGATGATATCGCCATCGGCAATGCCCCGGCGGACTGCATCTTCGGGGTTGATGCGCACGGGTTCCCGGCCCTTAATCTTGGTGGAGCGGCTGAAGGCGCCATAGTCGAGCTGGCTGTGCAGACGCTGATGCGGCTGATTGCAGACCAGATGCAGCGGATAGAGCGCTTCGTCTTCCGGTTTCGTCCTGCCGGGATACCATTGCGGATGGCCGCCGCAATCGTCATAGCCGAAACCCTCGATCGTCTCGGAGAAGATTTCGATTTTACCGGATGGTGTCTTCAGAGGGAAGGCTAGGTGATCATCACGGAAGGCACGCGCAGGCCCTCCGTCATCCGGCTTGAGCGGCAGACCTATCTCTCCACGTTCCCAGAACGTTTCGAAATCGGGAGCCTCATGCCCACCGGCGGCAAGCGCCCCACGCGTTGTTTCATAGAGGAAGGCAAGCCATTCCCGGCTGCTGCGGCCTTCGGTGAAGGTTTCGAATTTGCCGAGCCGGCGCGCGATCTCGGAGAAGATTTCGTAGTCGTCGCGCGCCTCACCAACCGGTTCGATCAGCTTTTTCATCGCGATCATCAGAGGATCGCGGTCGGCGGCGCCAATGTCGTCGCGCTCCAGAGTTGTCGTCGCCGGCAGCACGATATCGGCATGCCGCGCGGATGATGTCCATGCGGTTTCGTGCACGATGATGGTCTCGGGCCGTCTGAACGCTGCCCGTAGCCGGTTGATATCCTGATGGTGGTGGAACGGGTTACCACCCGCCCAGTAAACCAAGCGGATATCGGGATAGTGCATCCTCTGGCCGTTATAGTGAAATTCCCCACCAGGATTGAGCAGCATGTCGGCAATACGCGCGACCGGAATGAAATCCGCGACCGGGTTTTTGAACTGGCTAAGTGTCGGCAGGGGAACGGCCAGCAGGTTCTTGCCGACATTGCCCAAAGCGCCGAGGGAATAGGAATATCCGCCGCCGTCGAGGCCAATCTGACCGAGCATGGTGGCAAGAACGATCCCCAGCCAGACGGGTTGCTCACCATAATCGGCGCGCTGAAGCGAATGGCTGACAGTGATCAATGTTCTCGCGCGCGCCATGGTGCGGGCGAGTTCCCTAATAGTTTCCGTGCCGATGCCGCAGAGCCCGGAAGCCCATTCGGGGCTTTTCGCCACACCATCGGTCCGGCCGAGCAGGTAGTCTTCGAAACGCTGATAGCCGACGGCATAGCGGTCAAGAAACGCCCGATCGTGCAGGCCCTCGGTGACGAGAACATGCGCAAGTCCGAGCATCAGCGCGACATCGGTACCGGGTATGACCGGCAGCCACTCCGCATTGAGGTCTTTCGGAAAATCGTCTTTTAGCGGGCTGATCAGCACGAATCGCGCGCCGCGTGCACGTGCGCCATTCAGCTTCTGTGGCACGATATGCACGCTGTTGCCGCCGCCATGCACGTCCGTATTCTTGATCGCCATGCCGCCGAAGGCGACGATCAATTCGCTGCTGCGCTCGATTGCATCCCAGGTAACGCTCTTGCGGTCGAAATGATCATAGGGTCCGAGAACATGCGGAATAATGACCATCGCCGCGCCGGAACTATACGTGTTGACGGAGCGCACATATCCGCCAAGCGTATTCAGAAAACGGTGGACCTGACTTTGCGCGTGATGGAAACGTCCGGCGCTCGACCAGCCGTAGGAGCCGCCGAACACGGCCTGTGGGCCGTAATCGCCGTAAACCCTTTGAAGTTCCTTCGCGACGAGGTCCGCCGCCTGCGGCCAATCGACCTCCACATAGTCGTCCGCCCCGCGTATCTGCGCGTTGCCCGGTTTTCCCTCCAGCCAGCCGCGCCTGACCGCCGGACGCCGGATGCGCGCGGCGCTATCGGCGATTGCCGGCAGATTGGCGAGCAAGGGCGAGGGGTGTGGATCGTCCGGATGCGGACGGATATCGAGCTTGCCATTCCGGTAGCTGCCGGAAAAGGCGCCCCAGTGGGAGCTGTGGGTCTTGTAATTATCCATCTGCGAAATCCCGCACGGTCAAAGCGTTTCTCGGCGGCTGGGCAAGTCTTGGCTCGGCAGGATCTTGCCCGGGTTCATGATGCCGGCCGGATCTATGGCGTTTTTGATGATGGCCATGAGGTCCACCGCGTCGCCGTGTTCCTGCCGCAGATAAGCGATCTTGCCGGTGCCAACCCCATGCTCGCCGGTGGAAGTGCCGCCAACCGAGATGGCGTGCTGCACCATCTTCTTGTTGATTGCCGCCACCTCGTCGAGTTCGGCTTGATTTGCAGGGTCTACGGCGAAGACCACATGATAGTTGCCATCGCCGACATGGCCGAGAATGGCGGCGGGCACGCTGCAGTCGCGTAGCAATTCCCGGGTCCTGACGATGCAGCCGCTCAACTCGGATACCGGCACGCAGACATCGGAAGACCAGCCCCTGGCGTTCGGGCGCTGCGAGACCACGGCGTAAAACGCGTTGTGGCGCGCCTTCCAGAGGCGGTTGCGATCTTGCGGCGCATTCGCCCATTCGAAATCCCTGCCGCCATTGTCTTCCACTATGGCAGCGACCATCTCGACCTGCTCCTTCACGCCAGCAGGCGAGCCGTGGAACTCGAAGGCGAGCGTGTCCTCGACCTTGAGGGAAAGATTGGAATAGGCGTTGACGGCCTCGATCAGGCCACGGTCCATTAATTCCATTCTCGCAACTGGAATGCCGAGCTGCACGACCGTAATGGCTGCCGCAACTGCCTGTTCGACGCTTTCGAAGGAGCAAAGTGCAGCCGAGATGGTTTCGGGAATTCCGTAGAGTCGCAACGTCACTTCCGTGATGATGCCGAGCGTCCCCTCGGAGCCGACGAACAGCCGCGTTAGGTCATAACCTGCTGATGATTTACGCGCCCGCCCGCCGGTGCGGATGACCTGGCCGTTCGGCAAGACGACTGTCAGCGACAGCACGTTTTCTCGCATTGTGCCGTAACGCACGGCGTTTGTGCCGGAAGCGCGGGTTGCCGCCATGCCGCCGATGGACGCATTGGCGCCAGGATCGATCGGAAAGAACAGGCCCATGTCGCGCAGATGCGTGTTCAGTTGCTCGCGCGTGACGCCGGCCTCCACCGTGCAATCGAGATCCTCGGCGCTGATGCGGACGATTTTCGACATGCGCGACAGATCGACGGAGACACCGCCACGCACTGCCGTCAGATGGCCTTCGAGCGAAGTGCCGGTGCCGAAGGCGATAACGGGAACACCTTCAGCGGCGCAAAGCCGCACGGCTTCCGCCACATCATCCGTGCTCTCGGCGAAAACGACGGCATCCGGGATCGACGGCGTATGGTGGGATTCGCCACGGCCGTGTTGTTCCCGCAATGCCTGCGCGGTGGAAAAACGCTCGCCGAAACGGTTGCGCAAAGCGTCCGAGAGAGCGGGAGGCAGTGCGCTCATCGCGATACTCCGCGCGAAGAGGGCGGGAAAAGAGACATGAGAAACTCCACGGGAATGGTCTGGAGAGAGCCATGGCCGGGTTGCGGCCACGGCGTGACAGTCACCCGGTTTTCGGCGGGGATCAGGCGGCCAGTTTTTCGCCCTTGAGATGACGTTCGAGGAAGGGCAGGCTGTCCTGTCCCCAATACAGTTCGTCCTCGTAGCGGAATGTCGGAAGCCCGAACACACCGGCTGCCTTTGCGGCCTCATAATTGGCTTTCCGGATGGCTTCCACGGCATCGCTTCCGCCGCGTTCGTCCAGCGCCGCCCCGTCGAAACCGGCTTTGTCAGCGATTGCGCGGCGAACTTCGGCATTGCCAATATCTTGGCCTCCTTCCCAGAAAGCTTCCTGAAGCGCCTTGGTCAGCCTCAACCAGTCCTCGCCCGCATCGATCGCGGCAATGACCATGAAGCCGGCCGGCGTGGGATCGGAAAGGGCGGCGCGATTGTCGAAGTTAAGGGACTTGCCGCGCAACGCCGCCCATCGCTTCAAATCCTTCGTCCAATAGGCGCGGCGCGCTTCCGGACGGTTGCGTGAGTAGATGGCGCCATTATCCTCGATCAGCGGGATGACATAGGGCCGTATCGTGGCGTTGTGCTCGTTAGCGAGCGTGGCGAAAGGCTCCAGGCCGAGAAAGGCCCAGGGGGAGCCGATGCCGAAGAAATAGTCGATGGTCTTGGTCATATCTTGTCTCCTGAGGATATCTCGCCGGTGGCGAGATCGAATACCGAGAGCGCACAGTCCCGGGCGATGAGTACGGCATGCGGATCGCGCCCGACCGCGACGGTGGCAAGTGCGCCTTCGTAAAGAAGCGAAAGGTGGGAGGCGGCCTGATCCAGTCGCACCCCCGCTTTCGACATGACGGTCTCGAAAATATCCCGCACCATTCTTTTGTGGGTTCGAGCCACGGTGACGACGCGTTCGGAATCGCCGTGTTCGGCAACCGCGAGTGCAAAGGCACAGCCCCTGAATTCAGGGCTGTCGGCCTTCTCGTAAAGCCGCTCGAAAATCACCTGCAGCTGGTCCCTTGGATCAATCGTCGCCGTCAGAACATCCTTCAGCGAGCGAATGACACGATCGTGGCGATCCTGAAGATAGGCCGCGACAAGATGATCCTTGGACGGAAAATGCCGATAGAGAGTAGCTTTTGCGACCTTCGCTTCTTCGATGATGCGGTCGATACCGACCGCCCGGATACCTTCGGTATAAAACAGCGCGCCGGCGGCGGTGAGAATCTGGTCTGGAATGGCTTCTCTCATTTTATCGCTTCAGCTTGGTGGTTTCATGGGAAGAACGGGTCGCACGCATCATTGCGCGGCGGCGAGACCGGTTTTGTCGCGCTCGTGGAGCTGCCCGACAAAAGAAAGGATCGCGTCAAGCGGCACCGCCTTCGAGAAGCCGCCCTGATGCGCCAGCCTGCCGCCAAGAGACTGGATAGCCTCGTTATACGGTGTCGCGACGTTATGCAGACGGCCGAGCAGCACAATCTCACCGTTGAGAAAGTCGACCTCGCTGGAAGCGCCCCGGGCAAAGCTCTGCCAGGTCGATTGCTGGCCGGGCTGAATGCCGCTGTTTTGAGCGATGCTCCAGCCTGAAATATCGACAGCCCGTTCAGAGGGAGAGGCGAGATTGTAGCCTGCTACCTCAAGCGCCTGGCGGGCTTCATTGACCAGCGCTTCGGCGATCGATGCTCGCAGATCGTCTTCTCCGTCGAACAGATCCAGCGCGTTGCGGACGTTATGAAGCAGTTTTGCCGATTTCCAGCGGCGGATATCGCTGCTGGTTTCCGCAAGATAATTGGCGCGTGTGAGGTCTGCGGCAATCTCCTTCGCCGTTTCGTCGGAACCGGCCGGGAAGCGCCCGATCGTGACCACGCCGACCTGCGGATTGCCGGCCGCCGCAACCGCGCCGGTTTGTGTAAACCGGGCAGGGGTCAGAATACTGGCGCCGTAGACATTGGCGAAGGTCCTGAGCGCCAGCGCTTCCGTCGCCAGACCGTTCTGAAAGGTAACCACCGGCAACTGCGTGGCTGTTAGACCTTCCACGCCGGATACCTGTCGCCATGACCAGTCTGCCAGAGTGGCTGCCGCATCCTGCGTTTTGACGGTCAGCAGCAGGATATCGTCGGGCGCCAGGTCCGGCGGAGCGGATACGTCGAAGGCGTTCAGCCTTATTTGTTGCGTGCCTGAGGGGCGTTGGTAGCTCAGCCCCTGTTCAATGATGGAGGCAATTTGTGCGCCGCGTCCGACCAGAGCATATTTGATGCCGGAAAGCTCGAACTGCGCGGCAAGGCTCGCGCCAACCGCGCCTGCGCCAATGATAACGTATCGTGTCACCTTTTCCCCCAATTCAACCGGGCCGATAATGCGCCAGTATCAATTGCAGCGGTGCAGTTTGCTGGATCGATACGGGATTTCGCTCAACATCGGTCCTCCCTGATGGCGACCAATGATGACAGCTAAACTAGGCATGAGGAGCGCCTCAAGAAAGACAGGTCGTTCTTTTTCTATCTATTTTATAGAAAATAATTCGGCGTAAGGAAAATTTGCGATCACCTTATTCCCGACAGCAGTCCTGGCGCGGCGAAACCCTGGAATAAGCCCCGACGAAGCACACCGTCAGCGCGCATGGGAGAGCATCAACTCGCCGGGATTTTTCAGGTGGCTGCCTTGAAGAGAACCGTGACGACGGTTCCGCCGTCTTGTCGCGGATCTATCTGGAAATCGCTGTCATGCGCCCTTGCGAT
Source organism: Agrobacterium sp. K11 (assembly GCF_059429395.1). Classification (NCBI taxonomy): domain Bacteria; kingdom Pseudomonadati; phylum Pseudomonadota; class Alphaproteobacteria; order Hyphomicrobiales; family Rhizobiaceae; genus Agrobacterium; species Agrobacterium sp. K11. Next base: position 198,395 of record NZ_JCAHRB010000012.1, on the reverse strand, counting down.
CGCTCGAGCAATCGACAGGCCGAGGCCGGTGCCACCGGTCTTACGTGCACGCGACGGCTCTGTGCGCCAGAAGAGTTCGATGCCGTGTGCCTCGATGCCGGGGGGAAAACCCGGCCCGTTGTCTTCGATTGTTATGAAGGGACGTCCTTCCCGGACTCCGGTCGAGCAGAAGAGGCTCTTCCCGCTCGCCGCATAGCGGCGTACATTATCCATCAGGATGAGCAGCAGCTGTTGAAGGCGTTGAGGGTCGCCGCTAATTGGAGCCGTCTGCAGCGACATATCGAGACGAATTCCTGCCTCTTCGAGAAGAGGCCGTGCCGCCTCCGCCACGGCCGCGCATTCGGTAGCGAGATCGAGTGGCCGCATCTCCGTAACGAGACTGTTGGTTTCTGCCAGCGAAAGCGTCCGCAGATCGTCGACGAGACGCGCAAGTCCTTCCACATGGCCGATGAGGTGGCGAATGGCCTGCTTGTCGAGCGGAAAGACGTCATCGGCAATGCCGTGTAAACGGCCTTGCAGGATGGTCAGCGGGGTGCGCAGCTCGTGGGCTACCGCCATGGTGTTGAACTTCAACCGGCGCTCCATCATCTGAAGCTCCTGCGTCAAAGTCTCGAAACTGTCGACCAGAAATCCGACTTCGGCGATGCGGCTCGCCTTGATCTTTGCGCCTCCGCTGAAGTCGCCGGTCGCCATGCGCCGCGCCGCGTCGGCAAGTTCGCCGAGAGGTGCTGCAATGCGCCGGGAGATGAAATAACCAAGCAAGCTGCACAGGAAGACACCGAGCAATCCGAAGAGGAACACCGATTTGAGAAGTTCGCTATCTGCCTGGTCCTCCAGGCCCGGTAAAACCTCGATAAGGGCCTGAAGCTGGCTCTGATCCGGCATCACGCCCCGGTCAATATCCGAGAAAGCCGTGGCGGCATCAGGCGACAGTTGGGCAAGGATGCGCTCCTCAATGGTGTCCGAATACCAGGAAACGCCGAAATAGACCAACGCAACCGCAAAGATGAGCATTGTGGTGATTGTGATCGCCGTCATCGTGCGCAGGCGGAGCCGCCGGAACCTCATGATGTCTGCTCCCTGGCAAGCCGGTAGCCGATGCTGCGCACCGACACCAGATAACCGCCAGCACCGTGATCCGTCAGTTTTTTACGCAGATTGGCGATGTGCGTATCGACCGTGCGTGCCAGCGCATCGCTTTCCGGCAGGCAGGCATCCAGAAGATCGGCCCGCTGAAAGGCATAGGTGGGGCGACGCGTCATATGGGCAAGAATTCTGAATTCGCTGAGCGTCAACGGCAGAACGGTTCGTCCCGCATCGCTGCAAACAGCCGCGATGTAAGCTTCGGTATCTATTTCGATGGCGCCGAAACGCAGGATCCCTCCGCCAGTTGGCTGACGCGAGCGTTTTAGAACGGCATTCACCCGGGCGACCATTTCCTGCGGGTTGAAAGGTTTGACGATGTAGTCGTCGGCACCCAGGCGCAGACCGGTCAGCTTGTCCATATCTTCGGCAAGGGCGGTGACCATGATGATCGGTGTATCACGCTCCCGCCGTATGCGTGTCAGCACATCGATGCCATCGAGCTTCGGTAGCCCGATGTCGAGAAGAATGAGATCCGGCCGCAGCATGGAGAAATGCGTCATGGCCGTCTCGCCATCCCCGGCTCTAACGGTTCTGTATCCGTCACGAATGAGATAGGCGTCCAGAATCTGCATGATGTCGGGGTCGTCTTCGACGATGAGAATGAGACCTTTGTCCATGCTGACCTTACGAACTTACTGATATTACCGCTTTATTGCCGGGACGCTAAGCCGACGCAAAGCGCCGGGCAAGAGCTGTCGCCCGAGATAGATGCTGCAGGCACGCTTTTCCTCTCAGTCTTGAGACTTCCTCCGCAGAACCTTGACATTTCTACGGAAGAAAGCTGGCCATGCACCAGTATCTCTCCCATAAGACCGAACAGAAATGGCCAGGCCGGCCCGAAAAACCGAAGTTCCGCTTTGCCGTCATCCCCACGGCGCGCCAGACTTTCGCATGGGTTTCCGGCAGCCCATCCCTGCTCGCGCTTTCGACCACGCTTGCAATGATGATCTTCTTCACTGTCAGGCCGGATATCGATCTTGACGCCAGTCGCTGGTTCTGGACAGATGGTTTTCGTCTTGGCGAGGATCAATTCTTGATTTCCGTCCGCGATCTGAACCGCGCACTTCCCGCCATTTTATTGTCCACGCTTGTCTGCCTGCTCCTTGCAACGCCATTTGTGTCCGGCGTGCGGCGTGCCATCCGCCCTCACAAACTGCTACTTGTTCTCACCTTTTATGCGCTTGGGCCGGGTGCGACCGTGCATGTGCTGAAAAACCTGTTCGGACGTGCCAGACCGCGGCATATCAGTGAATTCGGGGCGGATTTGTTTTTTACGCCCGTTCTTTCCCTCGATGGCAGCTGTTCGCGCAACTGCTCCTTTCCATCCGGCGAAAGCGCGTCCGCAATCGCCCTGCTGGCGTTCATCATCTTCCTGCCGGAAAAATTCCGCCTGAGTGCCACGGCGATCTTGATGCCGTTCATCGTGCTTTGCTCCCTAAACAGGGCAGCTATGGGCGCACATTTTCTCTCCGATGTCCTGATTGCATGGCCACTGATGCTCGCCGTGTTCCTCTCACTGCATCGGCTGTTCACGAAGCATGCGGACACAATCGACACTGTGCTTCTGCGCTAATTCATGGGAATACGGCATAGCGCCGAACAAAGGTCATGCCCCGAGCAATAAATTTGTGTCCGGGGTTCGTCCGCCGCCTGCTCAAATCGCACATGCCCGTGCCTGTGGTCTGGTACGGGCATGTGCAGACGAGGACTGCCTTATTTCACCTGCGCGACGACCAGCTTGCCATCCGCACGTTCGGCGATGAACTCGATGTTCGCGCCTTCCTTGAGCTTGGCGAGCAGGGCATCGTCCTTGACGCGGAACACCATCGTCATGGCGGGCATGTCGAGGTTCTTCAGTTCCTCATGAATGATGGTGACTTTCTTGGCGGTAGCGTCGACCTTCTTCACCGTACCCTTGGTGAATTCCTGTGCGAATGCGCCAAAGGGGGCTGTAAGCAACAAAGCGGCTGCAAGGGTAATTTTAACGATCGTCTTCATGGTCAGATTCCTTTTTTCGATTGGTTACTTGGCCGAAACTTTGAGATCGCCGCGCATGCCGGCCTCGTAATGTCCGGGCTTCAGGCAGGCGAATTCGAACATGCCGTCATTGGTGAATTTCCAGATGATTTCGCCGCTTTCGCCCGGCGCAAGGCTGATTGCGTTCGGATTGTCGTGTTCCATCTCCGGGGCCTTTGCCATGGCGGCCTTGTGCTCCAGATTTGCGCTCTGTTCGTCGAGAATGAATTCATGGTCCAGCTCGCCGACATTCTTCACGGCAAAGCGAACGGTCTTGCCCTTCTTGAATTCGAACTTGGCGGGCGTGAACAGCATCTTGCCATCAGGCGTTTCCTTCATGGTGACCTGTATGGTCTGGGTTACCTTGGATTTGTCGCCGGGTTCGCCAATCGCCATCGCTTCATGGCCGCCGCCGTGGGTGCCCGATGCGAAGGCGGGTGTGGCAAGAGCGGTGAGAAGCAGTGCAAGTTTCAGTCTGGTCATCGAATTTTTCCTTGGTTCTGGTGGGGATATGGTCTGCACGATCAGCCGTGTTTCATTGGTTTCGGCGTGATCTGTGTTTTCGGATCATTGGTCTTTTCGGTATCCGGCACGTCGCCGGTCCATTCCCAGGCTTGGGTACCGGGCGGGTTTTGGTACCAGCCGGGATCTGAGTAATCGCCCGCGGAGATGCCTTCGCGGACCTTCACCACGGAGAACATGCCGCCCATTTCGATGGGGCCGTGCGGACCCCAGCCGGTCATCATGGGAACGGTGTTCTCAGGGATTTCCATCTCCATCGCGCCCATATCGGCCATGCCGGCTGTACCCATCGGCATGTATTCCGGCCGCACCTTTCGGATCTTTTCGGTGACGGTCTTCTTGTCGACGCCGATGAAGGTCGGGACATCGTGTCCCATCGCATTCATCGTGTGGTGCGACTTGTGGCAATGGATCGCCCAGTCGCCGACATATTTGGCGTCGAATTCATAGGCCCGCATCGCGCCGACGGGTATGTCGATGCTGACCTCCGGCCACCGGGCCTCGGGCCGCACCCAGCCGCCATCCGTGCACGTCACCTCGAAATCATAACCGTGCATGTGGATCGGGTGGTTGGTCATGGTCAGGTTGCCGACCCTGACACGCACCCGGTCGTCCTTGGAGACCACCAGCGGATCGATGCCCGGAAATACCCGGCTGTTCCATGACCACAGATTGAAGTCCGTCATGGTCATGATTTTCGGAACGTAGGAGCCGGGATTGATGTCGAAGGCGTTGATCAGGAACACGAAGTCGCGATCAACAGGCATGAAGGTCGGGTCCTTTGGATGGACCACGAAAAAGCCCATCATGCCCATCGCCATCTGCACCATCTCGTCTGAATGCGGGTGGTACATGAAAGTGCCGGACTTCACGAGATCGAACTCGTAGACGAAGGTCTTGCCAACGGGGATATGCGGTTGTGACAGGCCGCCGACACCGTCCATGCCTGATGGCAGGATCATGCCGTGCCAGTGGACCGTTGTATGTTCCGGCAGCTTGTTGGTCACGAAAATCCGCACCCGGTCGCCTTCTACGGCCTCGATGGTCGGGCCGGGTGACTGGCCGTTATAGCCCCAGAGGCGGGCGGTCATGCCCTCCGCCATCTCGCGTTCCACCGGCTCGGCGACAAGGTGGAATTCCTTGACGCCATTGTTCATCCGGAAGGGCAGGGTCCAGCCGTTGAGGGTGACGACTGGATTGTAATCGGGACCGGTAGTGGGCTTGACGGGGGCTTGCGTCGCTGCCGTTTCCATCACGGCCGCTTCCGGCAGGCTGCTATTCGATGTCTTTGCCCAGGCCGCCGTGGAGACCATTGCGGCGCCGACGCCCAGAAAGTTTCTTCTATTGAACATGGTCGTTTCCTTTCTCAGTGTCCGCCACCGCTGCCGCCACCAGTGGCGGCAACTTCGGTCTCCGCGCCTGCCGTACCCGCGCCACCGCCGTAGATGGCGGGCGCAAGGCCGGCTTCCGCGAGCCAGAAGTCACGTTTGGCATTGATGGCGAGCAGGTTCGAATTGACCTTTTCGCGGCTGTCGGCGAGCAGTTCGAAGGTGTTGGTGAGCATGCCGTTATAGGTCAGCAGCGACTCCTCCTCGATCTTGGTCCGCAGCGGCACCACGCTGTTGCGATAGTGCCGGGCGATGTCGTAGTTCGAGCGATAGGCCTGATAGGCGGAGCGGGCTTCGGAGCGGATATTGACCGCTTTTTCGGCCAGCAGGTTTGCTGCGCGCATATAGGCGAGTTCGGATTCCCGCATTCTTGCCCGACCGGAATCGAAGATCGGAATGACGAATTCCAGCTCGGCATTGCCCGTCGTCTGTTTGTGTTTTTCGCCGTCTTCAAGTTCGCGTTCGGTCTCGAAGCCGGAACGAAGTTCTAGATCGGTGACGTATCGGGTGGCTTCTGTGAGTTTGAACGACCGGGCGGTCGATTCCAGATCGAGCTTCGCCATCTGCAAATCCACCCGGCGCTGCAGCGCCTCAGCCTCGATCATCTCACGTTTGGCCAGATCCTTTGGAAGCTGGGGCAGGCGGTTGGGGATGGAGTAGTCTATGTCCGCGCCCCACAGGCCCATCAGCCTTGTCAGTTCCTCCTTCGCAAGCCGGGCTTCAAGCCGCGCCTTGGCGATCTGGCCGGTCAGTTCGGCATAGAAGACCTGCTCGCGAGCCTGGCCTTCCTTGTTCAGCGAGCCTGCTTCGCCAAGCTTCCTCGCAAGTTCCGAGGCGGCATCCGCGGCTGTCTGGGCCTGCGCCAGCTGGCCGACATTTTCCCAGGCAGCAACCGCCGTGATCCAGGCGCGGCGGGTATCTGCCGCCAATTGCAACGTCTTCAGCGCGGCTGCGAGCTGCGCCTTTCGGAAGCCGGTATCGGCAATCTCGACATTCTGTTTGAGCGTGGCCAGTGCCAGAATATTGGTGACGATCACACCCTCGATCGCCTTGTAGGCCCGGAGCCCCGGAGTGCCGATCCCCGTCAATCCGATGCCGACCCTCGGATTGACCAGCATGGTCGATTGCCAGGCGGTTGCGGCCGATTCACCCAGATCGGCATAGGCCGCCTGAAGGCCCTTGTTGTTGAGGAGCGCGACCTGAACCGCCGTCTCGACATCGATTGTTTTCGCTGACATCAGCGATTTGACGCGGGTTGCGGTTGCCTGCGCCTCGGCCCGGTTCTGTATCCAGACAGTCTGCTTTCCTGTCGCCTCGGTCGCCCTGGCCGAAACGGTGGTGAAGCCTGCGTTCTTCGAGGTGTAGTCGGTGGCCGTGACGCAGCCGCCAAGAACGAGCGGGACGGAAAGGACGGCCGTGAGTTTGATCACGCGTAGCGTCATGATGCGTCTCCTTTCGGAGCCTGCGCATCGTTCTGGTTTCGCCAGGGCTTCGGGTCCACCGGCGCACGGTGCGAATAACCTGCGACCGGTGTCTGATAACGCAGAGGGGTGACGCCGAGTGACGGGTTTGCCGCGTCTTCATACGAGGCGGCCTCGTTCATCGAGGATGTGGCTGTGCAGCCGCCCAGCAAAAGGGGCGCTGCAACCACGATGTAGATAGGGTTCATGGTAATTTCCGAACAGGAGATGCAACGGCGCGACGGCGCTAAAGCCGTTCACGCACGATCATTGCCCGAGAGGCGGGCTTTGCCTGTTCAGATATTCGGTGGACGGTGAAGCAGCGGGATCTGGCCCACGGTCTTGCTGTCGTCAAGGAAGGAACGGATGGAATTGACGACTGGTACGCCAAGGGCGTCATGCGCAATCAGTACCGCCATGCCGAGACAGAAATCGTTGCAGCATTCCGGCTTCACGGGCTTTTTGACGCCGCTGTCGTGGTCTGCCGTATCCATATTATGGTGGTCGCTGGACATCATGGCCGAACCGCCATGGTCCATCATCGCGCCATGATCCATCATCATGGCGGATTGGGTGGTCTGCATTTCCGCGGTATCGGGGCCATGCATTGCGGCATTGACGGTGGAAACGCTGTATCCCGCCAGTGACAATATCATCACCAGTCGAAACAGCAGTGCCGTCAATTTCGATGTTCGCAACATCCCACGCATGCCCTGTAGAAGAGCCGCAGTCCTGAAGTTTGTCAATGGATATCGCTCATAACCATCAATAAATAGCACGCCTGCCGGTTCTTAAACCTTACACTGTCTCCATAAAGGCATCGTCGAGAATGAGGAGTTTACGTGCCTGCATGCGGGCATATTCCTCGTAAAAGCCCTGGGAGATCCAGAGAGCGGAACGCCCCTTCCGTCCGCTCCAGCCGATGCCGCCGATCAGTTCGGCCGCGCCAAGCTTGCGCCTGACATGGATTCGGGAAAGGGAGAGCGATGCCGCCAGTTGCGATGCTGTTTTCACATCCGTCAGGTGTCTGCCCTGTTCTGTCGGCTTTTCCCAGTCGATCCCGGCGATCAGGCGGTCCATCAGCAGCCCGCCCGCGTCGAACCAGTTGAAGATGATGGAAAGCGGGCCCGGGCAACGCACTTCCGGACTAGAAAGCAGCGCCTGCGCCACGCGGGGATGGATGTGTGCGAGCATGGTTTCGGACCGCTCGATGAACTGAGAGGCCCTGAACCCCTCATCGATGAGGTCCAGCGCCTGAAAATGCACGTCGTACCATTGGGCAAGCATCGCCAGCGTGGAAGGTGAAGGCACCACGCCATCGGCCGGCTTTTCGCCGGCTTGGTGCGCCGGTCTAGTCAGGCCGCGTTTCAGCGCCTCTTTGAAGAAGGCATAGGCGACATCATGGCTTGCAAGGCCGTGTTGGAGCGCGAGTTGGCCGAAATCTTCCCGCGTCAGGGCGGGTTCGTCCGTTCCGGTCTTGCGCTTTTGAAAATAGAGCGCCAACAGCGCGTGGCAAAGAAGCCGGCTCTGGCGCGTGGCGAAAAGCGCGGTTATGTCGGGCGAACCTTCGTAGAGGGTGATGAAACTTCCCGCCAGCAGCCGTAGTGCTGCCGCGAAAGCACCCGTTTGAAGCAACCGGTCGATTTCGCTGGGTGGTAGCCTGCGGCCAACGGCGGAGGCGTCCGGCAACCCGGAGATCGCGAAATCGAAAAAATTGGTCATGGGCAGCGCTCCTCGAATTGCCGGCACCACCCTCCTTGCGGAGTGTAATGAGGATTGGATGATCCATCGGCCTTACAGGGGTCGGGATGAGGCGTCTTCTCATTGCGCGCAGAGGTGACACTTTTAGGCCGTCGGCATGCCCGTGGCGCGGGCTTCGCCGGGCGTCATGCCATAGGTGCTGCTGAACACCCGGTAAAAGGTTGGAAGACTGTCGAAGCCGCAGCCGTACGCGACCTGCGTGATTGGCAGGGCGGGAGATTCCAGCAGCAGGCGTCGCGCTTCCTCGATCCGCATGGAGGCGAGCGTGCGGGAAAAAGACAGCTCTGCGCCTTCGAAAACGACGTGCAGTTGCCGAAGCGAAATGCCCAGTTCCTTTGCCACTGCGGCAGGCGTGAGGTTCTGCCAGGACTTTTTGCGCATCATGATGTCCTGGGCCGCATAACAAAGCCCGGTGCGGAGTGCGGCGCGCACTTCCGGCATTGCAGGCGAAAGCCGTCCACGCGCCGTCATGGCTAATCGGGCGATATGTGTCACATCGCGCACGGGATCGATGAGCCTGCCGCGTTCGGCGTTCAGCGCGTTGAAGAGCGCCCGGAACGGCCGGGAGAAGGCGGTCTTGTCGGCGTAACGCGTGGCGAACAGGTCATCGGCCGGTCGGCCAAGCATGACTTCGTCGTCGACAGGGATCTTGAGCATCTTGTAGTGAAAATCCGCCTCACCGCCGGGTATCGCGTCATAGGGCAAGTCCGAATAGTTGATGGTGAAATCACCACCGCAAACGGCATGGATCCTGTCTCGACCGGCATGCAGCAACCCCGAACCCTTCACCTGCAAGCCAATGCAGAGGCTGTCGCCGGCAATGCGGGCAATATCGGCTTCCGTGCGGTTGACCCGGTAAGAGGAAGCGCGCATTTCGCTTACGACGGCGCCTGCAACAGAGCGCGCCTGAAACGACCCGCTGAAGGTCTGGCGGCGATCCGGCGCAAGCTCGATCGTTACGCCAAACAGGCTTTTGCCGCGCACTTCGCGCCATTGGTCGAAGCGGTGCTCGGGCTGAAAATCCTCGGTTGCGAAACGGATGATGGTGTTCGTGGCTTGCTCCCCCCAGATGAGCCATGTCCCCCCGGCTTATTGTTCGGTTGCGCCAAACCCAAGATGGACGAGCGGATAGGGACGTCCCTGCCCGTCGAGGTCGGAGCGTCCCGTCGGCTTGAAACCGAGCCGGCGATAAAAGCCCATGGCCTGCGTATTCTGTTCGTTGACATCGGTGGTCAGCGCGGGGTGTGTGGCAAGTGCTGCCTGCACGAGCGCCTTGCCGATGCCTCTGCCGTGATAATCCGGATCGATGAAAAGCGCTTCCATGTGCCCTTCATGCAGAAACATGAACCCGAGAGGCTTATCCGACGCATCAACGGCGAGCGTCAAAGCGGCCTCGGGAAGAAAAGCCGTCACTTCTTCCTCGATTGCGGCGCGATCCGCTCTGTGAAGAAAATCATGGGTAGCGTCTACGGCCTTACACCATATTTCAAGGATGCGGGCCGTGTCGCGAGCGTTGGCGGGACGAAATGTGATCATGCCTCACCCATAGCAATTGCGGCGTTTTTGCGCCATGGGTCTCTTTCGCAAGGCGTTTTCCCATTCGCTAAATCCCCGCAGCCAAACGCCGCAGTCTTATCCCGCATATTTCTTCGATCTCCGGTGCCTGACGTTTTTCTCGAAAAAAGTCCTTGCAAAAGGGTCCGATAAAAAAATAGATAAAAATAAGTTCTATCTATTTATTTGAAGGGAAGATCGCCGGATGAATCAGATTATCACGGAAATTGAACAAAATCAGGCGCAGATTCCCTCAATCAAAGCGGATCCTTCACTCGAAGAAGCAAAAATTATCTATAATTTACCATTTAATGACCTCCTGTTCCGGGCACAGCAGGTGCATCGTCGCCATTTCGATGCCAACGCCATCCAGATGAGCCGGCTTTTATCGATCAAGACCGGCGGCTGCCCGGAGGATTGTGGTTATTGCAGCCAGTCCGCCCGCAATCCAACAGGTCTGAAGGCTTCCAAACTCATGGAGGTGGAGCGAGTGCTGGCAGAGGCGCGCAAGGCGAAAGAGGGCGGGGCGACGCGCTATTGCATGGGAGCGGCGTGGCGCAACCCTAAGGAGCGCGACATGGAGGCGGTGGTGGCCATGGTCGAAGGCGTCAAGGCGCTCGGCATGGAAACCTGCATGACACTCGGCATGCTGACGCCGGAACAATCCGAACGTCTCGCTCACGCCGGGCTAGATTACTACAATCACAATGTCGATACGTCGGAGCGGTTCTATTCGGAGATCATCACCACCCGCACCTTCGAGGATCGGCTGGAAACGCTCGCCAATGTTCGTGATGCCGGCATGAAGGTCTGCGCCGGCGGCATTCTCGGCATGGGAGAAACGGTCGAGGACCGTATTTCCATGCTGGTAACCCTTGCCAATCTGCCGGTTCCGCCGGAAAGCGTGCCGATCAACATGCTGATCCCGATCCCCGGCTCGAAGCTTGCCAAGGCCGCTCCGGTTGATCCGATCGACTTCGTCCGCACCATTGCGCTTGCGCGCATCCTCATGCCCCGTTCGCATGTGAGGCTTTCCGCCGGACGTACCGAAATGAGTGATGAGACGCAGGCGCTCTGTTTTCTGGCCGGGGCGAATTCCATCTTCGTCGGCGAGACGCTGCTGACGGCGGATAATCCGGGGGAAGATCACGATACGGCGCTGTTCCGGCGACTGGGCCTGAAGCCGATGGCGTTGCAAACGGCGGAAGCGGGAGAGACCCGGTGAATTCGTCGGCGCTCTCCGCCTATGAGCTGAAGCTTGCCGGTCTGCACCGCAAGTCGCGCCTGCGGGCGCTAGCGCCCCGGCAGGGTATCGACTTCACCTCCAACGACTATCTCGGGCTTGCCGATGCACCCCGGCTGAAGGCGGCGATCACTGACGCAATCGAGAGCGGCGTGCCTGTGGGTGCCGGTGGTTCGCGGCTGCTTCGCGGCAACCATCCCGAACATGAGGCGCTTGAAACGGAGGCGGCGGTATTTTTCGGCGCTGAGAGGGCGATCTATTTCGGTAGCGGATTTGCCGCCAATGTCGCACTTTTTTCCGCACTGCCGCTGCGGGACGACCTCGTTCTCTACGATGCGCTGATCCATGCCAGCGTGCATGACGGCATTGCCGCCGGCAAGGCGAAGGCGGTCGCTGTGCCGCATAATCAGGTTGAGGCATTCGAACGGGAAATAAACCGATGGCGGCAGGCGGGCGGCAAAGGTCGCCCGTGGATCGCGGTGGAGAGCCTCTATTCCATGGATGGTGACCGGGCGCCGGTTGCTGCCCTTGCCGACCTCGCCGGGCGACATGGCGGCTTTCTCGTCGTCGATGAGGCGCATGCCACCGGCGTGTTCGGGCCGGGCGGGCGCGGCCTGGCCGCTGAACTGGAAGGTCGGGGTAATGTCGTGGCGCTGCACACCTGCGGCAAGGCGCTTGGTCTTTCCGGCGCGCTTATCAGTCTGCCTGCGGTTCTCGCCGATTACCTCACCAACCGCGCCCGCGGTTTCATCTATTCGACCGCGCCGTCACCGCTGATGCCGGCGGCTGTGCGTGAGGCCTTGCGGATCGTCGCCGACGAGCCCTGGCGGCGCATCCGTCTGGAAGAACTGATAAATTTGGCCAGCGAACAATTACGATCCCGGCTGGGCGTGACGCCCGGCGGCTCGCAGATATTGCCGGTGATGATTGGTGACAATGCGCGTGCACTGAAAATCGCCACGCGTATGCGAGACGGCGGCTTCGACGTGCGCGCCATCCGCCCGCCAACGGTACCGGAAGGCACGGCACGCCTGCGCATATCCATTACGCTCAATGTCGAGGAAAGCCAGATCGCCGATATGGTCGGGCTGCTCGCCTTCGCCATGGAGGAGGAACGATGAGCCTCCGTTTCATCGTCTCGGGCACCGATACGGGTATCGGTAAGACGGTTTTTTCTGCGGCGCTTACTCACGCATTGCAAGCCCATTACTGGAAGCCGGTGCAATCCGGGCTCGAGGAAGAGACCGACAGCGAGGTGGTGGAGCGGATGGGTGGCGTGCCGCGCACGCGCATCCTGCCGGAGGCCTATCGCCTGAAAATGCCGGCCTCACCGCATCTTTCGGCCCGCCTCGACAATGTCACGATCGAGCCCGAGCTTTTGCTGCCGCCGGAAACGGATGGGCCGCTGGTGATCGAAGGGGCGGGCGGTCTGCTGGTGCCGCTGACCGACACATTGCTGTTTGTCGATATTTTCGCCCGCTGGCGAATTCCGCTGATCCTGTGCGCCAGAACCTCACTCGGCACCATCAACCACACGCTGCTGTCGCTCGAGGCGCTGCGGCTGAGAGCCATTCCGGTGCACGGCGTGGTCTTCATCGGTGATGAGAACCGGGAAAATCAGCGCATTATCGCCGATATAGGCCGAGTTCGCTCGCTTGGCCGCTTGCCTCGCATACCGGAGATGACTGCCGAGGCGCTGCACCATGCATTCGCTCAACAATTCGATCTCGCCGATTTCCTGGAGGTGCCGGCATGAGCCGTTCCCGCGTCTGGCATCCTTTCACCCAGCACGGGCTGGAACCGCCGATGAAACGCATCGTCTCGGCGGAGGGCGCCTATCTGGTCGATGAGGATGGCCAGCGGTTGTTCGATGCAATTTCATCCTGGTGGGTCATCACTCACGGCCACCGGCACCCGGCAATCATGTCCGCCATCCGCGCAGCGACCGAGACCTTCGACCAGATCATTTTCGCCGAGTTTTCGCACGAGCCGGCCGAAACGCTGGCCAAAGGGCTGATCGAACTCGCGCCTGCCGGCTTGGAACATGTGTTTTATTCCGATAGCGGTTCGACCTCGGTGGAAGTGGCGCTTAAAATGGCGCTCGGTTATTTTCACAATTGCGGTGAAAAGCGAGATCGCATCGTGGTCATGGAGCACGGCTACCACGGTGATACGATCGGCGCCATGTCGACGGGCGAACGCGGCGTGTTCAATGCTGCGTATGAAACACTGCTATTCGGCGTCGACCGACTTGCTTTTCCGGAAGCGGATTGTGAGCAGGAGACGTTCGACATGTTCGAAAGCTTTTGTCGTTCGGGCCGAGTCGCCGCCTTGCTGATCGAGCCGCTTGCTCTAGGTGCCGGTGGCATGAAGATTTACCGCGCGGACGTTCTCGCCGGACTGAAACAAATTGCCGAACGCTACGGTTGCCTTGTCATCGCCGACGAGGTGATGACGGGCTGGGGCCGGACAGGAACCATGTTCGCCTGCGAGCAGGCGGGAGTTTCACCGGATATTCTGTGCACCTCCAAGGGGCTGACCGGTGGCTCCCTGCCGTTGGCAGCGACCTTGTGCAGTGGCGAAATCTTCGACGCGCACTTCTCGACCGATCGCCGCAAGACCTTTTTCCATTCGAGTTCCTACACCGCCAATCCGATTGCCTGCGCTGCCGCTGTCGCCAATCTGCAGGTTTGGCGCGATGAGCCAGTGGTACAGCGCATCGGCCAACTGCAAGAAGTGCTGCGCGACAATCTCGGGCGATTTGCGGATGACAGGCGCTTCACCAACATACGCCAGATTGGAACCATCGCAGCGCTTGACCTCGTCGTGCCCTCTGGCGGTTATCTCGCGGAGGCGGGGCCACGCATGCGGCAATTGTTCCGCGAGCGCGGGCTCATCATCCGCCCGCTCGGCAATGTGCTCTATCTGATGCCGCCCTATTGTTCGACGGCGCAAGACCTCACCCGTGCCTTCGACGCGATGGACGAAGTGGCCTCGATCGTGACTGAAGCCGCTCCGGGGGAACCCGGCGCGGCCGCGATCAAAAACCGTCTCCGAAAGGCCTGACAATGCAGACCCGTTCTTCCCGCATGGCTGGCTTCGGGCATGCCGTGCCAGCGCGATGTGTCCGCAACGCCGAGATTGAGACGCGTCTTGGGCTGGAGGCTGGCTGGATAGAGCGTCGGACGGGGATCCGCACACGTTATTGGGCGCAAGAGGACGAGACGCTGAGCGGCCTTGCCGAAAAAGCCGGCCGCATGGCACTGGAAAACGCGAAAATTGGCGCCAAGGATATCGCACTGACATTGCTTGCGACCTCCACACCAGACCATCTTTTGCCGCCTTCGGCCCCGCTGCTTGCGCACCGGTTGGGCCTCACACAATCCGGGGCGATCGATCTTGCCGGGGCCTGTTCCGGTTTTCTCTATGCGCTCACTCTTGCGGATGGTTTTGTCCGCACCCACGGCCGCGCGGTGCTGGTTGTTGCCGCCAATATCTTAAGCCGTCGTATCAATCCGGCGGAAAGGGCAACTGCGGTTCTGTTCGCCGATGCTGCCGGCGCCGTCGTGCTTGTCCCCTGCCGGGATGCGCAGCGCGGCTTTTTGTCTGCCGATCTCGTTTCGGATGGGAGCGGTTACGACCTGATCCAGATCGCGGCGGGCGGCAGCAGCCAGCCTTTTTCCAATGATACAGAGGCTGAAGATACCCTTATGACGATGCGGGACGGCCGCGAGGTCTTTTCCCGTGCCGTCGCAACAATGACGCAGACCTCACAGCGCGCTCTGCAACGCGCAGAAATGACGGCCACCGATATCCATCGATTCGTGCCGCATCAGGCCAATGCCCGCATGTTCGATGCCGTCTGCGGCAATATCGGCATCGACCGGCAAAAGACGGTACGTACAGTCGAAACCTTCGGCAACTCTTCTGCCGCCACTATTCCGCTTTCGCTTTCCGTTTCCAATGCTGAGCGGCCCATCACGGAGGGTGAAACGCTGTTATTGACGGCGGCAGGGGCGGGGATGACTGGGGGGGCGGTGGTGTATCGAGGCTAGGCCAGCTGGATACGGAAATGTCTGATTCGGATCGAGCCGCGCGTACAACGTTGGCAGATATAGGCAGAGCGCGGTGATGCAGCTCAAGTGCTCGAAACAGTTTGATTTTGTTTGGAGAAATTTGGCTGGGGAACCTGGACTCGAACCAAGATTAACGGAGTCAGAGTCCGTCGTTCTACCATTGAACTATTCCCCAAAAGCCCGAAGCGGGTTACCGCGTTCGCTTTGGTGGGTCGTCATATAGATGATTTCTTGCGAGGCGCAAGTCGAAAAAATCGAAAAATGCGTTTTCGTCGCTCTTTTGCGTCTGTCTCCTGCGTCAGAGCCGCGCACGGGTGGAGCGTGGGGTGGAGAGCAGAAGGCTGGTCTCGCTGCCGGTAATGCCAGGGACAAGGCGGATACGGCGGAGCACCGCGTCGAAATCGCTGAGAGTGGCGGCGTTAAGTTCTACGATCAGGTCCCAGCGACCGTTCGTGCTGTGAATTTCGGATATTTCCGGGAAACCGCCGAGCGTGCGGATGACGCGGTCCGTCACATGGCCTTCAATCTCGATCATCATGATGCCGCGGATCGCCGCCTCCACCGCATCGGCACGCAGGATGACGGTGTAACCGATGATAGTGCCGTCATTTTCCATTTTTTCGATGCGTGAGCGTACCGTTGCGCGCGAGGTTTCCGTCTCGATCGCCAGATCGGAAATGCTGCGTCTGCCGTTATGCCTCAAAAGGGTCACGAGCCGTTCGTCGAGATCATCCATTGGTAGCCATTCTGATAAATAGATTTGACCAAATCGATAGCCTATTTCGATAATATTGCCAATATTTGATGTTCATTCCGCCATGTCTGTGTGGTTTAGTGAGGTTATCGGTTGATAAAAGCGAGGGCTCAAATGGATATCAGGCTGATCGGTGCGCCGTTGCAAATCGGAGCCGGGCAATTGGGGTGTGAGATGGGGCCGAGTGCGTATCGCATCGCCGGTCTCACGCGGGCGCTCGAAGATTTGGGCCATCGGGTGGTGGATACCGGCAATGTGACGCCGGCGCCGCTGAGGGAGTTTAGCCACCCCAATCCGGCGGTGCATCATCTCGCTGAGACGGTGGCCTGGACCGAGGCGCTGACGGAGGCCGCCTATCGCGAAAGTGCTGCCGCCGTTCCGATCTTTCTTGGCGGCGACCACGCAATTTCCGCGGGAACCGTCGCCGGCATGGCGCGGCGGGTGGCGCAGAGTGGCCGGCCGTTTTTCGTGCTCTGGCTCGATGCCCATACCGATTACCACACGCTTGAAACGACGCGCAGCGGCAACCTGCATGGCACGCCGGTCGCCTATTTCAGTGGTCGCGACGGATTTTCGGGTTACTTTCCGCCGCTCTCGCATGCGGTTCCTGAGGAAAATATCGGCATGATCGGCATCCGCAGCGTCGATCCAGCCGAGAGAGCCGCACTGGAAGACAGCGGCATCACCGTTCACGACATGCGCTCGATAGACGAGCATGGTGTCGCGGTTCTGCTGCGCGCGTTCCTTGCGCGGGTGCAGGCGGCAAACGGCCTGTTGCATGTCAGTCTCGATGTCGATTTCCTCGAACCGTCGATCGCGCCTGCGGTCGGCACCACGGTTCCGGGTGGGGCGACGTTCCGTGAGGCGCATCTGGTGATGGAGATGCTGCATGATAGCGGGCTTGTGTGCAGTCTTGATCTCGTGGAGCTTAACCCGTTTCTCGATGAGCGCGGCAGGACGGCGACGCTGATGGTCGATCTGGCTGCCAGCCTGATGGGCAAGCGGGTTATGGACCGCCCGACACGGGCCGGCTGAGGGGGATGATGCAATGACGATTATACCGAACCTTAATATCGTACCTTTCGTCAGCGTCGATCATATGATGAAACTCGTTCTGCGCGTGGGGATCGATACGTTTCTGCGCGAGCTTGCCGACGTGGTTGAAGAGGATTTCCGTCGCTGGGAAAGTTTCGACAAGACGCCGCGCATCGCATCGCATTCCCAAGAGGGCGTCATCGAGCTGATGCCGACCAGTGATGGAACGTTGTATGGCTTCAAATATGTGAACGGCCATCCGAAAAACATGAAGGAGGGCCGCCAGACGGTGACCGCCTTTGGGGTGCTTTCCGATGTCGGCAACGGCTATCCGCTGCTATTGACCGAAATGACCATTCTGACGGCGCTGCGCACCGCTGCTACTTCGGCTGTCGCTGCAAAACACCTTGCCCGCAAAAATGCCCGCTCGATGGCCATCATCGGCAATGGCGCACAGAGCGAGTTCCAGGCGCGGGCCTTCAAGGCCATTCTCGGCATCGACACGGTGCGGCTTTTCGATATCGACCGGACCGCCAGTGAAAAATGCGCCCGCAATCTTGCCGGGCAGGGCTTTACCATCGAAATTTGCGATAGTGCGCAGAGCGCAGTGGAGGGTGCAGATATCATCACCACCGTCACGGCTGACAAGCAATATGCGACAATCCTGACCGACAACATGGTTGGTCCCGGCATTCACATCAATGCCGTCGGCGGCGATTGTCCCGGCAAGACGGAACTGCACCGGGACATTCTGCTGCGGTCGGACATTTTTGTCGAATACCCACCGCAGACGCGCATCGAAGGTGAAATCCAGCAATTGCCCGAAGACTACCCCGTCACTGAGCTATGGCAGGTCATATCGGGTGAAAAGCACGGGCGGGTAAACGACAGGCAGATCACGCTGTTCGACAGCGTCGGTTTCGCGACCGAGGATTTTTCGGCGCTGCGTTATGTGCGCTCGAAACTGGCCGCCACCGGGCTTTATACGGAACTGGATCTGCTGGCCGATCCGGATGAGCCGCGCGACCTGTTTGGAATGCTGCTGCGTTGCGAGGCGACTCTCGCCTGAGAGGACGTTCAACGGGAATGACGTCAGTCAGCCCGCCTGCGTTCCCTGCGGGCAACGGCATGTTCCCGCCAGATGGTAAAGAGACCGGCGGCGATCACGATTGCAGCACCCAGAACCATGTTGGATGTCACGACCTCGCCATAGATGGTAACGCCGATGATGGAGACGAGCACGAGCTGGTAATAGGAAAACGGCTGCACGGAGGCCGCATCCGCCAGCTCGAATGCTTTGATCAGGCAATAATGGCCGCTCATGCCGGTAATGCACAGCGCCAGCATCCAGCCCCAATCCTGGGGTGCGAGGCTAACCCAATAAAACGGACCCACCAGCGTCAGTGCTGCCGCACCGGCCACGCCGGTATAAAAGAAGCTCGTCATCGCTGAATCGCTCTTGCTGCCAAGGCGGGTCAGGACGCTGTAGAGCGCAAGCATGAAGGCGGCGATGAAAGTGATCAGCAGGCGGTTGTCGAACCCTTCGCCATCAGGTTTCAGAATGACGAGAACGCCGATGAAGCCGACAAAAATGGCGCACCAGCGCCGCCAGCCCACATGTTCGCCAAGCAACGGCACGGACAGTGCGGCGACGATCAGCGGCGCCGAAGCGAGGATGGAGTGGCTGTGCGCCAAGCCGACAACGGCGAAGGAGAAAATGGAAAAAACAATCTGTACGGCAAGAAGGACGCCGCGGCTGATCTGCAGCCACGGACGGTTGGCCATGACAGCGCCCCGAATGCCGCCAGAGGACCTTGCAGCCATCAACAAAACGAAGACGGCGAAGGCCCAGTATCGAAGCATGGCGACGAAAACGGGCGGATAAGAACCGCCAAGATGTTTGGATATGCCATCCTGCGCTGCAAAGATCGTGAATGCTATGAGCGCATAAAGATAACCGGTCTTGGGTGATGGCATAAATAAACCACTGTCCGGCTGTTGCCGGCAAAAAGAGGATTCGGCGTGAATAAGGTGAATAGCAGCCATATGGTCTGGCCGTATCTTGTCAGACAACCTTATTTTCCGAATAGCTGCCATGCAAGTCCGAAGACTGCCTCTGCCCGGTCAAGTTCACGGGTGGCGCCGATGCTGGCGGAAGCTTTGCGAATAGCTGTTTTCCTGTCCGCCATGCGTTAACGCACCGCGGACAGGATGTCGGTTACGGAGTGATTTCTGCGTCGATCAGCCGATCGTCACGGCCGCCTTCGAGGTGACGGATTTCAGCGCAGCGTCGGCCAGTTTCAATGCGATCAGCCCATCCTTGATGGAGGGTGAAGGAGCCACATTGTTTTCGATGCAATCGATGAAAGCGGTAATTTCCGCCGCGTAGGCCGCCGTATAACGCGTCATGAAGAAATCATGCAGCGGCGGGCGGGTGTAGCCCTCAGCATTGGCGATCTCGATGGAGACCGGCCGCTGGTTCTCGGCCGCAGCCGAACCGAGCGAACCATGTACTTCGATACGCTGGTCGTACCCATAGGTCGCGCGTCGCGAATTCGAAATGCTGGCTTGCCTGCCGCTTTTCGTCGTCAGAATGATGCTGGCGCTATCGAAATCGCCGAGTGCACCGATCTCCGGATTGACGAGAACGGAACCGGTGGCGAATACGCTTTCCACTTCCTCGCCGAGCAGGAACCGCGCCATGTCGAAATCATGAATAGTCATGTCACGGAAAATGCCGCCGGAAACCTTGATGTATTCGGCTGGCGGCGGGCCGGGATCGCGGCTGGTGATGGTCACCATTTCGACCTTGCCGATGCGGCCATCCTCGATTGCCTTGTGCACGGCCTGGAAATGCGGATCGAAACGCCGGTTGAAACCGAGCATCACCTTTGCACCGGTTTCCTCAACCACCTTGGCGCAGGCTTCCGCACGGGCCACATCCAGATCGACGGGTTTTTCGCAGAAGATGGCCTTGCCGGCACGGGCGAAACGCTCAATCAGATCGGCATGGGTGTTGGTCGGCGTGCAGATGATGACGGCATCGATCGTCTTGTCAGCCAGAACCTCGTCGATTGTGCTGACCTTGCACTGCGCTTCGCGGGCGATTGCTTCCGCAGCACCGGCAACGGCGTCCACAACGGCCACCAGCTTCGCACGGCTGTCGGTGGTGATCGCCTTGGCGTGGACCTTGCCGATCCGTCCAGCGCCGAGCAGTGCCAATTTCGTAACCATCTTTCCTCCGGTTCCTCACACCCGTCTTCCACTCCCGGAAAGACAGAATATGAACGCAAACAATGTTTCGATATGGAATATATGTTCTATTTTGCTAGATCGACATCGGAGGCGTGTCAAGCGTTTTGACGACGGGCAGGGCAGCCGAAATCATCTCTTCCGGAGGTTGTGCAGCACGGGTGAGCGCTGCGTTGAGAAAGCGTTGAAACGGGAACAAAGTCCTGACCGGCAGTCAGTCGACAGGGGGTGCGAGGACCTCCTGTTGGGGAAGCGCATAAACCTCGACCGGGGTTTCAAGGCCGCGCAGGAGCCATGGGCCAAGATTGTCCAGCTTGTCCTCATGTCCGGCCATACGGACGAATTCTTCGGAAAACAGGACGTTGCGGCCGGTTTCCTTGGTCAGGGTTTCAAGCCGTGATGCGATGTTCACGGCCGGACCGATGACGGTAAAATCGAGGCGGGTTTTCGAGCCGATATTGCCATACATGACATCGCCGACATGGACGCCGATGCCGTAACCCAGAGGGTCATGGCCTTTCTGGCAATTGATGTCGTTGAGGGCAACGAGACTTTTCTGTGCGCTGGCAATGGCTTTCAGCAGGTTTTCACAAGCCTGCGGATCGCTGAGCGGGAAAATCGCCAGCAGCCCATCGCCCATGAATTTCAGGATTTCACCACCGAATTCCTCGATCGGATCGCACATCGCGTCGAAATAACCGTTCAGCAATTCGATCACATCATCGCGCGGCCAGAGGTCGGAAATATGGGTGAAGTTGCGCAGGTCGCAGATCAGGATCGCCGCGCCGACCGTTATGCCGCTGCCGCGCGTCGTTGCGCCATTGAGGATTTTTTCGCCCGCATGCGGCCCGACATAGGTCTCCAGCAGGGTGCGCGTCATGCGGTTTTTCAGGCGAATTTCGCTGACCAGCGCGAGCGCCGGTAGCAGGTTTTTCAACGCAAGGACTTCCGCTTCCAAAAAGCCACCGGGCCGATCGCTGGAAAAAGTGGCGACATGGCGCTTGCCGAACGTATGTTCGATCGGCCAGGCGAAATAATCCGTCAGCCCGTCGGCGCGCAATTCCTCATAGATCGGATAAGCGGATGGCTCGATTTCGTCGCCGGTCAGCCGGTGGCGGATTTCGGTTGCGCCCTGATGGATGTCGTTGATGGGGCTGTTCAGATATTCGGGCGAGCTCTCCGCCCCATAGCCATAGGTGGTGATCTCGGCCGACGATATGCCGGCCTTCCACAGGATGCGCGCGCCAAGCCATTGCGGGTGACGAATGCGGAAGGCAAGTGCGCCCCGCGCTATGGAAATTCCACTTTCGCGCAACCTGCTACACAGCTCGAAGAATATCTCATCGATAAAGCGCTCGTCCTTCGTGCCGGTGACGAGCCAGTCGAGAATTTCCGTTTTCTCCGTTGGCCACAATTCATCCAATGCTGAAGAAACCCGTTCTTCGGTGTTAAGGCTGAGTGTCATGGCAGGATTCCGGAAATTATTGGTGCTCTCGCGCAGGCGGGCCACATGGCGAACATGTCCCGTGCGGACATCATGTGGTGCCGGATAACGGAAATGTTAAGAGAGCGGAGCGGAAAATGTTCCGGAGAGACTTGTAGCGTTCAAACCGTTACGCGCGCCGCCCGGATGTTGCGTGAACATCGTCCCCGGCGGCGCTGAGATTTGGTTCGGATCGTTGTGAACGATCAGATAACGGTTTCGACTGGAATATGCAGGGCGGCGGCAACGCGCCTGATGCGCAGAGGATCGCTGTCTGAGCCGTCTTCCAGGGCGCGGATTTCATTGGCTGTCAGGCCGCAGGTGATGGCAAGCTGATCGACCGTATATCCGGCGAGATTGCGCGCCATCAGGACTTTTCGGGCGAAAGGAGCATCTGTTTCCTGATCGGAATCGAGTTGTGAGACTGAAATTGTCATTTTTTGCATCTCCCTCATGGTGGACACTTTAATGCGGATGGCAAAGAAAGGTTGCCGGAGCCGAATGCGACCGCGTTACCGGAGAAAAATCGTGTTGCAACGCAGCGAGAACATAGCCGCTTCATCCACCTACGCAATAGTTAAATTTTGTTAAGATTCGTGATCGCAGGATTCCTGCGGGATTCATCGCAGGAACAAGGGGTTGAGAAAAATACTATTTTTCCGGGGTTTAGGCGGATGAAGACTGGCGGCTTGTGCTATAGCATGCCCCAGGCACGGAAGCGGCCGCGGCCCGTAACCTCCCTCAACTCCAGTTGATTGGCGAGCCCTATCGCGCCCTGCGGCGTGGTGCCGAGTTCCCTGACGATCATGGCCGCCGAAACCACCGGCCGGGAGACGACAAGCTCCACCAGGTCTGGAAGACGCGAAGACGAGCGTCGGCCGGCCAGCTTGCGCATCATGCGTTCTCTGGCGTGGGTCAGCCTGTCATGTTCCTTCATGCTGGCCAGTCCCGCCTCGTAAAAGCTGTCGAGAAGGGCGACTAGGCGTTGCGTCTGGTTTCTGGCGTGCCGGCGCTCGCGCGGGACGGCACGAAGACCAGCGCTGAGCGCCGGCAGGTGGTCGGGAGAGACAGCCCCGTCGCGCAGAAAAGCGGCGGCCATGAGCCTGCCGAGCCAGGGGCTGCGTTGCAGAACCTCGATCATATTCCAGGCATCCAGCAGGATCGCGGTGCGCAGGATTGGGGGCAGCTCCTCCGTCTGGCCAAGGACCTGCCGCCATTCCTTCAGCCTTTCCTCCTCGTCCCAATCGGGATCGTTGATCATCGGATGGGCCTCCTCCCGATGTGTCACCGGCGCAAGGGTGGTGCCGGCGGTGATCGCGTCCAAGGTCGCGGCGCTTCGCGCCAGAAGTGCGTCCAGCTCTGAAAAGGCCCCATCCAGCGGTGTCTCGCCGTCTGCATCAGACTCTTCGTTGCCGGAATGATCCACCGTTTCCGGGGTAAATGCCGTCGCGTCGGCGGCAATTCCCATTCTTCCGCGCAGACGGGAAAGGCCTGGTGCAGTGAAGGCCCAGCCTGGCGCGTTTGAAAAAATCAGCCGCCTTGAGCGGACGATCCGGTGCGCCGCCGTCATTTCATGGGTTGGCGCCCGCACATCCATATGGGCGTCATGCAGGACCAGATCTTCCATATGGACAAGTTCGCCATCCACCCACATGGAGGAAATCGCGTCGGTAAAGTCCTGCCTTTCGATGAAGCCGTGTTTCATCGGCGACCGGCTTATCCTCTCGTCCAGTCGTGCCAGCGCTTCACCCGCGCGCGCGGCGGGGATGAGAAGCTTTTCGATATAGATGTCCGATGTATCGTAAATCATTGATATTTTTTAGTTTGAGCACGGCCGGGTGACAAGGCGTATTAGAATGGTCCGGCGCGGAAGATGGCGAGTAGACGCTGCCATTGCCATGCTGCGATGCGGCGTAAACTTGCGCATTGCAATATGGCGGGTATATACCCCCTCCGAGAGCGACAAATTATCACACCTTCCGTTCGCCCTTCCACCTCCAGGCGAGATGAATTGGAGTTTACCGTGAATATTATGGCAAATGGTCCCGCTACGGCACCGGATCAGAAAACCCGTTTGAAATCCATTATCGGCGGATCGGCGGGCAACCTCGTCGAATGGTACGACTGGTACGTTTATTCGGCCTTCACCCTTTATTTCGCGCCGGTGTTTTTCCCTTCCGGAAACCAGACCGCTGAATTGCTGAGCGCGGCCGCCGTTTTTGCCGTCGGATTTCTGATGCGGCCCATCGGTGCGTGGTTCATGGGAACCTATGCCGACCGCAAGGGCCGCAAGGCCGGCCTGACCTTGTCCGTTACCTTGATGTGCCTCGGCTCGCTGTTGATCGCAATTACACCCGGCCACGAGACGATCGGCATTGCAGCGCCTGCCATTCTGGTGTTTGCCCGCCTGCTGCAGGGCATCAGTGTCGGCGGTGAATATGGCGCCAGCGCGACCTATCTCAGCGAAATGGCCGGCAAGAATCGTCGCGGCTTTTTCTCCAGTTTCCAGTATGTGACGCTGATTTCCGGCCAGCTTCTGGCGCTGGCGGTGTTGCTGGTTCTGCAACGGGTTCTGACACCCGAGCAGCTCGGCGCCTGGGGCTGGCGCATTCCCTTCTTCATCGGTGGCGTTCTTGCAATTGCGGTGTTTTACATCCGTCGCGGCCTTGCCGAGACGCAGTCCTTTGAAAATGCCAAGGCGGGCAACGCGGACAAGCCGAAATCGAGCGGATGGGCGCTTTTCAAGCACTACCCGCGGGAAGCGATGATGGTCATGGCGCTGACATCAGGCGGCACGCTCGCCTTTTACGCCTACACGACCTATCTGCAGAAATTCCTCGTCAATACCTCCGGCTTCAGCAAGGAAAGCGCGACCGAAATCACCACGGCAGCCCTCTTCGTCTTCATGCTGTGCCAGCCGATTGCCGGTGCACTGTCGGACAAGGTGGGTCGCAAGCCGCTGATGGTCGGCTTCGGCATTCTTGGAACGCTGTTCACCTATCTCATCTTCACGACGCTGGCGACGACAACCGACCCGATCATGGCTTTTGCTCTCGTTCTGGTCGGCCTGTTGATCGTCACCGGCTACACTTCCATCAATGCGGTGGTGAAGGCGGAAATGTTCCCCGCCCACATCCGGGCGCTCGGTGTGGCTCTGCCCTACGCGCTGGCGAACACGATTTTCGGGGGAACGGCAGAATTCGTAGCCTTGAAGTTCAAGCAGATCGGCCACGAAAACTGGTTCTTCTGGTACGTTACGATCATGATTGCGCTGTCGCTGGTGGTTTATGTGAAGATGCGCGATACGCGCGACCATAGCCATATTCACGAGGATTGAGCGGCCAAAATTATACCAGCGAAAGCCCCGCCCCCTGGCGGGGCTTTTTGTTTTCAGCGGATTCAGGCGTCTTCGACCGGAAGCACGATGCGGGCCTCAAAACCGTCCTGTCTGCCGGGTGCAGGGGAGGATAGCACGAGTTCGCCGCCAATCTGTTCCATCAGGCTTCTGACGATAGCGAGGCCAAGCCCGGTGCCATCAGCCTTGGACGGGCCTCGGACAAAGCGCGTCGTCAGTTTGGGAAGAAGCGCTTTGTCGATCGCCGCGCCGGAATTGACGACGCGGATCGTGCCGTTCTCTTCGGCCAGTATGTGCACCGGGCTTTCCGGCGGACTGTGGATCAGGGCGTTTTCGAGAAGGTTGCGGATGATGATGCCGAAGGCATCCGTGCCCAGCTTGCAGTTCAGGCCGCCTTCGCAGCGATTGGTGAAGCGGATGCGGGACGTGCCGATCGCCGTTCTGCTCATATCGTCGATGATGAGCTCGAGAATGGGGATGAGGTCGGTCGCCGTGTCTGTTACCCCGATCCTTGCTTCCGCGCGCGACATCTGCAGCAGTTTTTCGGCGAGATGGCCGAGATGCATCAGGGCTTTCTCGATATTTTCCACGCGCGGTGCAAGTTCAGGCGGAATATCGGCGTGCAGTCGCTGCGCCTGCGCCAGCGCGCCGGCAATCGGCGTGCGCAATTCATGGGCGCTGTTGGCGGTAAACTCCCTTTCCGCTTCGATTGTCGATCGCAGCCGCCTCAGCAGCAGATTGACCGAGCGGGCAATCGGGTGAAGTTCAGCCGGAAACGGCAGGGTTTCCAGCGGCGCGAGATTGCCGCCGTCTTTTTTCCCGATCTCGTCGCGCAAGGTCTGTATCGGTTGCAGGGTTTTGCGCACCACGAAGATAACGGCAAAGATGCTGGCGGGGATAAGAATGAGAACGGGCAGCAAAATTGCTGTGCCGGCTTCCTCGATTGCCTCACGCCGGTTGGCGAAGGCATCTGCGACCTGAAGGAAGTAATTCCCGTCCGGTGTCGCCACCGTGTAGATGCGCTGGGTCGCCGTTTCAGAAAAACCGGGGTCGAGAGAGACTTCGAAAGGTTCGGTCGAACTGTCATGCGAATGCAGGACGACCTGTCCTTCCCGGTCGCGAACCTGATAGGTCAGATATTCCGCCGCATGTGCAGACTGGTTGAGTTTTTGCGAGGCGGGGCCCGTGTTGTTTTCCCTGAGATCGTCCACCAGCAGTGGCAGCAGTCTTTCGGCTGTTTCCTCAACGCCAGCGTCGAAAATTTCAGCGAACTCGTCCTGCATCACCATGACGCCCAACCCGCAGGCGATAAACCAGGATATGGCGACAACGCTCGTCAGCGCCGTGACGAGCTTGCGGGTCATGCTGGTTGGTCTGGCCATTTCTGTCTACCTGATGGTGTAGCCGACGCCGCGCACGGTCTCGACGCGGTCATGGCCGATCTTCTTGCGCAGCCGGCTGATATAGACCTCGACCGTATTGCTTTCTATTTCCGCGCCGAATTCGTAGAGCGTGTCGTGCAGTTGAGATTTCGAGACGACCGCACCGGGATGCTCGACCAGCTTTTCCAGCACGGCCCATTCTCTGGCGCTGAGCGTTTGCGCTGTTCCGTCAACGACGATATTGCGCGCCACCTGGTTGATTTCGATGCCGGGCAGGCGAATGACGGGGGCGGAGCGCCCCTCGTACCGCCGCGAGACCGCCAGCATGCGTGCCGAAAGCTCGTTGAGATCGAAGGGCTTGACCAGATAGTCGTCCGCTCCGGCATTCAGTCCGGCAATCCGGTCGGACACCTGGTCGTGCGCCGTCAGAATGATCACCGGCGTCGAGTCATCGCGATTGCGCAGTGATTGCAAAAGGGTGATGCCATCGCCGTCCGGCAGCCGCATGTCGAGCAGGATGAGCCCGTAAGCCATGGTCAGCGTCGCCGCCGTGGCGTCGTCGAGCAACTTAAACCAGTCAACGGCGTGGCCTGCCGCGGCGACATGGTCTCGCAGCGCCTCTCCCAGCACATGATCGTCTTCAACAAGCAGAACCCGCAAGACAGCTCCTTTATCGCGTCGTCTTGCGTATCGCTTTCACGGGATAAGCGTCAAGCACTGTATGTTCAGCTATTCTGGCGCTGGGTGCAGCCGCCGAACACGTCCTGCGCGGAATCGTAGACGGAGGTGGAGACGTTCATCATTCCAAGGATACTGTGGAAATAATTGTCGTGCGAGCGCCCGCCCTTTGCTGCGCCTTTTGCAAGGCATGCGCGATCCAGCCCCATTGATTTGGCGAAATCATCATCGAACCAGACGAGAAACGGCACATGGGTCTGCTGGTCGGGTGCCAGCAGATAGGGTGCGCCGTGCAGATAGACGCCGTTCTCGCCAAGCGATTCACCATGGTCCGAGGCGTAGATCATCCCCGTTGCCAGCGTGTTGGAACGTGCCTTCAGCTTGTCGATCACGGTCGACAGGAAATGATCGGTGTAGAGAAGCGTGTTGTCATAGGAATTCACGATTTGCGCGTCCGTGCAATTGCCAAGCTCAGCGGTTCGACAGTCCGGGGTGAACTTCCGGAATTCGTCGGTGTAACGCAGATAGTAGGTCGGCCCATGGCTGCCCATCTGGTGCAACACGATGACACTGTCCTTCTTGACGTTATCGAGCCATGCGTCGAGCTTGTCGAAGAAGATATCGTCGCGGCATTCTCCGCCAGTGCAGAAGCGGGTGTCGTTGGTGGAAGGCAGGTCGAAAAAGGGAATGCGGTCGGCCACGTTCTTGCTGCCGGTGTTGTTGTCCAGCCAGGTTGCACCGACACCGGCATGGACAAGAACATCCATGACGTTCTCGTTGGCGAGCGCCTTGTTGTGGCTATACTCAGAACGCGGGAATTTCGAGAACATGCAGGGAATGGAAATCGCCGTCGCAGTGCCGCAGCTGGTTGTATTAGGGAAATAGATCACGTCGCGCTTTGCCAGTTCCGGGTTGGTGTCGCGCCCATAGCCGTTCAGGGAAAAGTTCGCAGCGCGCGCGGTCTCACCAGCCACGATGACGGTGATGCGTGGCTTGTGGATGCCACCCAGCGCCGGCAGGATTTTCGCATCCTTGCCGATCGGGCTCACCTGTATGTCAGCTTCCTTTTCCGCCTGCGTCAGATAGTGAATGGTGGATATGATCGGCGACAAGGGATTGACGCTTTTGACGATATCCTTGTGCTGGCGCACGGCGGTGGTGAATGTTTTGGAATTCGCAAAGCTGATGATGCCGGCAACGGTGAGGCAGATCAGGATGCTGACGGTGTTCCACAGCAACTTGTCGATGATCGGCCGATGCCGAACCCGGACGGCGGCGATGACGAGCGACGGCACCAGCCCATAGATCGTCAGATGCCAGAAAAGGCCAGGTGTCATCAGATTGCCCGCTTCCGCGCGCGTGGTCTCCACGGCGTTGCGGATCATGTCGCTGTCGATGATGATGCCGTAGCGGTCCATGAACCATGAAGCCGCCGCGGCCGCGAATATCAGCAAGATAAGAAACGGCTTGATGAGATATTTGGCGGAAAGAATGGTGATGAGCGCACCGAAAAGCGCCGCTATGGCGACATAAAGCGCGACGATGGCAACCGGATAGGCGGAAAGATAGGTGTGAACCTTCGACCAGAATGTCCGGTTCGTGAAAAACAGCAGATAGGCCGCCGTCAGCAGGCTGAGCGGCACGCTGCCGATCTCCGGACGATACGTTATTGTTCCCGTCGCTTTCGCGGTAAAAAGAGCCACTGCCAGATCCACCAGATTTCCGATAGGCCGGCGGCAACGAAAAAGGGGCGGGAACGCCGCTGTCCAAGCTGCCGCATGGGCCGATCAATGGCGGATGCTTCATTTTGCTGACATCAACCTGAAAGCTTGTCATGAAAGTGTCACACTCCTTGGTGGGCTTCTGGCGAGGGCTGCGTTTCAGATCGAGGAGATCAGCCGGCGATGGAGCGCTCAATTGAGCCCCAGAATGCCTGTGGCGGTGGTGCGGGTTGCAAATATGCGGGTGGCCCTGACCGGCAGCAGGCTGCCTGCGGGCAGGTTCTGGAAGGTCACCGTCGCGCCGGAAAGCAGGGTCAGGCAGAGATGACCACCATTGCCCACATAGATGGCGCGCGTGGGGGAAGGAAGCGGGTTCGTATCATCAGGAACAACCTCGAAAGCATGGGATGCCGGGGATTCGAGGCCTGCGGCGTGGTGTTCGTAAGTCTCAGCCATTGCTGTCTCCCGTAAATCGAAATCTGCCGCGATTATACGGTGCGCCGCGGCTGCGGGGAAAAGCGGGAACAGAAAATATCCGGACGGGATTTAGGCCTTGCTTCCGGTTTGCCGAAAAGAGCGCCATTCTTTCCGTAATCTCATGTGGTTGCGTCGCTTGGCCTGTTGCCACCGATGCCGCGGAAACGGACGATGACGGGTTTTTCGTCCACGGGATCGGCAGCCGGGTCGTGGATATTCAGCGCATGGGCGGGTGCGGTCGCGTCAATTGCGGGTATGGAGAATGAAGGCCCTGACGGCGGGAGAGGCTTCCGTTTTCCGGTGGGCGATGGCGAGGTCGGAAGTCGTGGCGCTTGCTGCAAGCGGCACGTAGCGCACGCCGGGCAACCGCAGACAATCGAGCGAGCGCGGCACCAGCGCCACACCGAGGCCGATCGCCACCATGCTGGTAATGGTGGTGTAATCCCGGCCTTCCGGGCTTATCGTTGGCTGGAACCCGGCCTCGTTGCAGGCTTCTATCGTATTGTAATGAAAGCCGACATCCGGCGGCTGCCGCGGTGTGATGAAGGTCTCGTCGGCAAGGTTCTTGAGGTCGACCTGCAGCGCAAAGGCCAGGGGATGGTTTTCAGGAAGTGCGGCCACCAGCGGTTCGCGCAGAACCACATGGGTTGTGACACCTTCCGGAACGGGCGCAGGCGGGCGGATGAAGGCAAAATCCAGATTTCCGTCGGCGATCTTGGCGAGTTGCAGCCGCATCTCCATCTCGATCAGTTGCAGTTCCACATCGGGATGAGAGGCGCGGAAACTGGCGATGGACTGGATCATCAGGCCGGAATAGGCGGCCGAAGCGACATAACCGATGGAGATGCGGCCCGTCTCGCCGCGATCGACGCGTTTAAGCGCCGCAAGTGTCGCCTCGGCATTGGCGAGAATTTTGCGGGCATCCTCATAAAGAAGCTGGCCAGGCGTGGTGAGCTTCACCGATCGCCGTGTCCGGTCAAGCAACGGCATGCCGACGATCTGCTCGAGCGCCATGATCTGCTGGCTCAAACCCGGCTGGGCAATGCCGAGGCGGGCGGCGGCGCGCTCGAAATTGCGCTCATCCACCAGCGTGGTGAAATAGCGCAGGTGCCGCAGCTCGAACGCGTCCGCCCGGTTTGCCGGTTTCCTGCCCATCATCACTGCCTTTCCTGACGGATTTGAATAATTCCAAGCTATTATCCGTAAGAATTTTCATAATCAGTAGTTCTGAAAAAATCCAGTTTCACTTATTGGATCACAATCCGCTCCTTGCGTAATAAGATGACTTAAATTCTCCAGAAAAATAACCGTCTCATGGCGGCGCGGTTGATGAAGGGTCTTGGCGTGCAGGGAAAATCTAAACACATTTCCATTCTGGCGGGCGGTTGCGCTGCCATCGCCTATGTGGCGTTCGTGACCTCCGGCGTTGCCCTTGCGCAGGAAGCCGGAACGACGGTGCTGCAGACCATCACCGTGGACGGCGCGAAAAATCAGGACTCCAAGGCGCCGGTGAAGGGCTATGTGGCAAAAACCAGCGCCAGCGCCACCAAGACGGGGCGATCCCTGATCGAGACGCCGCAATCGGTTTCCGTCATCACCAGGGATCAAATGGATGCGCAGAATGTCCGTAATCTCAGCGAGGTGCTGAATTATGTGCCTGGCGTCGTCGCGCAGCCGTTTGGGGCGGATCCACGTTTCGATGCGCCGCGCATTCGCGGCTTTCAGGGTAACCAGCTGCAGTTCCTCAACAGTCTGCGGCTGATGCGCACGGCCGGTGCGCCGTCTTATGAGGTCTACGGTCTGGAGCGGGTGGAAGTCATTCGCGGGCCGGCCTCGGTGCTTTACGGTCAGGGTAATCCCGGTGGCCTCATCAATCTCATCAGCAAGCGGCCGACTTTCGAGCGTTTCGGCGAAGTCGGAGCGCAGATCGGCAGCTTCGATTATTACCAATCGATGTTCGATATTGGTGGGCCGGTCGCGGATAGCGACAGTTTTGCCTATCGCCTGACCGGCCTTGCCCGCAACGCCCATCTTCAGACGGACAATCTGCAGAACGATCGTTATTTCATCGCCCCGGCGCTGACATGGCAGCCCGACGAGGATACGAAACTGACGGTTCTCGCCTCCTATCAGCACGACAATCCGAGTTCGCCGTCTGGCCTGCCGCCG
Source organism: Agrobacterium sp. K11 (assembly GCF_059429395.1). NCBI lineage: Bacteria > Pseudomonadati > Pseudomonadota > Alphaproteobacteria > Hyphomicrobiales > Rhizobiaceae > Agrobacterium > Agrobacterium sp. K11. The sequence goes on along the minus strand of NZ_JCAHRB010000012.1, from coordinate 166,923 downwards.
GCGCTGACCTATCTGAGACCAGGCAATATGCTGGACCGCAGCTTTTATGTCGGCGATCCCTCTTTCGATACCTCAAGCCGCAAGTTCACTAATATCGGCTATGAGTTCGAGCACCGTTTCGACGAGACCTTCACCTTCCGGCAGAATGCGCGTTATTCCAATTTCGACTGGTCCTACCGCGCGCTCGGCATGTCTTCGACCAGCGGCGGCATGATCGGCAATCTCATCCGCCGCAATGCGACGTTCCAGGATGAATTGCTGAACACCTTCAACATCGACAACAGCCTGCAGGCGGAGTTCTCCACGGGACCAGTCGACCACACCCTGCTTGTCGGGCTGGATTACCGCTATTTCGACAATAACGTCAAAACCGAATTCTGGGCCGCAACGCCGCTCAATCCCGTCAATCCTGTTTATGGCGGGCCAATTAGTCTCACCTCGCGCACGCTTTATGCCGATGTGAAGACGGATATTTCCCAGATCGGTCTTTATGCGCAGGACGAGATGGCCTTTGAGAACTGGCGGGTCACCGCCGGTCTGCGGCAGGATTGGGCAAGCACCGGCGGCACGACGTTCAACGGAACGACCTACCGCACTCTCGACAAGGACGACCATAAGCTGACGGGCCGTGTCGGGGTCAGCTATCTCTTCGATGGCGGCATCGCGCCGTATGTCAGCTACGCGACCTCCTTCGAGCCCGTGCCGCAGCCGGCTGTCGGTGATGCGCCGAAACCGACCACGGGCGAACAATGGGAAGCGGGCATCAAATATCAGCCCGAGGGCTTTGACGGTTTCTTTTCCGCGGCGATCTACGATCTGAAACAGAAGAACGTCACGACGACGGTGGGCGGGGTGACGCAGCAGATGGACGAGGCGCATGTGAGAGGCCTCGAACTGGAAGGCGTCGCAAGCCTTGCAGACGGGCTCGACCTGCGGGCGGCCTATACCTACATGGACAGCGAGGTCTCCGGCCGTGTGAACAACGGCAAGGAGCTGGATAGTACGCCCCGGCACGCCGCCAGCCTCTGGCTCGACTACACCTTCCCGGAAGATACGGCGCTTGAAGGTTTCGGCATCGGCGGCGGTGTCCGTTATGTCGGAAAACGTTATGGCGATGCGGCCAATGCCTTCGAAATGAAGGGCCTCGCCCTGCTCGATCTCGGCGTGCATTACGAGAAGAACGGCTACCGCGCCTCGCTTCTGGTGCAAAACTTGACTGATAAAGAATATATTTCTAGTTGCTCCACTTTCGGATGCTATTACGGTGACGGCAGAACCGTTATGGGCAAGCTGACCTACCGTTGGTAACGCCATATTAAAGTGAAGCAGCAGGGGCATGACGCGTAAGGATCGATGGATTTCCCCCCTCTGGGGGCGGCGGGAATTTTTAAGCCTGCTCGCCGCCTCGGCTCTTGCGGGCAAGGCGCGGGCAGCAGTGACGCCGCGCATCGCCGCCATCGACTGGGCCATGCTGGAAACATCTGTGGCGCTCGGCGTCATGCCGGTGGCGGCGACCGAACTCATCCAGTTCCGGTCCGGCGCGGTCGAGCCTGATATCCCTGAAACCGTCGCCGATCTCGGCCTGCGCGGCGCTCCGAATTTCGAGCTTCTGCAGCTCACCCGGTCGGAGCTCATTCTGATTTCGCCTTTCTACACACGTTATACCGGCAGGCTGGAAGCGATCGCCCCCGTCTTTTCACTGCCCTTTTACGTGAAGGGTGAGCCGCCTTTCGAAAAGGCGCTGGCGGCGGTCACCGCGCTTGGTGAAAAGCTCGGGCGGGCCGAAGAGGCGCGCAAGGTTCTGGGTGAAACGGAAGCGGCACTGCACGCCATGCGGGCCCGTCTTGCCGGGTTTTCCGCACGGCCGACCTATGTCATCAACATAGGCGACGCCCGGCATTTTCGTGCCTTTGGTGCGGATAGCATGTTCGGGGATGTTCTTGGCCGTCTGGGGCTGACCAATGCCTGGGTGGATCGGTCGCAATTCACCTTCGCGGCCCCGGTGCCGCTTGAAAACCTCGCCGCCTCATCCGATGCGCGCATCGTCATCGTCTCCGATATTCCGGTGGAGGCGCGGGAAACTCTGCGCAACAGTGCCATCTGGCGTGCGCTTCCGGCCGTGCGGGAAAACCGGGTGGTCACCCTCGGTAATGTCAGCCCCTATGGCGGTATCACCGCAGCCATGCGTTTTGCGCGGCTTTTGACCGAGGCTCTGGCAACCCACGGAGAGGCATTGTGACGGCACGGCCTCTCCAGCTTTTCTTCGGCCTCGTCTTTCTTCTGGCCTGCGGGCTTTCCCTGCATGCCGGATTGCTGCGGTTACCCCTCGGCGCTTGGCCCGGCCTGCCGTTCGATGCCGCGTCCATGTCGATGGATCAGGTCATTTTCGCCTTCAGCCTGATGCCGCGTGTGGCGGTTGCCATTCTGGCGGGGGCGATGCTGGGATTGTCGGGTGCGCTTTTCCAGCAATTGCTGCGCAATCCGATTGCCGACCCCTCCACCCTTGGCATCTCTGCCGGCGCCCAGCTGGCAATCGTCATCGCGACCCTGTTCTTCCCCTCGGTGCTGGATGGCAACCGCGCATGGGTGGCGCTCGCCGGCGGTACCGCTGCGGCCTCCGTGGTGTTTCTTCTCGGCTGGCGGCGGTCCTTCGAGCCCGTCACCATGGTGGTGTCGGGACTGCTGGTCGGCATCACCGCCGCTTCCGTTGCCGCCGCGCTGACGCTTGCACGAGGCGAATATCTAATGTCGCTTGTGGTCTGGAATGGCGGTTCCCTCAGCCAGCAGGACTGGTCGAATGCGTTTCTGCTTGCCGCCCAACTTCTCGCTGGTCTGGTTCTCACCGGGCTACTGATAAGGCCATTGACGGTTCTGGGTCTCAGCGATTCCAGTGCGCGATCGCTCGGCGTATCGCTCTTTTCGATCAGGCTGGCGGTGGCTGCCGTCGCCGTGATGCTGTCGGCATTCGTCGCCGCCGCCGTCGGTCTCGTCAGTTTTATCGGACTTGCAGCACCTGCGCTTACCCGTGCGCTGGGTGTGCGACGTGCATCTTCCGTGCTGTTCGTTTCGCCGCTTCTGGGCGGTCTGCTGCTCTGGTTCTGCGACGGTCTCGTGCAGCTTCTGGCGAGTACGACAGCGGAAGTGTTTCCGACGGGTGCGGTCACGGCTCTCATCGGCGGGCCTTTGCGGCTTTGGCTGCTGCCGAAAATCCCGCCTACGAATATCCATCGCAATGAGGGCGGCGATCTCGCGATCAGACGCAGGCTTGCCTCCCTGCTGCCGGTGCTTGTCATCATGGCCGGGCTGGTTTTTGCAGCCCTCGCCATCGGCAAGGGGCCGGAGGGCTGGACGGTGCTGAAAGCTGGCGACCTGCAAAGCCTTCTGCCCTTTCGTTGGCCGCGGTTGATGGCGGCTTGTGCTGCCGGTGGTTTATTGGCGATGGCGGGCGCGCTTCTGCAGCGGCTGACCGGAAATCCCATGGCAAGCCCGGAGGTGATCGGCGTCAGCGGTGGCGCGGGTCTTGGTTTTGCCGCCGCCATCACGCTCTTTCCGGCCGCCGGGCTGTTCGAACTGTTTTGCGGCGCCGGCCTCGGCTCGGCAGCCGTCATGATGCTCGTTCTGTTCTTTTCGGTGCGCCGGCATCTGGCGCCTGAAAAAATACTGCTCGCCGGCATTGCCATCAGTTCGCTCTGCTCGGCGGTACTTTCGGCACTGCTTGCCATTGGTGATCAGCGGGCCTGGCAAATTCTCTCCTGGCTCAGCGGCTCGGGTTCGACGGCGACATCAGGTTCGGCGATCTTTCTTGCGGTGCTTTCCGTCGTGCTCCTGGCCGCTGCCCTGTCGGTGACGCGCTGGCTGGTGATCCTGCCGCTTGGCCGGGATGTGCCGCTCTCACTAGGTCTGCCGCTCGCTACGGCGCGTATTGCAGTCATCGCCGTGGCCGGCATTGCCACCGGTGCGGCCTCACTGCTGGTCGGTCCGCTGAGCTTCGTCGGGTTGATGGCACCGCACATTGCGCTTCGGGCCGGTTTCACCACACCGCGCGACCACCTGTTTGCATCGTTCCTGTTCGGTGCGGTGCTGATGGCGCTTTCCGATCTCGGGGCAAGAACCGTGACCTTTCCTTACGAGTTGCCGCTTGGGCTTTTTGCGGCTCTGGCCGGTGCGCCCTATCTGATCTGGCTTTCAGGCAGGCGATGATGATTTTTCTGAACGATTTACGGAGATGAGAACAATGGGTCAGGCCGCACCTGCCGTAGATTACGACGATATCCCGCTTTTCTTTCTGGAAGCGGTAACCATGGAGGTTCCGGGCAGGACATTGCTGCATCCGCTGACGGCAAGCTTTGCCACCGGCAAGACCATCGGTCTTATCGGCCATAACGGTTCGGGAAAATCGACGCTGCTTAAGATTCTCGCGCGCATGCACGAGCCGACGGCGGGCAAGGTGTCGTTCGAGGGGCAGCCGCTGGGGAGCTGGGGCAACCGCGAATTTGCGCGAAAGCTCGCCTATCTTCCGCAATATACGCCGGCTGCGTCCGGCATGCTGGCCAAGGAACTGGTGGCGCTTGGCCGTTACCCCTGGCACGGCGCGCTCGGCCAATTCACCAAGGCGGATCAGGAGAGGGTGGACGAGGCTATAGAGCTGACCGACACCGTGGCCTTCAGGGACCGGCTGGTGGACACGCTTTCCGGCGGGGAGCGCCAGCGCGTGTGGCTGGCCATGCTGGTTGCCCAGAACGCCGAAAGCCTGCTTCTCGACGAACCCATATCGGCGCTCGACATGGCACACCAGCTCGAGGTTCTCTCGCTGGTGCAAAGACTGTCGCGGGAAAAGGGTCTCGGCGTCATCGTGGTGCTGCACGATGTCAACATGGCGGCGCGGTTCTGCGATGAGATCGTCGCACTGCATTCCGGTAGGCTTATCGCAAGGGGAACGCCGAACGAAATCATGACGCCGGAAACGCTGGAGCGTATCTATGGCGTCCGTATGGATGTCATGACCCATGCTGCGACCGGCTTTCCCGTAGCACTGCCGCTTTGACATCGTTGCAGCAAAACAACGCCCTGACGTACTCGCCTTTAACAGGAATTCCGCAGGCGTTTCCCGCCCTAACAATGTCTTAATGGCATCCTACCGCCAGTAGACATTGTTAACCGTTTTGCTTTCCTTGCACCCAATTCAGTTGTTTTGGATCGATTTCGGGGAACAAACGTTAACAGTGCGGAATTCAATATCCGGAGAGGGCAAGAAGGGCTGCTGCGGGTAGGAATAAAACAGGAGAAAATCAGATGAAAAAGGCTGTTGCCGTAACTTTTGCCGCATTGACGATGGGTCTCGGTGGAACCGTGTCCGCACTCGCTGCCGACCTTGCAAGATATGAGCCGGCTCCGCAGGAGCAGGACGAACGCAATGGCGTCAAGATCGGTTACCTCACCTGCGATATCGGCGGTGGCGTCGGTTACGTAATCGGCTCGGCCAAGGAACTGGATTGCACCTTCCAGTCCACCATGGGCGCGCGTCGCACCGACCATTATACCGGCGCCATCCGCAAGATGGGCGTTGACCTTGGCTTCACCACGCAGGGCCGTCTGGTCTGGGCCGTTTTCGCCCCGACAGCGGGTTACCACCGTGGTTCGCTCGGTGGCCTTTATCAGGGCGCCACGGCTGAAGTAACCGTTGGCCTCGGCGTTGGCACCAACATCCTCGTTGGCGGCACCTCGGGCTCCATCCAGCTTCAGACGGTCAGCGTGACGGGTCAGGTTGGCCTCAACCTCGCCGCAACCGGTACATCCGTGACGCTCACTGCGATGAACTGATCATCGACGTACTGCCCGGCTTATAACGCCGGGCATTCTGTCGCATGTCAAAAAACGCCCTCTTCGTTGTCAGACGGGGAGGGCGTTGTATTATGCGGGGCATGATGATCTCGGCATTCAGAACGCTTCCGGCTTCAATGGCTTTTTTCCTCTGTATTGCTGCGCCGGCATTGGCCGAAGGCGATGCGGTGCACGGGGAAAAAGTTTTCAGCCGCTGTTCCACCTGCCACAGTATCGATGCGCCGCGCACCCGCATGGGACCGCATCTGATGGGCGTGGTGGGCAGGCCGATAGCCTCCGTGGCTGGTTACGGCCATTATTCGCAGGCGCTGAAGGATGCCGGTGCCGCGGGTCGGGTGTGGACGGAGGAGGAGCTGCAAAGTTTTATCTCGAGCCCAAAAAAGGCGATCCCTGGAACCTCGATGCGCTTTTTCGGGCTGTGGAGCGAAACGGATATCGCGGATCTGATCGCTTATCTGAAAACGCATCCGATGCCGCAATAACCTTTAAAGCGGTGCTTCCGAGACGATCTCTTCTGCCTCTTCCACCGTCATCGCCATCACCTTCGCGCCGATTTCGAAGCCGAAGCCGTTGCGGGCGAAGGCAGAAAATTCCTTCGACTTGCGTTTTTCATCAAGCTCGACACGGCGAAAGGGGCCGAAGGCGCGCTTGCGCGCAAAGATGACGGCCGCCACCAGATCGTTGGTTTCCTGCAGTGCGACTGCGGCCGTTTCCCGATCAATGCCCTTGATCTGAAGTTTTTGCGCAAGCCCGCGCTTCGACTTGCCGCTGCGCTGGCCACTTCGCACGGCAATTTCTGCATAAGCCGTATCGTCGAGCGCCTTGATGCCATAGGCGAAGGTCACGGCGAATTCGCCAAGCGCCTTTATCTGAGCGGGGCTGATATCCTCGAATTTTTCCCGCGCCTTGCGGGTGATCGCATCGCGCAGCTGCTTTTCCGTCATCATGCGCTGTTCCAGCCGGTAGAGAGCGGAATTGCGCGCCCATGACAGCATGCGGCTGGTGGGTTCGATAGCCTGCGTTTCGCCATCCAGTGCCATGTCGTCGGTCAGGAAGGGGCTGGAATCATCGGTCATCCCGCTTTTATAGCGCAGTGAAGCCGTCTTGCCAGTTCCCGTCTGCTACATGCCCTCCGGTTTTTCCAGCGTATCAGGGCGTCTGCGCGCCGGTTGCGGCGACGTAGACCGAATAGAGCGATTTCGTTGCGGTGATGAACAGGCGGTTTTTCTTCGGGCCGCCGAAGGTGAGGTTTGCGACCGTCTGCGGCACCTTGATCTTGCCAAGCAGCGTACCGTCAGGCGAAAAGCAGTGCACGCCATCGCCGGCACTGGTCCAGAGATTGCCCGCTGTATCCAGACGGAATCCATCAGGCAAGCCATTGTCGAGATTGCAGAATTCCCGGCCGTTTGTGAGCTTCACGCCGTCCACGACATCGAAAACGCGGATATGGCGTGGGCGGGATACATCATGGCTGTAGGAACTGTCTGCGACATAGAGCTTGGTTTCATCAGGCGAGAAAGCCAGACCGTTTGGCTGCACGAAGTCATCGATGGCGATCTTGATTTCACCGGTTGCGGGATCGAGCCGGTAAACATTGCGCGTCTTCTGTTCGGGTTCCGCCTTGTAGCCCTCATAATCGGAAAGAATGCCGTAAGTGGGGTCGGTAAACCAGACGCTGCCATCGGATTTCACCACCACGTCATTAGGCGAGTTCAGCCGCTTGCCGCCGTAGCTGTCGGCAAGAACGGTGATCGAGCCGTCGACTTCGGTGCGGGTGACGCGACGGCCGCCATGTTCGCATGAAACCAGCCGTCCCTGCCGGTCGCGCGTATTGCCATTGGTGAAGTTGGAGGGGTGGCGGAATACCGAAATCCCGCCATTCGGCACCCATCGCAACATGCGCTCATTGGGAATGTCGCTGAACAGCAGGCAGCTCAGATCAGAAAACCACACCGGGCCTTCCGCCCAGCGGCAGCCGGAATAAAGCTCTTCCAGTTCCGCATTGCCGACAATCAGAAGGCGGAAGCGTTCATCGTGGATTTCGTAAGGGGAGGCGTTGTCTGTGGTCATGAGCGTGGTCCGCTTGAGGGCTTTTCGTTCGGGGTTCAGCGTGTGGCCTTGGGGCCGCTAGCCAGAAGAATGACGGAAATGATGATGAGGCCGGTGAGGATGAGGCGGATGCCCGCGCCGAAACCATAGGTGTTCAGCATCGAGACCACCAGGAACATGAACAGCGAAGCGCCCCAGATACCGGGTACGTTGGAATCGCCGCCCGCAACCGCCGTGCCGCCGATCACCACCACCGCGATGGACATCAGCAGATATTCCGATCCCATGTTGAGTGCTGCGCCGCCGGAGAAGCTGGCGAGCAGATAACCCGCGATCGCCGCCAGTACCGCGCAGAGCACATAGGTGACGAAGCGTGCTCCATCCACCGGAATGCCGGTCATGCGGGCGGCGAAAGTGCTCTGGCCGATGGCGGAAATCCAGCGTCCGTAAAAGGTGCGGTCGAGCAGCAGCCAGGCGATGACCGAGAGGACAAGGGCGACGAGGGCAACATTCGGAATGCCGAGAGAGCTCGACGTGGCAAAGGTGGCGAGTGTTTCCGGCGGCTTGATCCGCAGGCCGCGGTTGGACCAGATGGCGATAGACTGCACGATGAAGCTCATCGAAAGCGTCGCGATGATCGGTGGGATGCGCAGAAGCTTGATCAACGTATAGTTGCCGATGCCGATGGCGATGCCGATCAGGATGGCGATCAGCAATCCCGGCAGGATGAGACCATCGGACACATCCATGAATTTGAGCGCCAGCGTGCCTGATAGCGTCATCGTGGCGGGAACGCAGAGGTCGATATTACCCGGCCCGAGCGTGATGACGAACATCTGGCCGATACCGACGATCACGGAAAAGGCCGCGAAGGTCAGGGCTGCGTGCGACAGGCCGAAGGAGCTGGCGCCGCCGGTGAACATGACGGTAACGATCCAGACCGCGGCCGTTGCGGCGAACGACCAGATCCATGGTTTTTTCGAGAGAGACGAAAGCCCGTTCATTGGTTTTTCTCCCGCTTTTCGAGACGGTTGAGCAGGATGCGGAGCGCCAGCACGATGATGAGGATCGCCCCTTGTGCGCCTATCTGCCAGTCCGGCGAAATGCGCATGAAGGACAGGAACGAGCCGGCAAGGGTGAGCGTCAGCGCGCCGATGACAGCACCGATGGGCGAGACCCGACCGCCGACGAATTCGCCGCCGCCCAGAATAACGCCGGCAATCGACAGCAGCGTGTAGCGAAGCGCGATATTGGCATCTGCCGATGTCGTTAGCCCGACGAGCGCTATGCCCGACAACACCGCGAAGAAACCGGCCAGCGCGAAGGTGGCAGCACGTATGCCGATGACCGACCAGCCGGAGCGCTCGACGGAGCGGAAGTTACCGCCGACGCCGCGCATCAGCACGCCGAAGGAGGAGCGCATGACGATGTAGTGGGCGACGACCGCAATCACGATGCTGGCAACGATGGCAATTGGCACGAGCGGCGGTTTTGCCGTCATCAGCGCCCGGATGAAGGCTGGCGCCTGGCCGCCGGGTGAGGGGAGGATGAGGACGGCAAGGCCGCCCCAGACAAAGCTCATGCCAAGCGTGACGACGATTGAGGGCAGGGCGCGGATGTGGATGATGGCGCCCAGCATCGCATAAACCGCAATCGCACCGGCGAAGATCGCGATACCGAGCAGTGGCGTCGTTTGCAGGAAGGTGGCGGTGACGCAGGCGCAGAAACTGACGAAGGTACCCATCGACAGATCGAGATCGTTGACGGACATGATCAGCATCTGCGCAATGGTGGCAAGTGCAATCGGCACCGCCAGATTGAACAGCAAGTTGAGTCCGTTATAGCTCATGGCGCGCGGCTGCATGTAAAAGACGGCGGCGAGCAGGAAGGCGAGCGAGGCGGCGGGAATGATGAGACGAAGGGCACTGGCGGAGAGTTTCATGCGTGGTCCTCTCCGGAAAAGGAAGCGGCCAGCACATTCTGTTCGGTGATGTCCTCTCCCACCAGTTCCGCCTGAATGGCGCCGTCGCGGAAAACATAGACCCGGTCGCAAAGGCGGATTTCATCCATCTCGGTGGAGTACCAGATGAAGGTGCGGCCGTGGGAGGCTTCGGTTCTCAAGATATCGTAGACCTCCTGTTTGGTGCCGATATCGACGCCACGCATCGGGTCGTCCATCAGCACGGTGCTAGCCGTGGTGGCGAGCGCGCGGGCGAAAAGCACCTTCTGCTGGTTGCCGCCGGAGAGCGAAAGGATTTTGTTGCCCATGTCGGGCGTGCGGATTTCGATGCGCTTTTTCCACTGCGCGCCAAGCTCGGTTTCCTTGCCCCTGTCCACCATGCCGGCGGATGAAATATCCCGCAGCGAGGCGATGGAAAGGTTTTTGAGGATGCTCCACAGCGGGAAGGTGCCGTTCAGACTGCGATCACCCGCCACGAAGGCGATGTCGGTCTTGCGCGCGGGCAGCCAGCTGCTGTTGCGGGCAAGGTAGAGATCGAGTAGCGCTTCGGTCTGCCCGTGGCCGCCGAGACCGGCAAGGCCGATGATTTCACCGCGGAAAGCCTCGAAGGCGAGGCCTTCGCCCCGGCGCGCCGGCATCGAAAGCACCTTCTCTCCCGCCTTGCGGTTTTCGCCCTTTTGCCTGTCCTGTTCCTTGACGACGCTGCCCATGGCTTCCACCAGCGTGCGCGTCGTGAACTCGCCCGCTGCCCGATCAGCGACCACTCGGCCGTCCTTCATCACCACGATGCGGGTTGCTGTCGACAGAATCTCGCCGAGAATATGCGAGATCAGCAGCACGGAGCCGCCGGTGCGCACGAAACTGCGAACATAATCCATCAATTGTTCCGCAAGACCCGCATCAAGCGAGGAAGTCGGTTCATCGAGGATTACCAGTCTCGGCGCATCCGGGGTTCGACAAAAATTGATGGCGATTTCTACCATCTGCCGCTCGGCGATGGAGAGTTCCGCGATCGTCAATTCGCAATCGATACCGTGGCCGGGAAAAATCTCGTCCAGCGTATGCCGGATCATGGCGAGCGCACGTCCGCGCCAGTTCCGCCCGTTCATCGCGGCATGCATGATGCGGACGTTTTCGCTGATCGTCAGGTTCGGGCAGAGCGACAATTCCTGAAACACGCAGCGAACGCCGCTGGCGCGTGCTGCCGCGATTCCTTGACGGCCTTGTTCGCCGCGATAGGAAATGGACCCCTCATGCGGCGTCAGCCCGCCATTGATGACGTTGACGATGGTGGATTTTCCCGCACCGTTATGGCCGACGAGCCCCAGGCATTCGCCCGAACGGATGACGAGATCGGCCCCATCAAGCGCCCTTACCGCGCCGAACACGACCTTCACGCCGCGCGCGGCAACGACTTCTTCCGCCTCGATGATGTCATTCATGAGCATTCACGCCAGTGATCTGAAACTTGGATAATATAGGTGGCAGTTGCGGCGCCCGTTCAGGGAGCGCCGCAATCGCTTGTGTCCGGAAATTGTCCGGCCTATTTGGCGGAGGCGATGGCCTTCTGGGCGTCTTCCTGTGAATATTCCACATTCGCGACGCCGCCCTTCTGGGTGTTCTTGAGGTTTTCCTCAAGATTGCCCTGATCGATGCGCAGGAAAGGTACGGTCAAATCCTTTTTGACATCCTTGCCGTCGAGGATTTGCTGCGCCACCCAGAAAGCGAGCGTGGAAACGCCGGGGGCGATGGAGACCGACATGGTCTCGTAGCCGCTGGCATCCTTCTGCTGCTTCCACCATTGCAACTCGTCTTCGCGGTTGCCCATGACGATGGTGGGTGTCGGGCGCTTGGCGGCGGCAAAAGCCTGTGCTGCACCGTAACCGTCACCGCCCTGCGTCACGACTGCCGCAACTTCGGGAAGGCTCGGCAGAATGCCGGCGACAGCGCGCTGTGCGACGTCCTGCGCCCAGTCGCCATTGACCGAACCGACAATCTTGAACTGCGGGTTCTTGGCGACGGCGTCGACGATGCCGGCATGGATTTCATCGTCCACCGAAACGCCCGCGAGGCCGCGGATTTCGAGCAGGTTGCCACCCTTCGGCATCGCCTTGGCGAGATAGTCGATCTGGCTTGCGCCCATCGCCTTGAAATCAACGGCGATACGCCAGGCGCAAGGCTCGGTGACGATGCCATCGAACGAGACGACGGTAATGCCGGCGTCACAGGCTTCCTTGACAGCACCGTTAAGAGCGGTGGGCGAGGCGGCGTTGATGACGATGGCGTCGTAACCCTGAAGAATGAGGTTCTGGATCTGCGCCGCCTGTTCGGTCGCCTGATTTTCGGCTGTCGTGAAGGCGTCAGCGGCAGCGACCTGCTTGTCTGCAACTGCCTGCTTGGTGATTTTGTCCCAGCTCGTCAGCATTGCCTGACGCCAGGAATTGCCCGCGTAATTGTTCGAAAGCGCGATTTTTTTAGCCGAGGTATCGGCGTGAGCGGTGATCGGCAAAGCTGCGCATGCGACAGCGGCCGATGCCAGAAGCATCTTTCTGAAAGCCATTGATTTTCCTCCCTGGTGGCTTGCCCTTTTTGAGCTCGGAACCCGCTTTCCCGCAAATCTCCTCGGCGGCAGGCGGAATTCCTTTGCACTGGAGCTCCTTTCCCCAGTAAAAGCGAGAATGACCAAGAAGGTTTGGCTTGTACAGGCGGATAACGGCAATCTTCCTGCGGGTTTCCGCAGAAAGGATGCGGGAACCCGCAGGACGAAACGCCACCGCCGGGCGCAGAATAGCCGATACGGGGCAGGTCGCGCCGCCACAAGTTGACAAGGCAGGCGCTTGGGAGGGTGTCCGCACATGCTGGATACGCCGAAAAGCGCTCTTTTCCATCACTACATGGGCATTTCGCGGCTGCTCGCCGGGCAGCTCGAATTCAACGCCATCATTCAGGCGGTCGCTACCGAAATCACCCATATAATTCCTCACGTCCACATGGATGTCTGCATCAAGCAGCTGGATGACAAATTTCACATCGCCTATGAAAGCGGTCTGGCAAGCGCCTGGAGCCGCCAGCCGCCCGCCCTTCTGTCCGGCAGTCCCATCCGTTCCGTGCTCTCGGGCGAGGTGGAATATCTTTTGAGCGGCGATGCCTGCGCCGATCCGCGCTTCCATTTCGAAGGCGCATTTTCCAGCCCGATCATCGAGCTTGATCTGCATAGCCGCCTGCACGTGCCGATGAAGGTGCATGGCGACATTATCGGCGCGCTCAGTTGCTCCTCGCACCAGTCGGATGCCTATACGATGGAGGATGTCGCCAATGCCCGCGCGGTTGCGGATTTGCTGGCGCCCTATTTTTACGCCATCCGCGCCGCCGAACAGGCCAAACGGTCTGCGATCGAGGAGGCGCGCGCCAATGCCCGCGAGGAGGGGTTGCGGCTGGGTGCCCTGCAATTGACCGAAGCGCTGGAGGCCGAGCGACAGCGGATCGGCATGGATTTGCACGACCAGACGCTGGCGGACCTGACGCGGCTTGCACGGCGCATCGAGCGGATGAGCCACGCACCGGACGTGTCGGGCGAGATGCTGGAACCGGTGGTGCGCAGCCTGCAGCACTGCATGCAGGATCTGCGCGAGATCATTGAGGAGGCGAAACCCTCCATCCTGCAATTGTTCGGCGTCGTGCAGGCCATCGAGACCTATGTGGATCGCTCCGTGCGCGACAGCGGCTCTTCTATCGACTGGTCGGTTACGGACGAGACGGACGGTCTTGTTGAGACACTCGACAAGACCGTTGCCATCTCGCTGTTCCGCATCGTGCAGGAGGCGGTCAACAACGCCATCCGTCACGCGCAGCCGGAAACGATTGCGGTGACACTGTCGTTAACGGATGGCGGGTTGCGGGTGACCGTGAGCGATGACGGTAGCGGCCGTGGCGAGGGGGCTGTCTCTGGTGGACTAGGCATCGGCAACATGAAGACGCGGGCACGGCTGATTTCAGCCAGATTCGATATTGGTGGCAATGGCAAAGACGCTGGAACCCGCATTACCGTGACGTTGCCGGAAGGCGCTTTCGACCGGCGGGAGGAAATATGACATGGATGTGCTGATCGTTGAGGACGATGCGCTACACCGCGCCTATCTGAACGAGGCGGTGAGAGCCGCCCTGCCGGAATGCGACAAGGTGCTGGAGGCGGCAAACGGCAGAACCGGCGAAAAGCTGGCGCGGGAAAACCGCGCCGCCCATATCGTCATGGATTTGCAGATGAACGAACGCAACGGCATCGAGGCGGCGCGCACCATCTGGAAGGAGCGGCCGGACACCCGCATCCTGTTCTGGTCCAACTATTCCGACGAGGCCTATGTGCGCGGTGTTTCCCGCATCGTGCCCGAAGGTGCTGCCTATGGCTACGTGCTGAAATCAGCATCTGACGACCGGTTGCGGCTGGCGTTGCGCAGCATCTTCATCGAGGCGCAATGCGTGATCGACAGGGAAGTGCGCGGCCTACAGGAAAAAAGCCTTGGCAAGGCGCATGGCTTCACCGATTCCGAATATGAAATCCTTGTTGATGTTGCGCTGGGCCTGACGGACAAGGCGATTGCGCGCCGCCGTAACCTTTCGTTGCGCAGCGTGCAGAACCGGCTGCAAAGCCTCTACGAAAAGCTGAACGTCCATCAGGCGGCCGGTGATGACGAGGCGGAAGGCCGTTATAATCTTCGAACCCGCGCCGTCACCGTCGCTTTCCTGCGCAAGCTGTTGAATTACAGCGCGCTCGAAAGGGCCGAGCGGGAATTGGGCGAATGGGCGACTGGCCGCTGATTATCACGGCAGGAAGGCAAGCAGACGTCTTTCATCGGCCCTGAGGCCCGAGACCGGCTTTGCGCCCACCTTCAGAATACGGCCAAGCTTCTTCTGCGCCTTCTCCTCCGTCGCTATATCGAGAACGGTAGGATGTACGTAGCTCTTGCGGCAAATGGCGGGTGTGTTGGACAGTTCCGTCGCCGCTGCCTGACACATACCCTTGATGCTGGGTTTTTCACCCGCAGCCACATGTTCCATCGCATGACAGAAGGCCGCAAGCGTTCCGCCCCAGGTACGGAAAGTCTTGGCAGAAATGCCTTGTCCGCCGACGCGGGAAAGATAGGCGTTGAGATCGCTTGAATCGACGGAGTGAACCCGGTTTTCACTGTCCTGCCAGACAAACAGCTCCTTGCCGGGCAGATCGGCGATTTCCTCGAGGATTTTTTGAAGGCGCGGGTGGCGCAATTGCCGTTTCACCTTCTGCCCGCCCTTGGCTGCAAAGCGCAATTCGATTGTCTCGCCGAAGGACACGTGGCGCTTGAGCAATGTGGTTGCGCCATAGGTACCGTTGGTTTCAAGATAAGAACGGTTGCCGACGCGCAGATAGGCGGCATCGAGAAGCAGCGTCAGGGCCGCCAGTGTCATGTCCTGACCGTGATCCTGTTTTGCAATGTCAGCCATGGCGCGTCGCCGGATGGCAGGCAGCGCCTTGCCGAAGCTTTTCAGCTGAAAGAACTTCGTCTCACCGCGCAATGCGTGCCAGTCGGGATGGTAACGATATTGCTTTCGCCCGCGCGCATCAAAGCCCGTTGCCTGCAAATGCCCGGATGGGTCGATGCATATCCAGACATCTTTGTAGGCAGGCGGGACGCCGAGCGATTTGATGCGCTTCAACTCCACGTTATCGGACAGAAGTTCGCCGCCCGGCAACCGGTAACAGAAACCGCGCCCGCGCCTTTCTCGGGCTATGCCCGGCTCCTGATCGTTGACATAGGCAAGTCCGATTTTGGCAAGAAGGCGGGTGGGCGGTTGTGGCATCGTTTTTTCCGGCAGGTTTAAGGTTGCAGGAAACGAGAAACAGGCCGCCTTCGTTCCGGCGGCCTGCTGTTCCGGTCATGACTTTCTCAGCCGGCCTTGGCGATCCGCAAAATTTGCGAGTTGCCGCCGCCGCGCTCTTCGGTCACGGCATAGACGGCGCCATCCGGACCCACTTTCACATCACGAATGCGCGCTTCCAGCGGCAATCGGCTTTCCGTCGCAACCTTGTCGCCGTCAATGTGCAGGATGACGAGGCCCTGGCTCACCAGACCGCCTACGATGAAGGCTCCCTTCCACTCGGAAATCTGGTCGGCGTCGTAAAAGGCCATGCCGGACGGGCCGATGACGGGGTCCCAATAATAAACCGGCTGTTCCATGCCTTCCTTGGCGGTGGCACCTTCGCCAACGGACCGACCGCTATATTCGACACCGTAGGTGATGACCGGCCAGCCATAATTGAGGCCCGCCTTCGGCAGGTTCATCTCGTCGCCGCCTTTCGGGCCATGTTCCACTGTCCAGAGCCTGCCCTGTCCATCCAGTGCTGCCGACTGGAGGTTACGGTGGCCATAGCTCCATATCTCGGGGAGGGCGTTCTGCTGGCCGGCGAAGGGGTTGCCCTCGAAGGCCTTGCCTTCGGCATCAATGCGGAAGACCTTGCCAAGCCCGCTCGACAGGTCCTGCGCCTGCACACGCGGCGTTGCGTCTGAACGTTCACCGACGGTGACGTAGAGCTCGTTGTTCTGGCCGAAGACCAGGCGGGAGCCGAAATGCTTATCGCCATCATAGGTCGGCATCTGGCGGAAGATCACCGAGACGTCTTCCAGTTTTGCTGCTCCACCCTCTTCGGTCAACTTGGCCGATGCGACGGAGGTGCCGTTGCCGCCATCCCGTGGCTCGGAAAAAGAGAAGAAGATTTTACGGGAGGTTTCGAAATCGGGAGCCAGCGCGATGTCGAGCAGACCGCCCTGTCCGTCGGACGCTACCTCCGGCACGCCTTCGATCGCTGGGCCAGCTTTGCCGTCTGCGACGATGTGCATTGCGCCTTCCTTGGCCGCCACGATCATGCGGCCATCGGGCAGGAATTCCATCGACCAGATATGCGGTAGGCCCTCGGCAATGACGGTTTTTTCGACATCCGGCTGAGTGGCGGCTTGCGGCGCACGGGTCTGACCCTCGAAAGCCGGTTTCTGATCCGGCGCATTGGGCCGTTTCGTCTCGACTGCCGGGGCGGTCTGTGCGTGGGCGCCGCCGGCAAGTGGTACGGCCAGCAGCGCGAATAGCATCGTCGAACTCAGAAATCGGTTGTTGCGGAACATGGGTCTCCCTTCCTTTGTCTGCATCGGGCAGAGAACCATTTGGGGAGGAATTCGTTTCTTGCGATAGTTTCAAGAAAACTTGATGAGGCCGTGTACGGGCGGCATCCTCTTTTTTCATCCATGTAAACTTACAGGGAACCGCAAGCCCACGCCTACGTTTTCCCCCTGGTTACACGGAGGGCGCCGCCATGCAGATCATCGACAACAAGAACATAGACGGGAACAGAGCCAAGCCAATTCTCAATGTTGCGGAGTTTTGCCGCCGTTACCGGCTGGACAAGGCCGAGGAGACACGGTTGAGAAGGCTGTTCGGAGAATTCGCATCCCGGCACGAGCTTTTAATGAACGCTCAGCGCAAGCCGAACTTCCGCTGATCAGTCCTCCGGATCGAGAGATTTTCCGAAAATCATGAAAACATCATATCGGGTGTTCTTTCCCGTTATCTGGTGCGAAGGCTTGCGAATGCCGGGCATAGGTTCGGCGCGCAGAGGCCATTTTAGAACCACCCGCTTCGTCGCATGTTCAAGCGCAGCCTCCATAAGCTCTACCTGATCGGGATCGGATCCCACCAGTTCCCGCAGCACCCGCATCTCCTTTTTCACCAGCGCCGTGTTGTGGCGCGGCGGATGCATTGGGTCGACGATCACCACCTCCGGTGAAAGTTCTTTCAGCAGAAGCCGGGAATCGCCCTGCAGCAGCGTCATGCGGGAGGCAGCCTCGGCATAGGCTCCACCCGCCTCCAATGCGCGGCGAATGCCGTCAGCAAGGTGGGCGTGCATACCGGGTGAACGCTCTATCAGCGTAACTTCGGCTCCGAGTGACGCCAACAGAAAGGCATCGCGCCCGAGCCCTGCCGTAGCATCGACGATTTTTGGCGTGCGGCCTTTGGTGAAGCCCGCGGCCTTCGGCAGAGCCTGTCCGCGCCCCTCGCCGGAGCGGAAACGGTGACCGACCGCACCGCCAACAAAATCCACCACGAAGCTTTCGTCTTGTTCTTTCATCGCAGGCCTCAGAAGGGGCAGGGCACGGTATAGGTGACGTCGCGGCCATCCGGGTGACGAAAGCCCACCGCCTCGGCATGCAGCATAAGACGCGGCGCGGCGGCGAGCGCTTCACCTTCTGCATAAAATTCATCGCCAAGGATAGGGTGGCCGAGAGCTTTCATATGCACCCGCAATTGATGGGTGCGGCCGGTGAGAGGGGCAAGTGCGAGCCTCGTAGCGGGAAGCGGCAATCTTTCCAGCACGCGCCAAAGGCTTTGCGCCGGCTTGCCATGGTCGTGGTCCACCCGGTGGCGGGGCTTGTTCTCGGGGTCGATCGCAAGTGGCAGGTCCACCTTGCCCTCTTCACCCTCGACTTCACCCCAGACGACGGCAACATAGGATTTGCGGGTCTGGCGGTTCTCGAACTGGGCGGCGACGGTCGCGTGCGCCTTGCGGTTCAGGGACATCAACACGATGCCTGATGTATCCTTGTCCAGCCGGTTGATCATCAGTGCTTTTGGAAACTGTTTCTGCACGCGCGTCAAAAGACTGTCGGAGAGCGCGGGATCGCGTCCCGGCACCGAAAGAAGTCCGCTCGGCTTGTCCAGCACCAGTAGATCGTCATCCCGGTGCACGATAGTGAGCCACGGTTCGAGCGGCGGATTATAGACGGGGTTGGAAAGCTCAGATGACATTGCGCTTCCTTAGCACAAATCGGGCATGGGGCCAGATGCCCACCGCGCAATATGATTAGTCCGGAATATGAAGATTGACGCGGCCACTGGTCAGATCGCTGATGAGCCGTGTCAGACGCTCGGCTTCCTCTACGGGAACCGAAAGCTGCATATCCGCGCCGGTGCCGGTGAAGTCCTCCTTTTCCACTCGCAGGTTTTGCGTGGCGGCGAGGCGCGATTTTACCAGGGCCAGATCGGAGAACGGGCAGCTCAAGGTCGCGCTGACATAGGCGATGACCGGTGACGTCTCGCCAAGCCGAAGGCAGGCCGCCGCCGTGCCGCCATAGGCGCGCATGAGGCCGCCGCTGCCGAGCAGAATGCCGCCGAACCAGCGGATGACGAGGACCGCGACATTGTCCAGGGCCTGACCGTCGATAGCCTGAAGGATTGGCTTTCCCGCCGTGCCGGAAGGCTCGCCGTCGTCACTGAAACGATAGGTCTGGCCGGTTCGCCATGCCCAGCAATTGTGGTTTGCGTCGAAGTCAGAATGCGCCGCAAGGAAGCTTTTCGCATCCTCCTCGCCAGTGACAGGTGCTGCAAAGGCAATGAAGCGGCTTTTCTTGATATCCTGCGAAAAGGTGACGGGTCGGTCGAGCGTGAACATGCGCGCTTCAATATCGCATATATTCGCGCGCGGAAATCGGTATAAGGCCACAATGGCGAAGATGCGATGGAGCGGGTTTTGAAGAAGGCAAGGCAGGTCGCGATTGTCGGCGGCGGGCCAGCGGGCCTGATGGCGGCCGAAGTGCTGTCTGCGGCTGGCCATGCCGTAACGGTGTTCGAGGCCATGCCGACCGTCGCGCGCAAATTGCTGATGGCCGGAAAATCCGGTCTCAACATCACCCATGCCGAAGACTACGACATTTTCCTCCACCGTTTTGGCGACGCGGAGCAAAAGCTGCGCGCCGCCCTCGATGATTTCACGCCCGGCGCGCTGCGTCACTGGGCGCAAGGTCTGGGGCAGGAGACCTTCGTCGGCACGTCAGGTCGGGTGTTTCCGACGGTCATGAAGGCCTCGCCGCTGTTGCGGGCATGGCTTGCCCGGCTGGAGGCACACGGCGTTATCATCAAGACGCGGCATCGCTGGATGGGTTTTTCCGCAGACGGGCTGGTTTTCGCGACACCGGAGGGCGATGTCTTCATGAAGGCCGATGCCGTTCTTCTGGCGCTCGGCGGCGCAAGCTGGCCGCGTCTGGGTTCGGATGCGGCATGGGTGCCGGCACTCGCGGCTGAAGGCGTGGAGCTTAACCCTTTCCGCCCCGCCAATTGTGGCTTTGATGTCGATTGGAGCGATGTCTTCCGGCAGCGTTTTGCCGGTGAGGCGTTGAAATCCGTCACCACCATTTCCCCGGCCGGAGCGTTTCAGGGTGAGTTCGTGGTGACGCAGCACGGCATTGAGGGCAGCGTCATCTATGCCCATTCCGCCGCACTTCGCGACCAGCTGGAACACACGGGAAAGGCGACACTCGCTGTCGATCTGGCGCCGGGACGTACCGTGGAGCGCCTTGGCCGGGATCTGGCAAAGCTTGGCCGCAAGGAGAGTTTTGCAAACCGGTTGCGGAAGGCCGTGGGCCTCTCCGCCGTCAAGGTCGGACTTCTGCGGGAAATCTTTCACGATATCTCGGCGATGCCGGATGATCTGGTCGCCGCAAGAATCAAACATGCGGAGATACCGCTTGCACGGACGAGACCGATTGCCGAGGCGATTTCATCGGCTGGGGGCGTTGACTGGCAAGGTATCGATGAGAACTACATGCTGAAAAAACTCCCCGGCATTTTTGCTGCCGGGGAAATGCTGGACTGGGAGGCGCCGACCGGCGGTTATCTGCTGACCGCCTGTTTTGCCACTGGCAAGGCCGCCGCCAGGGGCATGACCAAATGGCTCGACGGCTTGGCCTAACCGGCCTCGGCCAGTTTTTTTTCCGCGCTTGGCGTGGTCCTGACGAGGCAGCGCATGATGGCATCCGTGGTGACGGAGCCGAGTGACTTGCCGTTTTCGCCGATGATGATGGCACTGCCGACATCCTCCCTGACGAGCGCGCGCAAGCCTTCCTCGACGGTCATGTCCGCATCGAGCTGAAGACGCGACTGGCCGGAAAACTCCGGCTGGACGATGGCGCCGAGACGAATGACCCGGCCACGGTTGACCTCTTCCACGAAGGCTTCGATATAGCTGTCTGCCGGACTCATGACAATTTCGGCGGCCGTACCCTGCTGGATGATCTCGCCGTCGCGCAGAATGGCGATCTTGTCTCCCAGCCGAAGAGCCTCATCCAGATCGTGGGTGATGAAGACGACGGTTTTCTTCAGCTCTTTCTGCAATTCCAGCAGCACTGTCTGCATGTCGACGCGGATGAGTGGATCAAGTGCCGAATAGGCCTCGTCCATCAGCAGGATTTCGGCGTTGTTGGTCAGCGCGCGGGCGAGACCCACGCGCTGCTGCATGCCGCCTGAAAGCTGGTTCGGATAATGGCTCGAAAAGCCTTCCAGCCCCACCCGCTTGATCCAGACGTCGGCTTTTTCTTCCCGCTCGCCCTTGTCGACGCCCTGCACCTCAAGGCCATAGACGACGTTTTGCAGCACGTTGCGGTGCGGCAGCAGGCCGAATTTCTGGAATACCATCGCCGTCTTGTGGCGGCGGAATTCCAGAAGTTCCGCTTCGTTGAGGCGACAGACATCCGTTCCGCCATAAAGGATTTCTCCCGCTGTCGGGTCGATCAGGCGGTTGACGTGGCGGATCAGCGTCGATTTTCCCGAGCCGGAAAGGCCCATGATCACGGTGATCTGCCCGCCCGGCATGGTGATGTTGATGTCGCTTAGGCCGAGCACATGGCCGTGCTTGGCGTTCAGTTCCGCCTTGGACATGCCGCCCTTCACGGCGTCGATGTAGTTCTCCGCCTTGGAGCCGAAAATCTTGTAAAGGCTGCGGATTTCGATCGATTGACTAGCCATGCGCCACTTCCCGGTGTTTTTGCAGGCGAAGGCCGTAGGCCTGGCTGATGCGGTCGAAGATGATGGCGATGCCGACGATTGCCAGGCCGTTGAACACACCGAGCGTGAAATACTGGTTGGCGATGGCCTTCAGAACCGGCTGGCCAAGGCCCTGAACACCTATCATGGAGGCGATGACGACCATGGCGAGCGCCATCATGATTGTCTGGTTGATGCCCGCCATGATGGTGGGGAGTGCAAGCGGCAGCTGCACCTTGAAAAGCTTCTGGCGCTTCGAGGAACCGTAAGCGTCTGCCGCTTCCAGCACGTCCCGGTCAACCATGCGGATGCCGAGATTGGTAAGCCGGATCATCGGCGGAATGGCGTAGATCACCACGGCGATGACGCCCGGGACACGGCCGATGCCGAGCAGCATGACGACGGGAATGAGATAGACGAAACTCGGCATCGTCTGCATGACGTCGAGAACGGGGTTCACGATACTCTGCAGGCGGTTGGACCGCGCCATGGCGATGCCAATCGGCAAACCGATCACGATCGAGAGCACGGCGCAGACGAAGATCATCGAGATCGTCTTCATCGTGTCTTCCCACATGCCGAACCAGCCGATGGCAAAGAGAATACCGCAACATAGTCCAACAATGGTGGCGCTGCGGCTGGCAAACCAGGCGAGTACGCCGACAATAAGAATAACGACCGGCCAGGGGGTGCCGATCAAAAGCCTTTCCGCCCAGATGAGGAAGCTTTGGAGCGGTGTGAACAGCCCCTCTATCGTGCCGCCATAGGCTCTGGTGAAACCCCGAAACCCCTCGTCGATCACTTTCTTCAGCGCACGCAGGGCATCGTCATTCATGGTCGGAAATTTGAAAAGCCAATCCATATCCTGTTCTCCACGACGAACCGGGGCCGGCGGGCAATATCCGCCGCGCTCCGGAACTTAAAAACGGCCGGGCGCCGCCATTGGCGGGCCAAGCTGTCGACCACATATGTCGTGCCACCCTTTTAGAGGGCAGCCTTGACCTTTTGCGCGACGTCGGGGGAAACCCAGCCCGTCCACAGAGCCTCGTTTTCCTTCAGGAAGTGTTTCGCGCCATCTTCGCCGGTTGCCTGATTGTCGGTCATCCAGGCGATCAGCTTGTTGACGGTGTCGTTGGTCCAGGCGCGTTTGTTCAGATAGTCCATGGCCGGGCCGGCGCGGTCGGCAAAGGTCTTGCTGACCAGCGTCTGCACGTCGTCAACCTGCCATGCATTGGGCTTCGGGTCCGCGCAATCGGCAACCGAGGTGCAGCGCTTCCATTCGGCAGAGTCATATTCCGTGCCGAAGCCGAGCTTCACCATCTCATATTTGCCGAGCAGCGAGGTCGGAGCCCAGTAATAGCCTACCCACGGCTGTTTCGCTTCGTAAGCCTTGGCGACCGAGCCGTCGAGACCTGCGGCGGAACCGGTGTCCACCAGGGTGAAGCCGGCCTTTTCACCACCAAAAGCCTTGAAAAGCTGGGCGGTGACGACGGTGCCGCCCCAGCCCTGCGGGCCGTTGAAGACGGCGCCCTTTGCCTTGTCTTCAGGCGAGGGGAAGAGCTCGGGATGTTTGAAGAGATCAGGAATGGTCTTGAGATCGGGGTTGGCATCGGCGACATATTTCGGGATCCACCATCCCTGCACAGCGCCGTCCGACAGAATCTTGGCGGCCGCCACGACCTTGCCGCCCTCAAGTCCCTGTTTGACGATTTCCGGCTGCAGGCTGACCCAGGCCTCCGGCGCGATATCAGGCTGGCCCTTTTCGGCCATGGAGGTCAATGTCGGTACGGTGTCGCCTGTGACGATTTCAGCGCTGCAACCGTAACCCTTTTCCAGAATGATCTTGTCGAGATTGGCGGCGACTTCAGCGGATTGCCAGTTCATGCTGGCGATCGTGACGTTTCCACAGTCCGCAGCAAAGGCTGCACCGCCTGTAAGGGCGAAGCCGGCGGAAAGAATTGTGGCACCCAAAAGTATTTTCATTTTTGTTCCCTCTGGTCGCGGTGTGCGAAGACCCGGGCGCTGACGGCACCGCGACCGCCAGCACCCGCATTGAGCGTTAATAATTACTTTGTTGCCGTTCCGTTTGCGGCAGTTTTTGGCGTATTGAGGATGGCAATCGTCAATCAATCATCACGCTTGTGGGGTGCTTCTGCGAAATTTGCGGCGTGCGAATTCCCCAGTCTTGCCGGTCGCGCTTCTGAAAAGCCGTGAACAACAAGCAGAAGTTTCTGTTTTCTTGGACATTTATTCCGTTCTGTACTACGGAAAATTTCGTCTCTTTTTTGTGGTGATATTGAATGACCAATCTTCGTGCTGCCCCGGTATGGCCGATCGGCGGCGGTGAAACGGGTGAGCTTGTGCGTGGCTTCGACTGGTCGAAGACATCGCTCGGTCCGATTAGCGACTGGCCGCAGAATTTGAGGCAGAAGGCCAATTCCGTCGTCAACTCTCCCATTCCGCAGGTGCTGATGTGGGGTGCGGATCATGTGATGATCTACAATGACGGCTATGCGGAAATTGCCGGCAATTATCACCCGCGGGCGCTGGGCGGAACGGTGCCAGGTATCTGGCCCGAGATCTGGGACTGGAACAGCCGCATTCTGGAGGCTGGCTTTCGTGGCGAGGTCATGGCTTATCGCGACCAGCCGATGACGCTGATGCGGCACGGTCAGCCGGAAGAGGTGATCTTCGATCTGTTCTATACGCCGATCTACAATGATGGCGGCGCGGTGGACGGCGTCCTGTGCACGGTGCTTGAAAACACCGAAAAGGTGAAGGCCGTGGAGGCGCTGGAGCAGAGCCGCAAGGAGCTGAGCCGGCTTACCAATGCCCTGCCAATCCTGGTGGGATATGTCGATCGCGACTATGTCTATAAATTCGCCAATGACGGTTATCTGGAGTGGTTCGGCCGCAGCGCCGAGGAGGTGATCGGCCGTAGCGTTCCGGAAATTGTTGGAGACGCGTTCTTCAGTTCGCGCAGGGCCTATCTCGATCGTGCGCTCGGCGGCGAAAAGATCGTTTCGGATACGGTGATCAGCAGACCGGATGGCAGCAAGCGAGCCGCCGAAATCCGTTATGTTCCCCGCTATATCGCAGATGGTTCGGTTGACGGCATTTATGTGCTGATCATCGATATCGAGGACCGGAAACGTTCCGAGCACGAAATCGTGCTTAGCAATAACCGTTTCCGCGCCGCTGTTGATGCGGTCCACGGCGTGCTTTGGACCAATACCGCCGACGGCATGATGCTGGGTGAGCAGCCTGCGTGGGGTGCACTTACCGGGCAGAGCTTCGACGAGTATCAGGGGTTCGGCTGGGTCGAAGCGGTTCATCCCGAAGACAGGGACCATTCGCTGGAAAGCTGGACAAAAGCCGTTTCCGCGCGGGCGACCTATATTTGGGAGCATCGCGTTCGCCGCCATGACGGCGTCTACCGCACATTTGCGATCCGTGGCGTTCCGATTTTCGACAATTCCGGTGATATTGCGGAATGGGTGGGTGTCCACACGGATATCACCGAACAGCGGCTGGCCGAGAACACGCTTAAAGAACATGCCAGCAATCTGGAACGCGAGATTCGCCACCGCATAAGAGCGGAAGAGCAGCTTCGCCAATTGAATGAAGGGCTGGAAGCGCGGGTCGAGACGGAAATCGCCGAGCGCCGCCAGACCGAAAGAGCGTTGCAGCAGGCGCAGAAAATGGAATCCATCGGCCAGTTGACCGGTGGCGTCGCGCATGATTTCAACAATCTTCTTCAGGTAATCGCGGGCAATCTGCAATTGCTGTCAAAGGACGTGATTGGCAACGAGCGTGCCGAACGGCGGCTGGAAAATGCGCTGGCCGGCGTTCATCGCGGTGCCAAGCTTGCAAGCCAGCTTCTGGCCTTTGGCCGTCGTCAGGCGCTGGAACCGCGCGTTATCAACATCTCCCGCTTCGTTACCGGCATGGACGATCTCCTGCGCCGTTCGCTTGGTGAGGCGATCGAGGTTGAGGTCATCACCTCCGGCGGCCTGTGGAATACCTATGCCGACCCCAACCAGGTGGAAAACGCTCTCCTTAATCTGGCGATCAATGCGCGTGATGCCATGGAAGGGCACGGCAAGCTGACAATCGAGGTCGGCAATGCGGTTCTCGATCGCGATTACGCGCGCAAGCATTCGGAAGTCTCGCCGGGGCAATATGTCATGCTGGCTGTTACCGATACCGGATCGGGCATGTCGCCGGACATTCTGGAAAAGGTGTTCGAGCCGTTCTTTTCGACGAAACCGGAAGGCAAGGGCACCGGTCTCGGCCTTTCGATGGTTTACGGTTTTGCAAAACAGTCCAGTGGCCATGTCAACATCTATAGCGAGGTGGGGCAGGGCACGACGGTGAAGATGTATCTACCGCGATCCGCCGCCGACGAGGACAGGGAAGTGGTGATACCGACCGGCCCCGTCGAGGGTGGCACGGAAACGATCCTTGTGGTGGAGGATGACGAGGAGGTGCGCAGCACCGTCGTCGAGACACTGAGCGATCTCGGTTACCGCGTGCTCACTGCCCGCGATGCGCAGGCTGGTTTGACGGTGGTCGAAAGCGGCATTCCGATTGACGTAATCTTCACCGATGTGGTGATGCCGGGACCTTTGAAAAGCCGGGAAATGGCGCGCCGGGCGCAGGAAAGGTTGCCTAATCTCGCCGTTCTCTTCACATCCGGTTATACGGAAAACTCCATCGTGCATGGCGGCAAGCTGGATTCCGGGGTGGAACTGCTCTCCAAGCCTTACACGCGCGAAGCGCTGGCGCGGCGCATCCGCCATGTCATCGCCAATCGCAAGCAGGTTTCTCTCGCCAAGACGAGGCCGGTATCATCACCGCGTCATTCCAAAACCCCCGAATCCGCGCAGGTCGTCGGAGACGAGACCAGATCGGTTTGCGTGCTTCTTGTTGAGGATGACGAGTTGATCCGGATGAATTCGACCGAGATGCTGGCCGATAACGGCTTTGCCGTCGTCGAGGCCGGAAATGCTGTGCAGGCGCTAAAGGCGATCGAGACGGAAGAGATCGATGTTCTCGTTACCGACATAGGCCTGCCGGACATGAAGGGCGGCGAGCTGGCGGTTGAGGCATTGCGCCGGAAACCGGGACTAGCCATCGTGTTTGCCACGGGAGACAACCAACTGCCGAACGGGGCGCCGGAAACGGCAGTGCTTTTGACCAAGCCCTATGACGAACAGCAGATCGTCTCAGCTGTCGAACTGGCCCATACGGCAAACACGATGGCGGGCGAATAAACCGCCCGCCATCCTGTCTCAATAACCGCGCGTCATATCGACCGTTTCCGGCAGCGTACCTGTTTCACGCCATGTCTTGACATTGCCTGCCACTATTTTCGCTGAACTTTCCCGGCTTGTCGGCGCGGAAATATGTGGCAGGACGGTCACTTTCGGGTGCTGCCAGAATGCGGAAGCGTGAGGTAGCGGCTCCTGTTCGAAGACATCGAGAACCGCATGCGAAAGCTGGCCGGAATCAAGCGCCGCGATCAGGTCATCGGCGACGACGACGGCTCCGCGGGCGAAATTGATGAGTGCGACTCCCTTTTTCATGGCGCCGAGACGGTCGGCATTCAGAAGGCCGCGCGTCGCATCGGTCAGCGGCACCAGACAGACGAGAATGTCGCTTTTTTCCAGCAAGTCCCCCAGCCCGTCATCGCCCGTCAGCGTTGCCACTCCCTCGATTGCCTTGGCCGAGCGGCTCCAGCCGGAAACGTTGAAGCCTGCATGAAGCAGGCGTTGCGCCGCAGCCGTTCCGAGCGCGCCGAGGCCGAGGAGGCCGACGGTCATCTCGCCCGGATGCCGATAATCGAGTTCCTGCCAGAGGGCTTTTTGCTGGTTTACGCGATAGGCCGGCATGTCGCGTTGCAGGTAATATGTCCATGCCAGCACGGCTTCCGCCATCACGCGTGAAAGCTCCGGGTCTTTCAGCCGCACGATCGGCGGCGCCTTGTCTCCCAGTTCCAGAACGAGCCGTTCGACACCCGCCCACAGGCTGTGAATCCACGAAAGACCCGGCAAGGCTGCAATATCGGCTGGATCGGGATTGGCGACGATGGCGAAGTCCACCGCGCGTTTCTGCTCCCCGCTTAATTCGGAAAAGGAGAGGATTTCCTCTTCCGGCATGGCGTCGCGAAGCGCTTGCTTCCAGATGGCTTCCGCTTGCGCATTCATCCGCGAAACAAGAGCGATGGGTGATGGCATGAAACTGGTCCTGCTTGCTGGCGATTGGTTGGTCGCCATCAATGCGTAATTTTGCGGGCAACGCCATAGGCTGGATAGCAAAATTTGAGCTGCAAAAAAAAAGCGGCCCGGTTTGCACCGGGCCGCTACACCATTCAGGCGTTTTCCTTCACCGGCGGTTTGGCGTCGCCGTAATAGGCCGCGAATGTCTCGTGATAGTGCTCAGAACCACCGGGGCCTGCATAACGCTGCAATTCCGTCATATCGGTCTTGTTGAGCACGATCCCCAACGTCTTGTTGGCAATCTGCGGTTCGTTGGCCATCAGGTTCTGCACCATCTGGATCGGCGTCTTGCCCCATTCCGTAACGAAGACGAAACCATCGACCTGCGGTGCGAAGGCTTTAGCGTCGATGACGGGAACGACGGGTGCAAGGTCGACAATGATGTAGTCGCAGGCCTCACGCGCCGATTCGATGAATTTGCGCATGCCGGAGGAGGCAAGAAGCTCGCTTGAATGGGCAAACTGGTTGCTGGTGGAAACCGGCAGGATGCCCATTTTCGTGCGGGTATCGACCTTCACTGCCTGCGTCCACGGTATCTCGTCAAGCACGACCTCCACCAGACCGGCGGATTGCCGCGTTGTCAGCATGCGGCTGAGGCCGGGGTTGCGGATGTCGGCATCCACCACAAGCGTGCGCTTGCCGGTGGAGGCGATCAGACCGGCGAGATTGAGCGCCACGACCGATTTACCCTCGTTCGGCAGGCATGAGATGACGCCGATTACCCGGCACTGGCGTTCCTGGATAACGACATCAGCCGTCAGCTTCACGTTGCGCAGCGTCTCGGCAAAGCTTGAGCGCGGGCTGTCGACGGCAAGGCGCAGCATTTTCTGGAACGAGACCTGACCGTTTTCGTCGATGGTCGTGCTCTCGCTGCCGGGGGTGGCGGCAGGGGTACCCGACTTTGCGGTTTCTGCACCCCGTTCCCCGATAAAGGGCAGGTAGCCCAGAAAACGCATGCGCAGATTGTCGCGCACATCGTTGCCGGTGTGGAAAAAGCGATCCCGGAACTCAAGAAGCGCTGCGATGCCGCCGCCCAGCATAAGGCCGAGAATGACGGAAAGCGCCATGGTCATCGTCTTTTTCGGGCTGGACGGAGCTGTCGGCAGACCCGCTTCGGAGATGATGCGGGCCTTGGCGATCGGCAGCGACTGCTTCTGGGATGCTTCTTCGAAGCGGCCGAGGTAGGACTGGTAGAGTGTGCGCAGAGCGGTTGCCCGCTGCTCCAGCTCACGCAATTGCACCATAGTGATATTGGCTTGCGAATTGCGGCCCGCCACGCGGTCGATATTGTCGCGAAGCGATTGCACACGGGAATTGGAGACGTCGTATTCGTTCTTCAGGCTGCCCGTAACCTGCTGCAGTTCCTGGAATATCTGCCTTGCAATTTCTTTCTTCTCACTCTCCAGCGCTACCGCCTGAGGGTGGTCGGCGCCGAATTGCTGGACGACGCCCTGCAATCGGTCAGAGATCGTGATGTAGCGCTTGCGAAGGTCCTGAATGACCGAGTTATCGGCATCCCGTGCGGAAACGACTGCATTGTCAACCGCTGCATCCGGTCCCCGGTCGATGATGGATTTGTACTGGCCATAACGTGCAGCAGCCGTCGCGACATCCGCCTGCGCGGCAATCAGCTGGCCGTTGAGATCGGCCAACTGGCCTTCCGACATGAGCTCGCCGCGCGAAGAAACGATATTATTGTCCGTCTTGAATTTTTCGACGGCAAGCTGGGCGGCCTGCGCACGCTGGTTCAGGTCGCTCATGCGCTCCTGAAGCCACACAGAAGCGCGCTCGCTGGCGTCGAAATTGGCGTTCAGCTGTTCGGTCAGATAGGCCTGCGCATAGGTCTTGGCGATGAGCGCGGCAAGCTGCCGATCCGTCGAACGGGTGGAAATGGCGATGACCGAACTGCGGCCGACACGCTCTACGATCAGCGATTGTTGCAGCACGGCGGCTGCCTTTTCGCGGCGTCCGGCGCGGATTGCCGCTTCGGAGGCCGGCGGATCTCCGGGCAGGATGAGATCGACGATACCGCGCACGGAAGATTTCACGAGATCGACCGGCGACAGCGACGGATTGACGATGGTGTCGTTCTCGTCGAGCTTGGCCTTGTCGACCACGGTCAGCGCCATTTCCTTGGATTTCAGAATTTCCACAGCACTGGCGATACGGTTGTCGACGATCTGGGCGGCAGGTACCGGCGATTCCTCTTCCGCGTAACGGGAAAGGCTTTCATCCAGAAGCACCTGAGTCATCGCGGTGTAAACGGGGGTTGCAAGCACCAGATAAAGGCCGGCCAGAACCACAGCGGCGATGACCGAGGCGGCAATGACATTGGCGCGGCGCACCACGGCTGCCCAGAGGCGATCGAGGTCAATAAATGTGTCGGCATCCTTGCCGGGATCCGGAAAACCGATGCTGGATTTAAAGGTCTTGTGGTGCATGGACCTACCTTGTGAATTAAAAATGGTACGCGGGAAGCCGAGCAACGCTCGGCTTCCCGCCCCCCGTTATTGATGTGCCGACCGCCTCCCCGGCAGCACGATTAAAGTCAGGCCGCCTGAACGCGGCTTTCATGGTTTGCGACGAGTTCCTTGACGGAAGCGAGAACCTGCGCCTCCATGTCGGCACGCATCAGCGAGAAAGCGACATTGGCGGCGATGAAGCCCTGCTTGCTGCCGCAGTCGAATGTGCGACCGCTGTACTTCTGCGCATGGAAGGCCTGCTTCTCAGCGAGCCGCTTCATGCCGTCAGTCAGCTGGATTTCGTTGCCCGCGCCACGCTCCTGTTTGGCGAGAATGTCGAAGATTTCCGGCTGCAGAATATAACGGCCGTTGAGATAATAATTCGAAGGCGCCCTGGATGGTTCCGGCTTCTCGACCATTTCGGTCACCGCAAAGCCGTGATTGACCTTCTGGCCGACACCAACGACGCCGTAGGATGACACTTCTTCCGGCAGGCATTCCTCAACACCGAGGATATTGCCGCCGACTTCGTCGTAGAGTTCCATCAACCCGGCAATGCAGCCGCGTGCGCCATAGGAAACCATATCAGGCAAAAGCAGCGCAAAAGGCTCCTTGCCCACCAGTTCGCGCGCGCACCAAACCGCGTGGCCGAGGCCGAGCGGCACCTGCTGGCGGGTGTAGCTGACTGTGCCTGCGACTGGCAGCATCTTTTCAAGCTGCAGCACCTGCACCGTCTTGCCGGAGCGGGTGAGCGTGTTGATAAGCTCGGGCGCGCTGTCGAAATAGTCTTCGATGGCGGTCTTGTTACGGCTGGTTACGAAAATAATGTGCTCGATGCCGGCCTGCATGGCCTCATCGACGGCATATTGCACGACCGGCCGGTCGACGATCGTGAGCATTTCCTTCGGCATCGCCTTGGTGGCGGGCAAAAACCGCGTGCCGTTGCCGGCTACGGGAATGACGGCTTTTCTGACAGTTTTGTTCAGGTCCATCGCGTTCTCCTTCATCAAGGTTTGATCTGTCCCCAGTCCGCTTGCAGATTTTTCGCGTACAGATTTGTCCGCTCACAAATTTTACGAAATCTGCCTTTTCACCCCAGTATTTGCCGCGGGCGCAAACATCGCGTTCCGCAACCTCTTCAGCCGCACGGCAATGGGCATTCTCAAATGCCCCAGCACGGCGGGATCTCTGATCGTTGTCTTCAGCGCGCCGATAATCGAGCGGCGCTTGATGTCTTCCACCAATGTCAGGAAGTTACGGGCCAGTTGCAGGCTACGGCTTCTGGCCTGCTGCGCATCCATGGCGGCGGGCAACAGCGCGTAGTGGCTCAGAAACTCCTGGTCCGCCCGCATCATTCCTTCGACGTGGTGGATTTCGAGGACGCGCGAGATCGAACCCTCGCGAATATTATAGATGTAGCCCGGTTTCGGCTCGATGACGCAAAGGCCGCCGGCGGCAAGCGCCGAGGCAAGCAGGATGTAATCCTCGCCGATGCGGATGTCCTCGCGAAAACGCAATCCCTCGCTATTTAGGAAATCGCGCCGGAACATCGGCTTCATGTAGCCGAAGTTGAAGGTGGAGCGGAAAAGGATGTTGGAGGAAATGAAGTCCTCAAGGGTAAGGACGGGTCTTTCCTCCAGAAACTCCTCTGCGAACATCGTTTCCATCGGCCTGCCGTCCGTATAGGCGACATCGAGATTGTCGACAGCGATCACCGCATTGGCCGCATCTGCCCGGCACATCATGCAGGCGGAACGGTCGGGGCGGATGACGTCGTCCGAATCGAGAACTGCGATAAAGCGTCCGGTTGCTGCGTCGATACCGGCATTGCGCGCGCCTCCCGGTCCGAGGTTCTGTTCAAGCGCAAGCAGCCGGACACGCGGATCGTTGGCCGCAATGGCCTCGACGAGCGAGATCGTCTCGTCGGCGGAGCGGTCGTCCACGACGATCACCTCCAGTGTCACGCCCTGCTGTTCAAGCGCACTTTGAATGGCGGCTTCGATCGTCTCTGCGGCATTATAGGCGGCAATGACGAAGCTGATATCGGGCTGAGGGTTAAGGTTCTCCATCAGGTTGCCTCCACCGCGCCGTATTGGCGGATTTCGCGCACTCCGAAGGCGCCGCTTACCGAGCCGAGATGCAAGGCGCCGCGCAGGGCATAGCGGTTGCGGCGCACGGCGTTGAAACCGTTCAGCGCGGCAAAGACGGCGCAATAGAGAACTTTCGATCCTGCCTTCAGCACCTGCATCACGCGTCTTGCGCCGGGTTTCTTTTCGGCAAGCACACGGCCATGGGTCTGGCCGGAGCGGAAGCGACGTTTGGCAAGCCACATGAAACGGGCGCGGTTTTCCGGCACCGGCTCGGAGAGCACGGCCTTTTGCGCAAAGACGATGCGACCGCCCGAAGCATGGAGATGCGAGAAGAAATGCGTGTCCTCACCGCCGCTCTGGCCGAGCGCCAGCGCAAAACGCCGGTCCTTTACCGATGGGGCGTCCATCTTGAGAAGCGTGTTGCAGGTGTAGCCGGTGATGATCTCGCCATTCACCCAGACGGGCACGGTCGAGTGAAAATCGCCACGTTTCATCCAGCCCGGCGCATTCTCACGGTAAACCGCCGTCACTGGGCCAAGAACGACATCCGCGCCGGTTTCGCCTGCCTTTTCCATAAGTGCGGCCAGCCAGTGCGGCGGGGCGGTCTCATCATCGTCGATAAAGGCCAGATAGTCCGCCCGGCTCTCAGAGAGGCAGGCGTTGCGGGCAATCGAGATATTCGATTTCGGGCAATGGACATAGGCGATCTCGAAAGGCGAAGTTTCGCGCAGCCGATCCACACTTGCCTTGGCACTTGGTTCCTCATCATTGTCGGCAACGATCAGGCGAACTGTCACGCCTTCGGGCACTTCCAGTTCGAACAGTGACAGAAGTGTGGCGACCAGCGCCGGACGTCTGTAGGTACAGATGCCGATATCGACGGTCTTTGAATTGTGTGGTTCGGTGACGATGAGGTCGGTCATGAGACAGCCTTTTTTCCCCGGAATTTCAGGAGTTCCAGCCAGAAGCCGGTGGACCACGCCAGATGCATCACCATTGCGGAAAAGGCGGCGAGCGGGCCGTATGGGTTTTTCTGACCTATTGCCATCCACAAGCCATAACCCACACATGCGGCGATCCAGAGGCCAAGCGGAATAAGTGCTGCCCAATGCACAAGCGACAGCAGGGCAAGCACGAAGACCGGCAGGACAGCCAGCGGAATCATCTGACGGATCTTCGGGATCGAGCGATGTTTCAGCAGGTTCTTTGCCCGGCCACGGCCATAGGCGAGATATTGCCTGAACAGAGGCATGACGCTAGCGCGCGGATAATAGGTCATGCGGGTCTTGTCGGTCATCCAGATACGGAAACCGGATTTGCGCAGCCGGAAATCCAGTTCGGCATCCTCGTTGTGGCTGAAGCTTTCATCGTAACCACCGACCGCGTCGAAGGCGGCGATCCGCATCAACGCGTGGTGGCCATGGTCGATCCAGTGTCCCTTGGCGCCTTCGCGGTGCTTTGAGCCGCCATTGCCGAGTTTGGAATTCTGCGCAATCGCCGTCGCCTTCTGGAACAGGCCGTGCCCGACCGTATCCATGGCGACCACGACGGAATCCGCGCCGGTGCGATCCGCGTCTTCAATCAGCCGCTGGCAATAATCATCCGGATAATCGCCATGGGCGTCGATGCGGATGAGGTAGTCGAAATCCTCGCCGAAAGTGGATACGGCCAGGTTTATGCCGGCGCTCTGGATGCGCTTGGGATTGGGAAGGAGCGTAACGCGGTCATCCGTTACGGCGAAGGCGGAAACGATGTCGCGCGTGCCGTCCGTGCTGCCGCCATCGGCAACAACGATGCGGAAAATACGCCCATCCATCGCGCCGGTGAATTTTCGCAGCAACGCCTCGATCGTCTTTGCCTCGTTGAGGCAGGGAATGACGATCAGAGTTCTGATGCCGGAATGACCAAGACCTTCCATGATTTGCCCCCTACGCACTACACGGGTGAAAACGCAGCTTCACGGGCATGGCCGGAAGCGGATTTTGTAAGAGAGGACAATTGCTGGACCAGCTGACGGCAATCGTCGCGGTCGGTCAGCCATTGTTTCTTATCGAGTGCCGAGAGGGCGTCGAAGGCGTCCGTATACGTTTGTGGAGTCATAGTGTTGAAAAGAGCGGCCAGATCATCTGCACCGGCATTTTGCAGAACAAAACCGATATTGCGCTTTTCGATGAAACGAGCCGTTTCCGTGCCTGCAAGTGCAATCGGCAGGGTGCCGTAAAGGCATCCCTCATAGAGCCGATTGGGCAGCAGCCAGCTTGAATTCTGGCCTTCCTCGAAGAAGTCGATCGCCCAGGTGAACTGCACTTCATTATAGATGGTGGCCAGATCTTCAGGGTTTTTGTAGGCCCCGTGGAAATGCACATGCGGCGCGGCAGCCACGAAACCATCGAAATCCGCAAATTCCGAATAGGCCGGCCGGCCGCGCAGGATGATTTCGACCTTGCCATCCATGCGCCTTGCAAAATCGGCGAGGATTTCGAGCGATTTGCGGCAGCGAAGCGCCCCAAACCAGCCGATTTTCCACGGTTCGCCGGGGGCAGGTGGGCGCGGTTGTGGGGTGGCTGCTACAGCGGCATCAAGCGCCAGCACCCTGTTTTCCTGCAACAGCACGGGAAGGTTCAGGCCGGAAACGGGTTTGAAATAATGCTCGACGAAAGCTGGAGAACTCGTCACCAGCAGCTTGGCATCCCGGGCGAAATAGCGCTGGGCCGCATTGAGAAGCTGCCCCGGCTTGCCCTCATTGAGAAGCAGGCGGTGAATGTCGAGACATTCGTAAACCAGTGCCGGCTGGCGGTCGTAAAGCGACATGGCCCGTTTTGCGAGAGCCAGCATTTCCAGGTTTCTGGCAAGAATGACGTCGGGCATGGGGATGCCGCGTAATGTTTTGCCGAGCGAGAGGCTGGCTTTGGCGACGGCTGCCATGCGCTGAAGAAACCGCCCATCGGCGGTTTCTCCGAGAATGACCGGCACCACGCCCTCGATCTCTGCAAGCCGGTTCTGTCCGCGCCGGAAGCCCGCCAGCGTGACCCGCGCGCCGCCCGCAAGCAAGGTCAACACCCGCCGGCGAATGGCGGGGTCCGACAGATCATGCGCGAGATAAAGAACAT
The DNA here is from genome assembly GCF_059429395.1 of Agrobacterium sp. K11. Classification (NCBI taxonomy): domain Bacteria; kingdom Pseudomonadati; phylum Pseudomonadota; class Alphaproteobacteria; order Hyphomicrobiales; family Rhizobiaceae; genus Agrobacterium; species Agrobacterium sp. K11. The sequence continues at coordinate 131,292 of NZ_JCAHRB010000012.1, read as the reverse complement.
GGATCATGCATGGGTTCCGGTTGGTTTCATACGTCAAGGACGCCGAGGCTCAGGTTTAAAAAAGCAATCAGTTAAGGGCGCAGGCGATGGATTCGGGAAACTGGCATTTGTCGCCGAGCGCCGTGAAGGCGAAGCGGTCAACAATCATCTGTGTTGCGCCGGAATAGGAAAAGGCACCCATCCAGTCCTTCAACGTGTCGGTTCCCCACAGGCTGAAGAAAATCTTCTGGGCATTCTGCGGAATCTTGGTCTCATCCGTGACTTCGTGAACGAGCTTGCCGTTGACGTAGTAACGCAGGCGCTGAGGCTCCCACACGAAGGCGTAATCGTTGAAGCCAGCATCAGCTCCGCCTTCTACCGGCACCAGTTTCTCATTGCCGCCCTTGGCGGAAATATACTGGTTCAGCTGTACCTTGCCCGTATTCTTGCCCAAAACCTCGAAGTCGATTTCATCATGGGGCTTTTTGTCGGTCGGGCCGATATAGGTGAAGAAGGCGGAGTTCAATCCGGAGCCGGTAGCGGCTTTCATCCGTGCTTCATAGGTGCCGTAGCGATAACGCCCCTTGGTCTGGATTTCACCGCAGGCGAAGTTGCGGTCGCCGGACTTTGCTTCCTCAAAACCAAGCGTCAGCTGGCCGTTTTCCACCGTGGCCAGTTTCTTCGACCAGGTGCAGTTCTGATGCGCACCGTTGTTCCAGCCGTCGGAGACGTACCAGAACGACCGGTCCATCTGATCGAAATTCTCGATGAAGGATGCACCGTTGCCTTCTTGTGCCTGGCTCGGTGTCGTGAAGGGTGTCGCCAGCAGGGCGGCGGCGAGAAGAATGCGTGTCTGAACGCGGGTGACAAATGTTGTCATTGGTTCACCTCTGTCGTTGCGAATAAAGTGTTTCGGATGTGGGCGGGCCGATCATGGAGGCCCGTTTTGCAGCGAATTCGGACGTTGTCTTGCGTTTGCCGTTCCGGCTTCCGGTCAGCACGGCATAGACGGCCGGCAGGTATTTGCGGGTTTGTGCATTGCTCACCACCAGAATGACAAAGGCGGACAGCGTGGCGATGACATAGAAGGCGGGGTAGAAATCGGGTCCGCCCTTGTTCCAGACCATCCACATGATGACGAGCAACGGATAGTGAGCGCAGAATATCCAGAAGCTGAGGCTTCCGGTTTCGGAAAGCCGCTTGCCGAGCCTGCTGCGGATCAAAAGCGCCGACGACGCCCAGAAACCGAGCGCGCCGAAAACAGCGAGCAAATTGCGAGACATGTTCAGCCAGAAGGTAAACTCCGGGCCGGTGAAATAGAGGCCTGTTGCCAGCATGGCCGCAGCGACAAAGGTCAGCGCCATGATCGGGAAGGCGTAGGGATCGAGTGCCTTGACATCGACGCGGTGCAGCGCAAGTGCGATGCCCAGTGAGAAGCTGAACAGGATCGATTTCTTCTGGACTATGAAGATCGTCAGATCAGGCATGGCGGTTATGAAGAGCAGGATAGCGAGCGTTGGCAGCGCAAAGCGGCGCATGAGAAATGCGAGCACCGGCGACAGCAGGATGCAGACGAACAGGTCGCGCAGGAAATAAAGCGGCACGTTTACCGGCAGTTCTTCGAGCGCCGTGCCATGGCTGATGATTTCACGCGGGCTGGCGTTCCAGAGGTCCGGGAAATAACCCACACCAACGTCAAACAGCTGGATAAGCAAAATTGCGGCAAACAACGCGCCATTCCACAGCAGGAAGGGCAGCAGCACCGTTTTCGACTTCGAACGGATCGTCGCCGGATAATCGAACCCGCTCATGCCGCGACGAAACAGCAGATAGCCGGATATCGCGCTGAGACAGGGCACACCGATGCGAAACAGGGCGTCGCCCAGAAAAACACGCAGCCAGTCGAAGAAGCCGTAAAGGCCAAGAAAAGGGCTGGTTTCGGCATCGTGCGGCACATGGACGAACACGATTCCAGAGATCAGCAATATACGCATCAAATTGATACGGGAGGATAGGTTCTGATCGACAGTCACATCAGTCACCCCTATTGGGCGGCGTCCACCCACGCCGCGTTGCAACCAGAGCGAACTTAAGCCCGCACTCGTAAGTCTGGTTTCGACTTTAGGGTAAAATGTGGCGACGCGGGAAAAACACAAGCTTAGATATTGCGGGTGATTGTCTGGCGTTCCGGCATTCCGTGCGACTTTAAAAAATTAAGCAACTGAAAATATTTAATTTTTTCTAGATTTAAGTCGTCACTAAAAATCGCCAAAGGAAGCGATATTATCATTGTACGCGATATTGCACCGCAAAAAAATGGCTTTGCCATGCCGTCACGAAACACATATCCGTGACGGGTGAGACCTGTTGACGGCCGAAATGAGGCGCTTTCGGTTACGAGACACTAACCTTGGGTTGCGTTTTCACGCATTCGCCGCGATTTAACCATCCCGAGGATTTTTCCAAGCAGGGCGCGTTCGGTCAGCAAAATCAGCGCCGCATAGATGACGCCGCCGACTGCGGCGCCAACGAGCACCTGAAGCGTTGCGCTGGGGATGCGTTCGGCAATGATGTGAAGCAGGTAACGCACCGAAACGGCCATGACCAGCGCTGCAATCATCGGTCTGCTGCTGACATAGAGGCCGCTGAGAAAGGGTGTATCGCTTGCCTTGAACACCGCCCATGAGTAGGCAACCAGCGTCACCGCATTGACGATGCAGAGCCAAATCATCGCGTCGATCAGGCTGCCGTAGACGGCTGCAGCCCAGACGGCAACTGTGGTGACGATGGCGCGGATCGTGGCCGACCAGAACAGAACACGCCCATAGCCGGCACCCTTGAGATAGGGGATAAAGGTGCTGCATGGGGTCAGAATGGCTTTCGAGAGGGCAAGGAGACCGAGAACCGGCCAGGCATAAGCCCAGTTCTGCCCGAAAATCACCAGCATGGCCGGTTCGGCCACCGCCCAGAGGCCGAACATCATCGGCGCAAGCAGGACGGTCAGAACCTGCGTGCTGAACATCAGGGCATCACGCCGGCGCTGCGGATCGTCCATCATACGGCTGAAGGCGGGAAACAGCACGCCCATGACGGCCGACAGCACGACCTGATTGGGAATGCTGGCAAAACGGTTGGAGGCGGAATAGGCGCCCGCATCGGCAAGGCCGAGATGCCGGGCGATCACCACCATCGGCGACTGGAAGGTGACGAAATTGGCGATTTCCGATCCCATCAGGCCGGAGCTGAAACCGAGAAGCGGCACCAGACGGCGCGGTTTCATGACGAAACGCGGGCAATAGCGGGAAACGGCATATAGCCCGACAAGCCTGATGAGTGCGGCGGCGAAAAGCTGGATGATGAGCGCCCAGACGCCGAAGCCGAGAAGCGCCATAGCCACGGCGACAACCGCCGCGATGCTTTCAGACGCCATGCTCCACAGCGCATCCTGGCTGAAGTTCATGCGCCGGGCAAGCAGTGAATAGGCGACATCACCCGCAAGTTGCAACGGAATGAGAAAGGCCATGATACGCAGCAGATAGGCACTTTCCACCGCACCCAGAAGCCCACCGAAGAACTCCGCGAAAATGTAGAGCGCAGCGGCCATGGTGCAGGAAATCGCCAGATTTGCCCAGAAAACGGTATGGATTGTATCCATATCCTCTTCTTTCTCGACGATCAGCGCCGAGGTCAGCCCCGCTCCGGCTATCATGGTCAGGAATTGTACAACCGTTAAGCCGACTGCAACCACACCAAATTCTTCCGGTGTCAGCAGTCGTGCAAGAATGGGAACGGTGACAAATTTAAGCCCGAATGTCCCTGTCTTAGACAAGACGCTCCAGCCGACATTCGTGGTGATGGTCTTTACATTTGGAGCTGGGGGCATACAAGCATCCTGTTTCTGGAGGCCGGCGGGGAGGAACGCCGGTGGGGAGTTGCCGATACCATCGGGGCCGCTTTTAGGATCGGGCCCGACACTTCTTGATCAACGCAAGGGGCGAAACAATGGCAAGATTTACTGTCGTCATTCCCTATTACCAAAAGCAGCACGGAATTCTTGGACGTGCGCTCGCATCGGTTTTTGCGCAGACTTACCAGGATTTCGATCTTGTCATCGTCGATGACGAATCGCCATATCCGATAGACAATGAGCTTGCAGAACTTTCGCAAGCGCAGAAAGAGCGGATTCTCGTCATTAAGCAGGCCAATGGCGGGCCGGGTGGTGCGCGCAATACCGGTCTCGACCACGTTCCTGCTGGCAGCGATTACGTCGCATTTCTTGACTCGGACGACATCTGGACGCCCGATCATCTCCAGAATGCGGCCTTCGCGCTGAAGACATTTGGCGGTGAGTGCTATTGGGCATCCATGCAGGCAAGTGACGAATTTTATTATCATTTCGCCATTTCCGAGCTGGAGAAGAACGAGGGCGCCGCAAGGCTTTCCGAGCGGCCTCTGGTGATCGAGCTGCCGGATCTGGCGAGCGTGATGCTGCGCAACTGGAGCTTCTTGCATCTCTCCTGCATGGTGATCGGCCGCCCGCTTTTTGAAAAGATACGCTTCGATCCGGCGCTCCGGCTTGCGGCGGAAGATGTGCTGTTTTTCTGCGATTCCATCCTCGCATCCAAGCGCACGCTTCTGTGTGACGATGCCGGTGCCATGCGCGGAATGGGCGTCAATATCTTCCACAGCATCGACAATACCTCGCCGGAATTCCTGCGCCAGCAGTTCAATACCTGGGTTGCGCTCGATACGCTGGAGGGGCGATTTTCGCGGCGGCCGGACGATGTGGCCTCGATCGCTTCCTATAAAAATACGGCGCGCAAACAGGCGCTCTGGAGCCAGGCGGGCAATCTGAAACGGCGCAAGGTGCCCGAATTCGGACTGCTGCTGAAGTGGGCGATGCGCGATCCGGCACTCCTGCGAGCGGCTTTTGAGCTCGGCGCAGGCAAAATAGTGCGGACAAGATGATCGAATTCTTGCCTGCAAGAATTTATATGTTTTTCACCCAGGAGTGACTTCATGAAACCTTACCACTGGGAATCGCATCACGGAAATTTTGGCGACGATCTCAATCTGTGGCTGTGGGACTTTCTGCTGCCCGGGCTGCGGGACGTGCATGACGATGTGATGCTCGTCGGTGTCGGCACGGTTCTCAATGATACATTGTTGCCCGCAAAGCAGCGCAAGCTTGTGATCGGCAGCGGTTATGGCTACGGCGCGGTGCCGGATACAAGCACCGGATTTTGGGACATTCGCTGCGTGCGCGGCGAAAAAACCGCAGCCAAATTGGGACTTTCTCCCGAAAAGGGCATTGTCGATCCCGCCGTGATGGTGACCGAGATGCCGGAGTTCAAAGGCCTGCAGAAACTCTACAAGAAAACCTTCGTTCCCCATTGGGAATCGGCGGAATTCGGCATGTGGGAAACGGTTTGCGAACCGGCGGGACTAACCTATCTCGACCCGCGCGGCGAGGCGATGTCGGTCATCCGCGCCATCGCCCAATCTGAATTTATCGTGGCCGAATCCATGCATGGCGCCATTCTTGCCGATGCGTTCCGCGTGCCATGGGTGGCGGTGAGCACATCTCCCTCGATCAACAGTTTCAAGTGGAGCGATTGGGCAGGCACGGTCGGTGTGGAGTATCAGCCGCGTTACGTGCCAGTTTCCACCCGCGCCGAGGCGGCGAAAAAGGGGTCGCGTTTCTGGGGTATGAGCTTCCCGCCGCCGCCAGCCCCCGTCATTGCCGAGGCTGGATCCGGTCCGGCGCATGAGGGCGATGTGCTGGTGCGGCCGCAGGCAAGCCAATCCCTGTCGCTGCGCAAACTGGCCAAGCAAGTGCTGGCAGCACCTTCCACGCTGGCGCTCTGGCAGGCAAGCCGTGCCGAACCGCGTCTCAGCCCGGATGGCAGGCTGGAGGAACGCAAGGAGCGTTTTTCCGCTGTTCTGGAAACGGTCAAACGCGATTATCTCTGAGGGCGGGTTGCCTCAGCAATTTCGGACACAGTCACCCCGGCCTGGGTCCGGGGTCCAGCGCGCTCAAGTCCTTGATCGCAAAAGACTCTCTTCATGGCGCAGACGCGCCATGACTGGATGCCGGATCTAGTCCGGCATGACGAATGAGAGAATATCGAACTTGCTATCATCCTCGCCGCTGGAGGTTTTCCCTCAGGAAACCGGCGTACCGTCCAGCAGATAACGAATATCCCGAACCGGCGCCGGTTTGCGAAAACGGGCGGTCTTGTCGGTCCAGATGCCGCGCGTGATGGCCGGCAGGGCAGGCAGGCGCGCAAGAGCGTGGCTCAACGCGCCGCCCATCCCTTTCTGCTTTTTCGCATCGAGAAAATGGCGAAGCTCGAATTTCGCGCGGATGTGTTTTTCGTGCTCGAGCAGGATCGCCGTCTCGCTGGCCGACAGCTTGCAGCTGGTGAGAATGTCCCTGTCCGCTTCGTATAAACGGCGAAGATCTTCCGTGCTGTGACGGCCGCTCAACGAATTGCCGCGGACAATCGCCCCGTAACCGCAATGACGGATGACCTTGTAACGGGCACCGGCGGCAAGCGCGCGGGTATAAAGTTCGTAGTCTTCGCCGAGACGCAGACGCTCGTCGTACCGCAACGCATGTTTGTCCAGAAAGGCGCGGCGGATCACCGGTTTCAGAAAGCCGGTTTCCCCGCGTTCCACGCCGGGTCTGGAAATATTGCCTTCCACGAACTCCGTCAGCGACAGAAACCGGGCCTGTGGTTCGAAGCGGGCCGGCTGCATGGACGACGCGCCCGGAACCGATTGCTGGATGAAGGCGATATTGTCGGCCACCAGATCCCAGTCGTCATTTTCCAGCATGGCGGCAAAACGGCCTTTGAAAAAAAAGTCGTCCGCATCGAGAATGCTGATGAGCGGTGCGGATGAAATCGAGATCGCATGGTTGCGGGCGGCCGAAGGGCCACGATTGACGTCGAATCGCACGACCCGCAAACGGCCGGTACCGTCATCCGCCGCATGTGCGACATCGCTGGTCGTATCGGTGGAGCCATCGTCGATCACCATGACTTCGGCGACCTCCGGCTCCACAAGGGCGGAGCGGATGGCGATATCTATCGTATCAGATGCATTTTTCGCAGCGATGATGACGCAAATGGGCTGTGAACCGCTCACCATGTGTTGTCCTTCTGCTGTGACGAACCGTCAGGATTTGGTCAGCAGAAAGTGTCAGGGGTGTGGATGCAAGTGATTTTTTTGCGGCGCAATAAAAGAATGTGCGTGAGAGGTCACATATCGGTCAGTTTCGCGCCATGTGGCGGGGCGCTGCTTACCGTGTCCGGCGTCATGATCTCGGCGCTGCGATCAAGCGCGAAGGTTTCGCGCATCCGGCGTTTCTCCCGGGCGACCAGAACCAGAAGTGCAATAAAATAACCGGTTTGCAGAATGACGGCGCAGATGAGGGTCTGGATGAATGCCGTATAGAACGACCCCTGGATGAAATATGTAGCGACCGCAAAGGCAAGCAATGCACCAATCATGCTGAAAAATACACGAGGTGCATACATGGTGCTCTCCTCCCGAGAACGATTTCTCCGTTTTTGGCTGCGCTGCGGCATTTTTTTTCTTTGCAAGAATATACGATGAGACCGGTGTTGTTTCAACACACATATACTTCTTCTATCTCCCACGGCATGAAATTTCGGTAATCTTGATTGGTAAATTCCTTGGTAATCGGCGATTTGCCCGAATCGGTGTCCTCTGGCACCGCAGATTCTTGCGTCTGACAGGCTGCAGAACCCGTCCCTGCAAGGCGTTAGCGGCCTTCTCTCCTGCGTAGCAGACTTCGTTAACCATCCAGCCTTTAAAAAGTCGGTATTGATTCCTCGAAGAGCAAGGTGCCCGCGTGACGACGAATTCGGAAGTAATCGCCTTTCCGGCAAAGAACCGTATTGCCAACGTAAAACGGTGCGCAACCATGCTCGACCGGCTGCATGGTGTGGAGGCGAATGATTTCTGGCGCAGGGAGTGCCGTGAACTGGCCGCCTATCTGACGGGCCTCGGCTATGAGGACGCCGCCATGCGGCGCGAGGTCATGGAGTTTCAAAATGCGGTGCAGGCGGAGTTGTGGGCGGGGGATGCCACGCCCGAGGCGCGCCGCGACAGCCATTGAGGCTTTAAAAGTTTCCCATAAAAAAGCCGGCAGGTGTCGCACCGCCGGCTTTTCTGTTCGTATCTGTTTTTGATCAGGATGCGCCGGCACCGCGCGTGCGGGCAACGCCGTCGAGCGCGGGCTTATATTTCGGATCAAGCCGTGCCGCATGTGAATAGGACTTTGCGGCTTTCGCCATCTCGCCGCGGCGCTCATAGACCAGTGCCTGGTTGGCCCATGATTCTGCGACGTTGCCATCAAGCGAAATGGCGTGGTTGAAATCGGCGAAAGCGTTTTCGTCGTCGTTCAGCGCGACATAGGAAAGGCCACGGCCGTTATAGGGTTCCGGCGAGGTTGAGGACAGCGAGATGGCCTTGGAGAAGTCCTCGATGGCCTGGGCATGCTGGTTGCGCAGCTGGTAGATCAGGCCACGATTGTGCCACGCGCGGCCATCGGTGGTTTCGAGTTCGATGGCGCGGGAGAAGTCGTTGAAAGCTTCGTTGACGCGGCCGGACTGGCGGTAAAGATTGCCACGGCCGATCAGGGCTACGTCATAGCTCGCATTGATCTGTAAAGCGGCGTTGTAATCCTGCAAGGCCTGCTGCTGCTGGCCGGAATTGCGATACACGAGCGCGCGGTTGGCATAGGCCTGATAAAAGCGCGGGTTCAGTTGCAGCGCCTTGTTGAAATCCTCGATAGCGCGGCGCGAATCGCCGGCGCGGCCGTAAGCGGAGCCACGGACGTTATAGCCTTCCGGATCCTGAGGATTGGCGTTGATGACCGAGGTGAGCGAGGCAATGTTTTCCTGCGAGCCCTGGGCACGGTCGATCCTGAAGACATCGTCAGTCTGGTTGGACGTAGCGCAGCCGGAAAGACCGGCAAGGACGGTACAGACGACAAGGGAAACACGGAATCTCTTGTTGTTTTTCAGGAGCACCCGGCGCGTGGAGGCATCGGAGTTTTTCACAACACAGGCATCAACAGCGGTCATTCGGTGGGGGTTCCCTCGCAGGCCGGTCTCAAGATCATTCTCCGGCCACAAACACAAAGAGCGGCGGCGAATTGATCGCCCCCGCCCAACAAGCATTCAAAAACGTCCAAAAGACGGCCTATTAACGGCCTGCGCGCGGAGCTGCAACCAGACCTTCGCGCTGTGCGCGCTTGCGTGCCAGCTTGCGAACGCGACGAACAGCTTCAGCCTTTTCGCGGGCGCGCTTCTGGGAAGGCTTTTCGTAATAATCGCGCATTTTCATTTCACGGAAAATGCCTTCGCGCTGCATCTTTTTCTTGAGAGCGCGAAGCGCCTGATCAACGTTATTGTCGCGGACTAGTACCTGCACGTGAAACCCGTTCCTTTTGTTTGGTTGTCTTGCTGTGAGAATAAAGGCATTCGCACGCAAATAAAATCGTTCGTTCGGCCGTCGAGCCTAGCGATTGGTGACGTGCAATATCAGAACATTTGCAGCAAGTCCATACGGTACCGCATATTCAACAGCCAAAATCCAGCTATCCCGGCATTCTGCCTGCAATGTCGAAACAAAAGCATTGCGGCGTCGCAAAATGGATATTGCCTCCGATGCCGATTTGCCATGTGTATAATATGTGCCGGAGCTATGCTTTCGGCTTCTGGCCGGTTCTTGAGGAGCAGACTGCGAATGCGCAAATATTCCGTTTTTGCCGTGGCGCGCGAGGCGTTGCGGGGTCATAAGGGGTGGGATGCGCAATGGGCGTCGCCCGAGCCGCGCAAGGAATATGACGTCATCATCATCGGTGGCGGCGGCCACGGTCTTGGGGCCGCCTATTATCTTGCCAAGGAACACGGCATTACCAATATAGCGGTGCTGGAAAAGGGCTGGCTAGGCGGTGGCAATACCGGCCGCAACACCACCATCATCCGCTCCAATTATCTCTATGAAGAGAGCATGGATATCTACGAGCATTCCCTGAAATTATGGGAAGGCCTGAGCCAGGATCTCAATTACAACGTCATGTATTCGGCGCGCGGCGTTATGATGCTGTCGCACAATATTCACGACCAGCAGTCCTTCAAGCGCCATATCAATGCCAACCGTCTCTATGGCATCGACAATGAATGGCTGACGCCGGAACAAGCCAAGGCCTATTGCCCGCCACTCGAGATTTCCGGCAATGCGCGTTATCCGATCAACGGTGCTGCCCTCCAGCGGCGCGGCGGCACGGCGCGTCACGATGCGGTGGCCTGGGGATATGCGCGTGCGGCTTCCGATCGCGGCGTGCACATTATCCAGAATTGCGAAGTCACGGCCATCAGGCGCGGACCTGATGGCGCGGTCACGGGCGTCGAGACCAATCGCGGTTTCATTGGCGCAAAGAAAATCGGCGTTTCCGCCGCCGGCCACTCCTCCGTTCTGATGAAAATGGCGGATGTGCGTGTGCCTCTGCATTCCAACCCGTTACAGGCGCTGGTATCAGAGCCGCTGAAGCCGATCTTCCCCTGTGTCGTCATGTCCAATACGGTGCATGCCTATATCTCCCAGTCGGACAAGGGCGAGCTGGTCATCGGTGCTGGCACCGACCAGTATAATTCCTACTCCCAGACTGGCGGCCTGCAGATCATCACGCATACGCTTGACGCCATCTGCGAGCTGTTCCCGATTTTCCGCCGCGTCAAGATGATGCGCCAATGGGGCGGCATTACCGACAACACACCCGATCGCTCCGCCATTCAGAGTGTGACGCCGGTGCCAAATCTCTTTGTCAATTGCGGCTGGGGCACGGGCGGTTTCAAGGCGACGCCGGGCTCGGCCAATCTGTTTGCGCATCTCATCGCGCGCGGCGAACCGCACCGTCTGGCGGCGGGGCTGACGCTCGATCGTTTCCGCACCGGACGCCTCATCGACGAGGCCGCTGCCGCCGCCGTGGCGCACTGATGCTGGCGGCGGTTATGCTTTCGGCAAACATGGGTGTTGCGGCGGCGGTCGTGCCGGCGGGCAATCTCATCCCCGAGATGGGGGATTTTCGTAGCCAGAAAATCCAGAGAATGCAGGGTGAACGCGACTGGCCTTTCGTGGCGGAAAAAGGCCTTTTGCTCTGCGCGCCGAGTCTCGCGGACAAGCTGGTCTATTTCGTCGGCGAGAAGGAAAATGGTGCGCAGGACGAGCCCTTCGCGATCGACACCGACATGATGGCGGTTGCCATCATCAATATGGGTCGGGCCTCGGCGCTGAAACCATTCGATAATTTCGAGCAGCTCTTGAAGCGGCTTTCCCCCTTCGTTGCGATGGGAAAGCGGCTGTGTGACCAACCCGCCGGAAGCATGCTTCCGGAAAGTTCTCTTTGAAGGTGGAGCCACGATGCTTCTGATCCATTGCCCTTATTGCCGGGAAGACCGTTCCGAACTCGAATTTCGCTGGGCGGGCGAAGCCCATATCGCCCGGCCGGAAAACATTGCCGATATTTCGGACGAGGCCTTTGCCGAATATTTCTTCATTCGCGACAATGACAAAGGTCTCGTTTTCGAGCGCTGGCGCCACATTCACGGTTGCGGCCGCTTTTTCAACGCCGCGCGCGATTCCGTCAGCGACAAATTCCTGATGACCTACAAGGCAGGCGAGCCGAAACCGGATGCCGACGCGGTTCTTTCCGCCCAAAAGGGAGCTGCGCAATGAGCGGCGATTATCGTATCAAGGGCGCCGGTCGCCTGACACCTGCCAGAACGGCACGCTTCACCTTCGACGGCAAGATCTATCAGGCGCTGGAAGGCGACACCGTTGCATCCGCACTTCTGGCGAATGGCGTGCATCTGATTGGCCGTTCGTTCAAATATCACCGGCCGCGCGGTTTCCTTTCCGCCGGCCCGGAGGAGCCGAATGCGCTGATCGACGTGTCGCGTGACAGCCTGCGCAAGCAGCCGAATGTGCGCGCCACGGTGCAGGATGTATTCGACGGCGCCATCATCGCCTCGCAGAACCGCTTTCCGTCGCTGTCCTTCGATATCAGTGCGATCAACGATTTCCTGTCGCCGATGTTTGCGGCTGGTTTCTACTATAAGACGTTCATGTGGCCGAAGGCCGCGTGGCACAAGATTTATGAACCGATCATCCGTCGCGCAGCCGGTCTCGGCAAGGCGCCGACCGAGCCGGATGCGGATCATTATTCCGGCCGCTATGCCCATTGCGACGTGCTGGTGGCCGGTGGCGGTGTGGCCGGGCTGACAGCGGCGCTCACCGCTGCAAAAACTGGCGCCAGCGTCATTCTGGTTGATGAGAATGCCGAAGTTGGCGGCGCGCTGCGTTTTGATACCGGTGCGGTCATCGACGGCCTGTCCGGATATGACTGGGCGCAAAAAGTTTTGACTGAACTGAAATCGCTGCCCAATGTGCGTGTTCTGACCCGCACGACAGCGTTCGGTTATTACAACCACAATTTCGTGGCGCTGGCCGAGCGTGTGACCGATCACCTCGCCACGCCGGCCAAACACCAGCCACGTGAAAGACTGTGGCAGGTCCGCTCCAAGAAGGTCGTTCTGGCGGCAGGCGCGATCGAGCGGCACATGGTCTTTGCCAATAATGATCGTCCCGGCATCATGCTGGCTTCTGCTGCGCGCATCTATCTCAACCATTACGGCGTGACCGTCGGCAATAATGTCGGTGTCTACACAGCCCATGATTCTGCCTATGAGACGGCATTCGATCTCAAGAAAGCGGGTGTGAAGATCGCCGCTATCGTGGATTGCCGCGAGAACCCCGATCGGCGGCTGCTGGACGAGGCGCGGGCGCTGGGCATCGAGGTACTGGCGGGTCACAGTGTTTACGATACGTCAGGGCGGCTGCGCGTTTCTTCCATGAGCGTTGGCCGCAATGGCGGCTCTAACAAGCGCAAGATCGCCATCGACGCGCTCGTCGTTTCGGCGGGCTGGACGCCTTCGGTGCATCTCTTCTCGCAATCGCGCGGCAAGCTGAAGTTTGACGCGGCAAACCAGCGGTTCCTGCCTGACATCCATGTGCAGAATTGTGTGTCAGTCGGCGCCTGCAACGGCACGGACGATCTCGCCGCATTGATCGCCGAGGCTGCTGCCGCAGGTGGCGGTGCAGCGGAATTCTCCGGTGAGAATGCGCGCGCCTGGACCGGCGGCATGATCGGCGCTGCGGAAGGGGCAGGCGAAGGCACCGGCGTCAAGGCCTTCATCGATTTCCAGCACGATGTCTGCGCCAAGGATATTCGCCTGGCCGTGCGTGAAGGCATGCATTCGGTCGAGCATATCAAGCGCTTCACCACCAATGGCATGGCGTCCGATCAGGGCAAGATGTCCAACATGCATGGCCTTGCCATTGCCTCGGAAGCGCTTGGGCGGGATCTGCCGAAGGTCGGTCTCACCACTTTCCGCCAACCCTATACGCCGGTCACCTTCGGCACGCTCATCAACCATTCGCGCGGTGCGCTGTTCGACCCGACCCGAAAGACGCCGATGCATGACGAAGAGGCTGCGGCAGGCGCCCTTTTCGAGGATGTCGGCAACTGGAAGCGCGCATGGTTCTTCCCGCGCGGCGGTGAGGATATGCACGAGGCGCTCAACCGCGAATGCAAGACGGTGCGGACAAGCGTCGGCGTGTTCGATGCCTCCACGCTCGGCAAGATCGAGGTGGTCGGCCCCGATGCGGCTAAGTTCCTGAACCTCATCTACACAAATGCCTGGGACACACTGAAACCCGGCCGTTGCCGCTATGGCATCATGACGCGCGAGGACGGTTTCGTTTACGATGACGGTGTTGTCGGTCGTCTTTCCGAGGACCGTTTCCATGTGACGACGACGACGGGCGGCGCACCGCGCGTTCTCCAGCACATGGAGGATTATCTCCAGACCGAATTCCCCGAGCTGAATGTCTGGCTGACATCGGCGACCGAACAATGGGCGGTGATTGCGGTGCAGGGACCGAAAGCGCGCGAGGTGATCGCACCTTTTGTCGAGGGTATCGATATTTCGCCCGAAGCCTTCCCGCATATGGCGGTCGCGGAAGGCACCTTCTGCGGTGTGCCCACGCGTCTCTTCCGTGTATCATTCACGGGTGAGCTTGGTTTCGAAATCAACGTTCCGGCCGATTACGGCGCTGCCGTCTGGACCGCGATCCGTGAACGGGCCGAAGCGGTGGGCGGATGCCTTTATGGCACCGAGACCATGCACATCCTACGTGCCGAAAAGGGTTACATCATCGTCGGACAGGATACCGACGGCACCGTGACGCCTGACGATGCGGGGCTTGCCTGGGCCGTTTCCAAGAAGAAGACGGATTTCGTCGGTATCCGCGGTCTGAAACGCCCGGATCTCATGCGCTCCGGTCGAAAGCAGCTTGTGGGCCTCAAGACGAAGGACCGGCTGACTGTTCCCGAAGAGGGTGGCCAGATCGTTGCTGATCCAAACCAGCCGAAACCCATGACCATGCTCGGCCATGTCACTTCCGCCTACTGGTCGGAAAATCTCGGCCACTCCATCGCCTTTGCGCTGGTGGCGGATGGCAGGGCGCGCATGGGCGAAACGCTCTACATCCCGCTTGCCGATAAAACAATTGCCGTCGAAGTGACCGACATGGTCTTCCTCGACAAGGAAGGAGCCCGTCTCAATGGCTGACACACTTCACGCAAAACGCAAATCCGTACTCGAGGATTTCCACGGTGGTTCGCCCTTCGTCTCGCTGAAGCCCGCCGCCTCGGCGTCGCGGCTGTCGCTGCGCGCAAGGGAAAGCGCACTGCCGGCCCTCTCGGATGCACTCGGCCTGTTATTGCCCAACAGCCCGAAAAGCTCTGTCACGTCGGGTTTGCGTTCCGCTCTCTGGCTTGGTCCGGACGAATGGCTGGTGATCGATCAGGGCGAAAGCGACCTGATGGCGGCGCTCGCCACCGTTCACGGCCTGTTTTCGGCGACCGACGTTTCCCACCGCAACACGGCTGTCATCGTCTCCGGCCCCGGCGCGGAGGCAGCCCTGAACGCCGGTTGCCCGCAGGATCTGTCTATCGCACAGTTCCCGATCGGCGCCTGCTCGCGAACGGTTTTCGGCAAGGCGGAAGTGGTGCTGCTGCGCGTGGCTGACGATACGTTCCGGGTAGAGTGCTGGCGCTCCTTCGCCGAATATGTCGGCGGCCTGTTGCAGGAAGCGGCGCAGGACGTGGCGGTCTAGCTTTTCCACCCCTGCCATTCCACCCATCGCCCATGGAAATCGGCGCGGCCGATTTCCTGTTTCTTACCGGTCGGCCAGATTTGCAGGGTGATTGCGGCGCTTCCCGGCGTCATATCTGCCTCCATCTGCAGGCGGGCAAGCGGAGCCTCAGGGGTGGCACGGCTTCCAGCCTCGGCGATCAGCGTTTCGCCGGCCTCTTTCAGCGCATCGGGCAGATATTGCCAGGCGACAGAATGGTAGACCACATGGGCAGCGCCCGAATGTTGCGCGGCAAGGCGGCGTTGCAGCCAGTCAATTGCGTCAGCCTTTTCAACGTGCAAGCCGTTTTCCACTGCAATACGCAGGGCGGCCGCCGTGCGCTCCAGCCTGTCGGTCTGATCGGCCCAGACATATGACATCAGCCGCAACCGGTCCTCGGCAGACGACGGATCGAGTGGGTTAAGATCGCAGCCGGCGCGCTCGATGACCTCTATCCGCTTGTCGGGCGGGGTGTCTCCGCGCCATTCCGGCGACATGGACACTTCGGATTGCCTGCCCCAGGCAAGATCGCCAAGACGATACTGGTAGCGGTCAAATTGCAGGTTCAGACCGGCGCTGGCGCCGACCTCTGAAAGGACCAGCGGCTTGCCGAAAAGCTCCGCAATGGAAAGAAAACCCGGCAGCAGCACAGCGGAACGGCGGACTTCGTTGGTCTGCGGCGGCGATTTCAGTCTTTCGAGGATGAAGCCCGAATGGAAGCGCAAGGCACTTGCGCAAGCCTGCCAGAGCGCATTCTCGTCTTCGGGTGCTATATCGACAAGAGGAGTGATCTTGTCCTCGATGACAAGCGCATGCAGGGCACCGGCAAGCCGCAGTGGGACGGAATCGCCGGACGGGCCGACATCGCCAGGCCAGGACAAAATCATCTCGCCAACGTCCGTCTGGCGATCCAGCCGCGCCGCCACCGCGCGGCAAAGCCGTGCGGTAAAGGGCGAACCGAGGCTGTCGCAGGCTCTTGCCTGTGCGAGAAACGCGTCTCTTACGGCTTCATCATGCATTGGGCCGTCTCCTTTGCGCAGTCTGGCGTTACTTTGCCAGACTGGCCTCGCGGTTGACGAGGGCTTGATCATCAAAACCAAAATTGCGCATCAGCACACGGTGCTCGTCTGATCCGATATAACAAAGGAGCGCCGCATCGACCGCGCTCTGGAGTTCCCGGTCGGATTGGCGGAAAGCAAATGCGCCTGAGGCTGCTGGTCTCTCTTTCGGTAAAACGGAGACAACTTCCAAATCGAGCTCTGGATTTTGCTGCATAAAACCGAGAGGGGCCATGGCCACGCTGGCATAGGCGTCGGCACGCCCATCCAATACGGCCTGAGCGGCCTCGTCGTAGGTCTCGCAAATGAGAATGCGGTCATCGGGCACGCCCGCTTCCATAATTGCGCGATGTTGGATCTGATCACGGATCGCGACCAGCGTACATTCCGGATTTTTTGCTGCCGATGCGTATCCGCCCAGATCTCTGAGGTTGCCCTTCCTCACCAACAGTCCATCAGGCAACGCCCAGATGGGATGGCTGAACGTCACGATCTTTCTGCGTTCAGCGGTATCGAAGAGGCCAGTAGTCATATCCCAAAGGTTTTCGTTCAGCCCAGGCAACAATTGCGAGAATTCGGCTTCGATGAATTCAATGTCATGAATACCGATCATGGCTAGAATGACTCGCGCCAACTCCACATCGCACCCGGTCACATCGCCGCATTCGTTCCTGTAGTTGAACGGAGGTTCTATCAAATATGCGAATCTCACAGACACTCCGATCTCAAATTGGGATTTACTCCGCCATCAGGCGTCTTGCGGCCTGTCCTCGGGGTTGAACTGGGTGATGGTTGTCCAGCGGGCAGTGAGCGCCGGTTTTTTCTCGTTTTCTATCTCCACCGTCACATCATAGGTCGTCACCAGCATGGCGGCGCCGCGAAACCGCGCCTCGGCCAAAGTGAAACGGCCACGCACCCGTGCTCCGCTTTTGACCGGCGTGACGAAGCGGACGGCGTCAAAGCCGTAGTTGATGCCCATGGTCGTTTCGCGAATGCGGGGCAGGGCATCGTAATTGAGCGCTGAAAGCAGCGAGAGCGTCAGGAACCCATGCGCGATAGTGCCGCCAAAGGGGCTTTCCGCCTTGGCGCGTTCCGGGTCGGTGTGGATGAACTGTTCGTCCAGCGTCGCTTTTGCGAAGGCGTCGATCATTGTCTGGTCGACGGTGATCCAGTCGGAAACGCCCAGCTCCGTGCCGACGAAATTTTTCATTTCCGCCAGCGCTATTTCCTTTGCCATGTTACCTCTTCTCGATTGCCTTTCGGAACTTATAAAGGTGCCGGGGCCAAGCGATCAACCGCGCAGATAAAACACCACCGAGCGGGCAGGCAGGAAGGCCGGATTGCCGAAATCCGTGCCGATCGCTTGCCAGTCGTCGCCCGGCAGGGTGAAGGGCACGATCTCATGGCTGCGGTTGATGAGCACGGCAAGCTCCGCGTCGTTTTCGGTCTCGTGGTCCGGCGTGGCAAGCACCATGGCGAAAGCCGGCATGTCCGGCCTTTCCCATTCCGCGACCGTCATCGGTTCTCCGCCGGGGGCAAGCCATGCCACATCGCCGTTGCCGGAGAAAAACTCTGTTTGCGAAAACACGCCGAAGCGTTTGCGAAGTTTTGCAAGAAATGCCGTGTGGTCAGTCAGCTCCTGGGAGAGCGACGACCAGTCGACCCACGTTATCTCGTTGTCCTGGCAATAGGCATTGTTATTGCCATGCTGGCTGCGGCCACCCTCATCGCCGGCGGTCAGCATCAATGTGCCGCGACTGACGAAGAGCGTGGAAAGCAGCGCTTTCACATCCGCGTGGCGGGCGGCCACGACGGCAGGATCGTCCGTCAATCCCTCCAAACCATTGTTCCAGGAATGATTTTCATTATGCCCGTCGCGATTGTTCTCGCCGTTTTTCTCATTGTGCTTGTGTTCGTGGCTGACGAGATCGAACAGGGTGAAACCGTCATGGGCGGCAAGGAAATTGACGCTGCGGCTTTTCGAACGTCCATGGCGGGAAAAGATCGGCGAAGAGCCGGAAAGCGCATTGGCCAGCGCCCCGGTTGTTCCCGCATCGCCGCGCCAGAACCGGCGCATGTCGTCGCGGGCGCGGTCGTTCCATTCCAGAAAGCTCTCCGGAAAGTTGCCGAGCTGATAGCCGCCGGGGCCGATATCCCATGGTTCGGCGATCAGCACGCGGTCGTATAGTACCGGGTCAGAGTGCATGGCGGCAAGCGTTTCGCTGGCCATGTCGAAGCCACTAGCCGTTCGTCCCAATATGGGCGCGAGATCGAAACGGAAGCCATCGATACCGGCATTGAGAACGAAATGCCTGAGGGAATCGATAATGAGCTGGCGCACATAGGGATGATCGCAGGCCACCGTGTTGCCGGTGCCGGTGTCATTGACCAGCACGCCCGGCTTTCCTTCCGGGTGACGGAAAGCGGTGAGATTGTCCAGTCCGCGCAAAGACAGGATGGAGCCTTCGCTGTCGCTTTCACCCGTATGGTTGAAAACCAGATCGAGAATGACGCCGATGCCTTGCGCGTGCAGGGCTGCAACCGTGTCGCGCAGCTCCCGCACTCCGCCGGGGCAGAGGCGCGGATCGAGCGCCATGAAGCCGACGGGATTGTATCCCCATGCATTGGAAAGGCCAAGCGGCGGCAGGTGGCGCTCGTCGATCCAGGCGGTGATCGGCATCAGCTCCACCGCATCGACACCGATTTTTTTCAAATGCGCGATAATGGCAGGATGACCCAGCGCTGCCACCGTGCCTCTCAGCTCTTCCGGCACGGCAGGATGCAATTTGGTGAAGGATTTAACCGCGAGTTCGTAAATCAGCCCGCCTTCGGCAAAGCGTGGCGGCTGGCGCCTGACCTGCTCATATTGCGACAGGATCGCCTTCGGCATGATCGCGCCCGTGTCTTCGCCATAGGCCAAAAGCGCGGCGTCATGCCGGAATGGCCGGTCTATCTCCGTGGCATAGGGGTCGAGCAGCAGTTTTGCAGGGTCGAACCACAGGCCATGTTCGGGGGCATAAATGCCGTCGGCGCGGTAGCCATATCGCGCACCGGGGCCGGTCTCGGCAACTGTCAGCCGGTGAATGTCATTCTCATCGCGCCTCATTGGCAAACGCGCGGTCTCTTTTTCGCCCGTCGCATCAAAAAGGCAAAGGTCGATTTGTGAGGCGTGCCGGGAATAGACCGCAAATTCCGTTCCGTTTTCCGTCTGGGTTACGCCTTTGGGGAAAACGGCTGGTTTCTGCATGGTCTCTCTCTCCGGAAGATGATGATATCGAGTCTGGCGGGGAGGTTAGTCAGTAACCTCAGGCGGCCTCATGGCCGCCTGCCAAGTTTTTCGCTATGCCCGTTGCCGGAAACGGTGCGTGCAATGCAAAACCTTACGTGATGACGGTCGGTTCGTTGCGGCCGGTATGGGCCTTGATGCCGGCGATCGTATCGGCAACGGAAATAAGGTCGGCAAGCGCCGCCTGCGTTTCGATGCCGTGACGGGCCGCATCCGGCTCATAGCGTTCGACGTAAAGTCTGAGCGTTGCCCCGGCAGTGCCCGTGCCGGAAAGGCGCAGCACGATGCGCGAACCACCTTCGAACAGGATGCGGATACCCTGGTTCTTGCTGACGGACTGGTCGACCGGGTCGAGATAGGCGAAATCATCAGCAGCTGCGACCTTAAGATTGCCGTAGCTGGTGCCGGGAAGTGTTGCGAGTTTTTCGCGCAGGATGGCCACCAGCGTGTTTGCGGCGTCCGAATCCACTTCCTCATAATCGTGGCGGGAATAATAGTTGCGCCCATATTCGGCCCAGTGCTTGGTAACGATGTCCTTCACGCTTTCCTTGCGGGCGGCGACAATGTTCAGCCAGTAGAGCACGGCCCACAGGCCATCCTTTTCGCGCACGTGGTTGGAGCCGGTGCCGAAGCTTTCCTCACCGCAGATTGTAACCTTGCCGGCATCCATGAGATTGCCGAAAAATTTCCAGCCGGTTGGCGTCTCGTACATGCCAAGCCCAAGTTTTTCTGCGACGCGGTCGGCTGCGGCACTTGTCGGCATGGAACGGGCGATGCCGGAAATGCCGGCGGCATAACCGGGCGCGAGCCGTGCATTGGCGGCGATGATCGCCAGGCTGTCGGACGGGGTGACAAACATGCCCTTGCCGACCACCATGTTGCGGTCGCCGTCGCCATCCGACGCCGCGCCGAAATCGGGACCTTCCGGGCTCATGACATCGTCATAAAGCTCCTTGGCGTGCACCAGGTTGGGGTCGGGATGGTGGCCGCCGAAATCGGGCAGCGGCGTTGCGTTGCGGACCGAACCCTTCGGCGCGCCGAGACGCTTTTCGATGATTTCCACGGCATAGGGGCCGGTGACGGCACTCATGGAATCGACGACAACCTTGAAGCCGCCAGCAATCAGGGAGCGAATGGCGGCAAAATCGAACAGTTCTTCCATCAAAGCGGCATAATCGGCGACCGGATCTATGACGTCGACCGTCAGTTCATCCACCTTGAAGCTGCCCACCTTGTCGAGATCGACGTCGGCAGCGTCGGAAATCTTGTAGCTGTCGATGACCTTCGAGCGGGCATAGATCGCGTCGGTGATCTTTTCCGGCGCTGGGCCGCCATTGCCGATATTGTATTTGATGCCGAAATCTTCGGTCGGGCCACCAGGATTATGGCTGGCGGAAAGCACGATGCCGCCGAAGGCTTTGTATTTGCGGATGATATTGGAGGCGGCGGGGGTTGAGAGAATGCCGCCCTGACCGACCAGCACCTTGCCGAAACCGGCGGCGGCCGCCATCTTGATCGCCTTCTGGATGACTTCGCGGTTGTAATAACGGCCATCGCCGCCGATCACCAGCGTCTGGCCCTGAAAGCCCTCAAGCGAGTCGAAGATCGACTGGATGAAGTTTTCGGCATAATTTTCCTGGGCGAAGACGGGCACCTTCTTGCGCAGGCCGGATGTGCCCGGCTTCTGATCCTGAAAGGGTGTCGTCTGAACGGTCTTGATCATTGTTTCAATGGCCTCTCGAAATAAGCTGGCTGTAAAGCGCGGCATAGAGCGCAGCGCTTTTTTCCCAGGAAACATCGGATTTCATGCCGAGTTTCTGCATTTGTGTCCAAAGTTTCGGGTCGTGATAATAACGCACGGTTCGGCGGATCGCCTGTTTCAGGCCGTCGAGCGTGACGGGCGAGAATTGTACACCGGTCGCCGATTTATTGGCGATGGCGGCATGGTTGGCGTCGATCACCGTATCGGCAAGGCCGCCGGTTCGGGCAACCACGGGAACGCAGCCATAACGCAGCGCGTAAAGCTGGGTAAGGCCGCAGGGCTCGAAGCGCGAGGGGATGATGATCGCATCGCAACCCGCCTGCATCAG
This sequence comes from Agrobacterium sp. K11, assembly GCF_059429395.1. Lineage (NCBI taxonomy): Bacteria > Pseudomonadati > Pseudomonadota > Alphaproteobacteria > Hyphomicrobiales > Rhizobiaceae > Agrobacterium > Agrobacterium sp. K11. The sequence continues at coordinate 109,582 of NZ_JCAHRB010000012.1, read as the reverse complement.
ATGCGACAGCGGCTCATTATAACCGATGGCGACACCGACGCGGCCATGGTGGCGGGATGCCGCAGCCAGAAGCGCGCCTTCCAGCGCCACATCGCCGGCGCCCAGCACGACCAGACGGCCGCCGAGCGAAACGATCTCGTCCACGGCTTCCGCCATGAGATCGATGCCCTTCTGCCAGGTCAGCCGGGAGATGACGCAGAAAAGCGGGCTGTCATCCTGGTCGATGCGGAAATGTTCTGCGACGGCCTTCTTGTTCAGCGCGCGGTTCTTGAGATTGGTGACGGAATAGTTGTCGTGGATCAGATGGTCGGTGGCCGGGTTCCAGACATCGGCGTCAATGCCGTTGACGATACCGTGCAGCACATGGGCGCGGCTGCCGATCACCCCTTGCAGCCCCATGCCGAATTCCGCGGTCAGGATTTCTTCCGCATAGGATGGGCTGACCGTGCTGAGCGCGGTTGCCGTCTGCAAGCCGCCCTTGAGGAAGCTGACATCGTTATAATATTCGATGCCTTCCATGCCGAAGGCGTGGGCGGGCAATTCGAGCTTGCTGAAGATGTTGGCCCCGAACTGACCCTGAAAAGCAATGTTGTGGATGGTGAGAAGGCTCGGAATCTCCGGCGTTTCGGCATAACGCATATAGACCGGGGTCATCGCTGCCTGCCAGTCATGGGCGTGCACCATATCCGGCCGCCAGCCTGGAAGCACACCGGCGCCGATTCGTGCCGCTGCCAGCGAGAGCGCCGCAAAGCGCTTCCAGTTATCAGGATAATCCTTGCCGGTCTGGCCGAGATAGGGGCCGCCGGAACGCTCGTAATAGGCGGGCGCGTCAAGGATCAGAAGGTCTAGCCCCTCATGTTGGACTTCGAGCAGATCGGCTTTTTCGCCAAGCAGATCGGTGAACTCAAAACATTTGACGGGGTCCGTCACGGCGGCTTTCACCGCCGGATATCCGGGTATCAATGTGCGCGTTCTCACACCATAGGCTTCGAGCGCGATGGGGAGGGCGCCGGTAACGTCGGCGAGCCCTCCGGTCTTGATCAGGGGATAAATTTCGGATGAAACCGAAAGGACATTCATGGGCTCTACAGGTCCAGCTTGTCGATCATCGATTGGGTGATAAGGCAAATGCCGTTTTCCGTGCGCCGGAAACGTTTGGCATCCAGTTCGGGGTCTTCTCCTACAATCAGTCCTTCCGGAATGACCACTCCATGGTCGATGACGACGTTGCTGAGCTGGGCGTGGCGCCCGATCTTTACACTCGGCAGTACTACGGCATTCTCAAGGCGGGAGTATGAATTGGCGCGCACGCCTGTGAACAGAAGGCTACGGTTGAGGGCGGCGCCGGAAATGATGCAATCGCCTGACACGACCGACGACACGGCAGAACCACGACGGTCCTCATCGTCATGCACGAATTTCGCCGGCGGAGTGATTTCCGCATAGGTCCAGATCGGCCAGGACTTGTCATAGATATCGAGGTCAGGCACCACATCCGTCAGGTCGATATTGGCCTGCCAATAGGCATCGATGGTTCCAACATCGCGCCAGTATGGTCCGTGCTCGAAATCCGAACGCACGCAGGAGTCCGCAAAACGGTGGGCGACGGCTTTGCCGTGCTGGACAATGTAGGGAATGATGTCCTTGCCGAAGTCGCGGCTGGAGGTTGGGTCGGCGGCATCGCGACGCAGCGCTTCCATTAGGAATTTCGTGTGGAAGACGTAGATCCCCATCGAGGCAAGCGCGAAATTCTCATTACCGGGAATGCCGGGCGGATCGGCCGGCTTTTCGATGAAGTCGATGATCTCGTCTTTTTCGTTCACATGCATCACGCCGAAGCCCGACGCTTCCTTGCGTGGCACTTCAAGGCAACCGATCGTTACATCCGCGCCGGAATCGACATGCTGTTGCAGCATGTATTCGTAGTCCATCTTGTAAATATGGTCGCCCGCCAGAATGACCATATATTCGGGCGCATAGGGCTCGATGATGTCGATGTTCTGGTAAACGGCGTCGGCGGTGCCTTCGTACCATTGCGTTTCGGACACGCGCTGCGAGGCCGGCAGAATGTCAAAGCTTTCGTTACGCTCTGGACGGAAGAAGTCCCAGCCGCGTTGCAGGTGGCGGATAAGGGAGTGAGCCTTGTATTGCGTGGCGACGCCGATGCGGCGAATGCCGGAATTCAGCGCGTTCGAAAGTGCAAAATCGATGATGCGGGCCTTACCGCCAAAATAAACCGCTGGTTTTGCCCGGCGGTCCGTCAATTCCTTCAAACGGCTTCCTCTACCGCCCGCGAGAACATAGGCCATTGCATCACGCGCCAGGGGCTGAACTCTTTTTTCCGACATGGTTGTCCTCCCGTTCTGTCTGTCAGTTTTCCGGTTCGAGCATGATCGTTGCCAAGGGCGGCAGGACGAGCATCGCCCCTATCTCCCCACCGGCATTGACCGCCTGAACGCGTCCGCCATTTCCCTTGCCGCTGCCGCCATAAATTTCGGCATCGGTGTTGAGAATCTCCCGCCACCGCCCCGCAACAGGAAGCGGCACATAATAGTTTTCCCGGTAGACCGGGGTCAGATTGCAGATAACCGCAACCGGTTTTTCGCCGGGCGCCGAGCGCAGCCAGGCGAAGACCGAGTTTTCGTGATCATCGACCACCAGCCACTGGAAACCTTCGGGTTCGCAGTCACGGGCGTGCAGAGCGGCTTTCGAACGGTAGGTGAGGTTGAGATCGCGCACGAGGCGGCGCATACCCTCATGCATCGGATATTGGCGAAGGTTCCAGTCGAGCGATCCCTTTTCGCTCCATTCGCTCCACTGGGCGAACTCCTGCCCCATGAACAGCAGCTTCTTGCCGGGATAACCCCACATGAAGCCGTAATAGGACCGGAGATTGGCAAATTTCTGCCAGTCGTCGCCGGACATCTTGGCGATCAACGATCCCTTGCCGTGCACCACTTCGTCATGGGAAAGCGGCAGCACGAAATTTTCGGTGAAGGCATAAAGAAGGCCGAATGTCAGTTCCTGATGGTGGAACTTGCGGTGCACCGGCTCACGTGAGAAATAGCTCAGCGTGTCGTGCATGAAACCCATATTCCATTTGAAGCCGAAACCGAGGCCGCCCTCGTGAACCGGCTGCGACACTTTCGGCCAGGAGGTGGATTCTTCAGCAATGGTCATGACGCCCGGATGGGTGCCGTAGACGAGCGAGTTCATCTTCTGCAGGAAGCGGACGGATTCCAGGTTCTCGCGCCCGCCATATTCGTTGGGAATCCACTCGCCTTCCTTGCGGGAATAATCGAGATAGAGCATCGAGGCGACGGCATCGACGCGCAATCCATCGAGATGGAATTTTTCGGCCCAATAAAGCGCGTTGTTGACGAGGTAGGACAATACCTCGATGCGCCCGAAATTGTATATGGCCGTGTTCCAGTCGGGGTGAAAACCCTGACGCGGGTCGGCATGTTCGTAAAGCGCTGTCCCGTCAAACAGGCCCAGGCCGTGCTCGTCGGTTGGAAAATGCGCGGGAACCCAGTCGAGGATCACGCCGATGCCGACCTTGTGGGCGCCGTTGACGAAGCGGGCGAAACCTTCCGGATCGCCGAAACGGGCGGTCGGGGCATAAAGCCCGGTCGTCTGGTAACCCCAGGACGGATCGTAGGGATGTTCGGTGATCGGCAGAAACTCGATATGGGTGAAGCCCATATCCGTGCAATAGGGAATGAGCTGGGTGGCCATTTCGTCCCAGCTGAGGAAGGTGCCGTCCTCGCGACGCCGCCAGGAACCGGCGTGCACCTCGTAAATGCTGATCGGCTGCCGGCGCTGGTCCACTTGCGCCCAATGTTCCCGGTGGGCCTGATCTTCCCATTTCTGCGCCAGTTCCGGTGCGGTAACGGAGGCGTTCTTCGGCCGCAGTTCACCACGCCGTGCATAGGGGTCGGCCTTCAGCGGTAGAAGCTCGCCGTTTGCGCCGAGAATCTCGAATTTATAGGCGCAGCCGGCATAGACGTCAGGTGCGAAAATTTCCCAGATGCCGGTATCCTTGCGGAAGCGCATCACATGCCGTCGACCATCCCAATTGTTGAAATCGCCGACGACGGAGACGCGCCGCGCATTGGGAGCCCAGACGGCGAAGTGGAAACCTTCGACGCCTTCAAGCTTGAGCGGATGAGCGCCCATCTTGTCGAACAGTCGCAGATGCGATCCCTCGCGGACGAAATAATCGTCCATCGGTCCAAGAACCGGACCAAAGCTGTAGGGGTCGGTCACTGCCCATTCCGCATCGTCGCGACAGGCGCGATAACGCACCGGCTGACGCGAGGTGAGATCGACCGGGCCTTCGAAAAAACCCTCCGGATCGAGTTGCTTCAGTTCGCCGACGAAAGATCCGTCCAGTGTGAGGACAGACACTTCTTCAGCCCCCGGAATGAAGCACCGTGCAGAAAAACCTCCCGGCGTTTCGTGAACGCCGAGAAGGGCAAAGGGGTTGGAATGCAAACCGCTCTTGATCGCCTCGATTTCAGCCTTCGTGATTTCGCCAGTCTTTTTCTCTTCGGCCGAATTGAGCGGTTTTTTCATCAGGCTCTCCAGATATCGGCGGCGTATTGCCGGATCGTCCTGTCGGACGAGAACCAGCCCATACGCGCCGTGTTACGGACTGTTTTCGCATACCAGCTATCCGGATCGCTCCAGATCGCATCCACCTTGCGCTGCGCTTCGGCGTAGGCGTCGAAGTCGGCCGCGACCATGAACCAGTCGCTGTTGTAAATGCCGTCGATCAGCCCGGCAAAGCGGGAGCGGTCGTCGGGTGAGAATACGCCAGAGGCGATGGATGACAGCGCCTGCGAAAGTTCCACCGACTGTTCAATAATCGCGCGGGGGTTGTGGCCCTCGGCGCGCGCTTTCGACACCTCTTCCGCCGTCATGCCGAAGATGACGATGTTGTCCTCGCCGACATGTTCGAGCATTTCGACGTTCGCACCATCCAGCGTGCCGATGGTGAGCGCGCCGTTCAGCGCAAACTTCATGTTGCCGGTGCCCGAGGCTTCCATGCCAGCCGTCGAGATCTGTTCGGACAGATCGGCGGCCGGAACCATGATTTCCGCAAGCGAGACGTTGTAGTTCGGAATAAACACCACTTTCAGAAGCCCGCGCACGGCCGGATCGTTGTTGATGACCCGGGCAATATCGTTGGCAAGTTTTATGATCAGCTTCGCGTTGTGATAACTCGGCGCTGCCTTGCCTGCGAAGAACTTAACGCGCGGTACCCAATCCAGTTCCGGGTGAGAACGGATCTGGTCGTAAAGCGCCACCGTTTCGATGAGGTTCAGAAGCTGGCGCTTGTATTCATGGATGCGCTTGATCTGGATGTCGAACATGGCCGAGGGATCGACACGGATGCCCATGCGTTGCGCCACCGTATTGGCAAGCCGCACCTTGTTCAGACGCTTCACTTCGGCAAATTTTTCGCGGAAACCGGCATCGTCGGCGAAGCGGTCGAGCGCTGTCAGCTTTTCCGCATCGTCGAGGAAATCGTCGCCGATCGCTTCCCGGATCAATCCGGTCAGGCCGGGGTTGCACTGCATCAGCCAGCGGCGCGGGGTGATGCCGTTGGTCTTGTTGTTGATGCGCTCGGGATAAAGGCTGTGCAGGTCGGCAAAGACCGTTTCCTTCATCAGTTCGGTATGAAGTGCCGAGACACCGTTGATCGAATGCGAGCCGATGAAGGCGAGATTGCCCATGCGCACGCGCCGCTCACCGTTTTCGTCGATCAGCGAGATGGACCGGATCTGCTGATCCGGCATCTTCTTTTCCTTGCGGGCGTATACCAGCGTATTGGCATTGATCGCATAGACGATCTGCATGTGCCTCGGCAAAAGCCGCTCGAGCAGCGGGACGGGCCAGCTTTCCAGCGCTTCGGGCAAAAGCGTGTGGTTGGTGTAGGAGAAGGTGCCCTGCGTGATCTTCCAGGCTTCGTCGAATTCAAGGCCGTGGACATCGCATAGCAGGCGCATCATTTCGCAGATGGAAATGGCCGGATGCGTGTCGTTGAGCTGGATCGAAACCTTGTCGGGCAGCGAGGTGAAATCCGGATATTGCTGCAGGTGACGGCGCAGAATGTCCTGCAGGGAGGCGGAGGAGAAGAAAAACTCCTGCCGCAGACGCAATTCCTGGCCGGCCGGGGTCGCATCGGCGGGGTAGAGAACGCGCGTCAGGCTTTCGGCCTTGTTGCTTTCCCGCAGCGCGCCAATGTGGTCGCCGGCATTGAAGGCGGCAAGCAGAATGGGGTCGATAGGCTGCGCCGACCATAGGCGCAAGGTGTTGACGCGGGTGCCGCGCCAGCCGACGACAGGCGTGTCGTAAGCCATGGCAATGACGCGTTCGGCAGGTTTCCAGACGAAGCGCTGCGGCTCCTCATATCCACCGATGGTTTCCACCGATCCGCCAAAGCCGATTTCATACGAGCTTTCGCGACGTTCGAATTCCCAGGGATTGCCGTGCGCCAGCCAGGTCTCCGGCAATTCCACCTGCCATCCGTCCGCCATCTGCTGGCGGAAAAGGCCGTGCACATAACGGATGCCGTAGCCATAGGCGGGAATATCGACGGTTGCCATGGATTCCATGAAACAGGCAGCGAGACGGCCAAGGCCGCCATTGCCAAGTGCCGCATCCGGTTCCAGTCCCGCAATGACATCGAGATCAACGCCGAGCGAAGAAAGCGCGTCCCTGATTTCGTGCATCAGCCCGATATTGGAGATCGCATCGCGCATCAGGCGACCGATCAGAAACTCGAGCGACAGGTAATAAACGCGCTTGGAATTGTTGGCATAGGCCTTGCGGGTGGAGGCCATCCACTTGTCGATGATGCGGTCACGGACGACGAGAATGGTCGCGGTCAGCCAGTCATGCGGCTTGGCAACTTTTACGTCCTTGCCGATACGGTAGGTGAGGCGCTCGATGATTTCCGCTGCCATGATTTCCGGGTTGGAACTGCGCGGGGCGGGACGGGGAAGATCGGCGGCGTTTAGATTATTGATCATTGGTCGGTCAGCACCTTGGTGGGAGGAGAGGGTCTGATGAGGTCGATCCGGTTTGCCTTTACTGATGCCAGTTTATGCATCGATATGGAGGCGTGGCAACAGCATTTTTTGTGGAAATTTGAACAGCTTAGGGTAATGAAAAATAACACTTTTTCTTCAGCGTCCCGAGGATCGCCAAAGGCATTGCCTGCCCATTGTCCGTCATTCATGAACGGGTTTGCATGGTCGTTGCGATGCAGGGCATCGTTCAAGAAAGGGAGAGGGGCTGCAACACTTCTGAAATGGTTCACCGGTCCTGAAATCTGTTTCGGTCTATCGGATCACACACTAGCCTTCGCGGCGGAGATAATTCAATGAAAATAAACACGACGCTGCCGCAGCCGCGCCCACCGGTGGCGGCCAAACTGAAAAAATGGCCTCGGTCGTCATGAAATGCGACGTTTACGGCAGGGAAAAAGGTTCAGTGGTCATACCGCCGGCGCGGATCGTCACCCGGGTATTTGGCGGCACCGCACACCACGGGGTGCAATCGAAGGAAAAGGGTTCCGAGCTTAGCGCGATGCCCTCTTCAAGCCCGCGCCAGTAAAGCGTTGGCGGCTTGTCGTCGCTTGACCAGCGGAAGGCGTGCAGGCAATCGCCATCCATCAACACGGCGCTGAACCGCAACGCGGAAGAAACACCCGCCGCGATCATCTTTTCCAGGCAGAGGCGCAGCGCGGTGGAAATGGCCCGAACCGGGTCCGCATCAAGGCCGTGGCCGGCGGCAATCAGGAAGATGGCTTCGCTGTCGCCGGTGCCGCGCCGGGCGGAATAAATATCATCGGGTATGAGGGAATCAATGTCGCGCCTGATCTGCTCGTAGCCGCCGATCTGGCCGTTATGCATGAACAGATATTGACCATGCGCAAAGGGGTGGCAATTGGCACGGGATACTTCGCCTGATGTGGCGGAGCGGACGTGGGCCATGAACATGCCCGAGCGAAGCTGGTGGCAAAGGGCGGCCAGATTGGCGTCGGACCAGGCGGGTCTGGTGTCGCGAAAAACGCCGGGCGTTCCGCGCTCGCCATACCAGCCAAGACCGCAACCGTCGCCATTGACGACGGTTTTAGCTTCCCTTGCGGCCATGGACTGGCTGACCAGCGATGCTTCCGGCTCGATCAGAAGACTGTCGAGCCAGACCGGTTTACCGGAATAGGCAAAAAGGCGGCACATTCATGCAGCTCTGTTCAGGGCCTTGTTTCCGAGCGCGAAGCCGACAGCGGCCTGGGCGTGAATGGCGGTCGAATCGTAACCCGGCAAAGGCAGGGCATCGGGATCGATCAGCAGGGAAATTTCGGTGCAGCCGAGAATGACGGAATCGACGCCGAGTGCACGGGCTTTCTCGATGACCGACATGTAGCGCTCGCGCGAGCACGACTTGATCTCGCCCTGGCACAATTCGCCAAAAATGATGTCGTGGATGGCGGCCCTGTCATCCGCATCCGGCACGACCACATCGACGCCGTGGCGGCGCATGCGGTCGGTGTAGAAGCCATGTTCCATCGTGTAGCGCGTGGCGAGCAGAAGCGGCTTGCGGCGCCCATCTGCCTTCAATGCGGTGGCAGTTTCGTCAATGATGTCGATGAGAGTGACGCCCGACATTTTTTCAACGGTTTCCGCAACGAGGTGCATGGTGTTGGTGCAGATCAGCACACAATCGGCACCCGCATTGGCAAGACGCGCACCCGCAGCACCCAAAAGCGCGCCGGCCTCATCCCAGCGGTCAGCCTTCTGAAGGGCGACAACCTCGGAAAAATCGAGCGAATGCATGACGATATCGGCCGATACGAGCCCACCGCGGCTGTCACGAACGGCCTCGTTGATCATGCGATAATAGGTTGCGGTGGATTCCCAGCTCATGCCGCCGATCAGGCCGATCCGTTTCATAGGCGTTCCCTTATAAAAGTTTGATTGATGACAAGAATGCCATTGCCGCGATGAAAACGGCATGCGTTTTTTCAGGGATTTAGAAGGCAGATTGCAAATTCTGGGCGTGCATTATGCTCAGCTCGCAAATTTCTTGCGTCACTACGTTAACCGGTGCATTCTGAAACAATGATTGACGACCGTGACCGCCGAATCCTTGCGATTCTCCAGGAGAATGCAGAAACACCTCTCGCCGATATCGCGGATGAGGTGTCATTATCGCTTTCCGCCTGTTCCCGCCGTATCACGCGTCTGCGTGCGGAAGGATATGTGACCGGCACGATGGCGCTGCTCGACCGGCGGAAAATCAACCTGCCGACCACGGTTTTCCTGCTCGTTAGAACCGGCCTGCATGCGGAGGACTGGCTGGACCGGTTCCACGCCGCCGTCAGCACCATACCGGAGATCGTCGAGGTGCACCGGCTGACCGGCAATTTCGATTATATTCTGAAACTCGTGCTTCCGAATGTCGAATATTACGACACCATCTACAAACAGATCCTCCGGCGGGTCGAGCTTTACGACATGTCCGCCTATATCTCCATGGAGACGGTCAAGCTGTCGTCTTCACTCCCGACGACGCATATCTGATCGCAATATTTGGTCTTTTTTCAGCGCTCGGCTTCAAAACGGAAACCAAAGCGGAAACTTCGGGTCTCGCCCGGTTGAAGGGTGATGTCCGCTTCAAGTTGCGGCTGGTTGAAAGCGTTTGTCGGTGTTTCCACAGGTTCGAGCGCGATGGATTTTCGCCTGTCGCGGGCAAGCGTATCGCCGGTAAAGACATGCATGTGGCCGCGCTCCTGCCAAACGGTGAGGCTCGAACCATCGTTGCGGTTTTCGATCCTAGTCTCGTAAAGCCCGTTTGCGGATGGGATCAGATCGGTAAAGCAGACATCCAGCACATGGCCTGCGAGCGGCGCGGCAGAAAGAAACGCTGCATCGTCCCGTTTGAGAATGCCCGTCTCACTGTCGGTGAGTGGTATCAAATTCTCGTCCGTTTCGATCGCTGTTTGCGACGGTAGGGTGAGAAGGAGATCGTCGATGGAGGATATGCCGGGCAGACGGAAATAGGGATGCCAGCCGGCCGCGAAGGGCAAAGCCCGGTCGTCGCCATTGATGCCGCGTATATCGATGGTAACCGCATGGCCGGCAAACCGGTATTCCACCTCGATGGCGAGATGGTAGGGATAGCCCTTGAATTCGGCCGGCAATATCTCGGCACGAAAGACGATAATGTGCGCGTCGTTTTCCTCGAAAGATCGGTCGAGGGCGAAGGGCAGGGCACGGGCAAATCCGTGGAAGACGAGGTCCTCGTGGGCAAGCACCGGCTCGATACGGTGCATCTCCCCGCCAAATTTAAATTGGCCCTGAGGAATGCGATTGGTGAAGGGGGCGAGAATGCCGTTTCTCACGCCGTTCTGCGACTGCAATTCCTGAAGCGACGAATAGCCGTCGACAAGGTTTTTTGCATTGCCATCGGCAAGTCGTGGCCGCCAGCTCAGAAGGGTCGCGCCCTCATAAGCGATCTCGGCGCTGAAGCCGTTTCCGGAAACGGTCAGGCTGGCAATCCCCGTGCCTGTTGCGGAAGTGGTCATCGGGAAATTGTCCTTCATGCAAGCGTCTGCGGCCGTCGGGCCGATTGCGCCGCCGATTCGCCCGATCATCTTCGCTGCGGAGACATTTCGCAATGGCCATGACGGTGGCACACCTTAATGACCTCGCGTCAGCTCGGCCTCTAAGGTGTTATTGCCCTGGCCATGGCGCAAATCATTCCGTGAAGGTGCGTTTCGCGCCGGTGAAAAATTCCATTAGGGCGGCCTGATCCTCGCCGCCAAGTCCCGCCGCTGTCAGCATGCGGTGCACCTCGGCGCAAACCGCCGTCAGCGGCATGGCCGTGTTGGTGCGTCGAGCCAGATCCTGCGCGCCGTTCAGGTCCTTGACCATATTGTCTATGCGGCCAGTGCGGCGGTAATCCTTCGCCACGTAACGTGGCATATATTCCTGAAGGATTGCGCTGTCGGCGCGGCCGCCTTTCAGCGCCTGCGGAATTTTGGCGGCATCGACGCCGGCATCCAGCGCAAGCTGCGTTGCTTCCGCTACGGCAAGGAAGTTCAGCCCGCAAAGAACCTGATTGATGAGCTTCGTCGTCTGGCCTGCGCCGCTTGGACCCATATGGGTGTAGTTGCTGGCCACGTGCCGCAGCACGCGATGGGCATCGGCCACATCCTTTTCGGTGCCGCCGGCCATCAGGGTCAGTTGCCCGACGAGTGCCTTCGGCGCGCCGCCGGAAAGCGGGCTGTCCACCCAGCGCAGCCCTTTTTCAGCCGCATCCGCCGCCAGTTCTTTTGTCGCTTCCGGATCGATGGAGGACATGTCGATGATCAGCGTGCCGGGCCTGGCCCCCGCCGCCACGCCATCTTTGCCGAAAACGGCGGCGCGGACGATTTTCGGCGAATTGAGGCTGAGGATCACGACATCGGAGACCGAAGCCGCTTGCGCCGCCGTCTCGGCGCTATGCGCACCAAGGCTGGTCAAAGCCGCCACCTTTTCCGCGTCCAGATCGAAAACCGTCAGGTGATTGCCGGTCTCGATCAGCCGCGTACCAATCGCGCCGCCCATCGCGCCAGCGCCGATGAGGGCGATTTTGTTCTTCTCGGTCATGGTGCTCACGGTCTCCTCCCAAAGCGTCGTGGTTACGGCTTCTTCAAAGCGAGGCGGTAATGCCGCCGTCGACGTAAAGAATATGTCCGTTCACGAAAGACGAGGCATCGGACGACAAGAAAATGCAGGCGCCGACAAGCTCTTCGACCTTGCCCCAGCGGCCGGCGGGCGTGCGTTTTTCAAGCCATGCTGAAAACGTCTCGTCGGCCACCAGGGCCGCGTTGAGCGGCGTGTCGAAATAGCCCGGCGCAATGGCGTTGCACTGCAGGCCATATTTCGCCCAGTCCGTCGCCATGCCCTTCGTCAGATTGCCGACGGCGCCCTTGGTGGCGGTGTACGGCGCGATACCGGGGCGGGCAAGAGCGGTCTGGACGCTGGCGATGTTGATGATCTTGCCACGTCCACGGCTGATCATATGACGCGCGACGGCTTGCCCTGCGTGGAACACCGAGGCGATGTTTGTCTGCAATAGGCGCTCGAAGGCGTCCGCCGGAAAATCCTCCAGCGGTGTGCGGTGCTGCATGCCGGCATTGTTGACCAGAATATCGATGGGGCCGACTTCCGCCTCGAAACCGTCGATGGCCTTGCGCACCGCATCATGATCGGTGGCATCGAAGGCGAGCGTCTTGGCACCCTTGATGCCTGCGGCGGCTGCTTTCAGCTTTGCCTCGTCGCGGCCGTTCAGCACCACTTCGGCTCCCGCCTCCACCAGGCCCTGCGCCAGCGCAAAGCCGATGCCCTGCGACGAGCCGGTGATCAGGGCGCGGCGGCCGGAAAGATCGAACAAATTAAGGCCCACTGTTTCCTCCAGTCTCTCGACATTGCTTTCATGCCGGTTTATGTTATCGATAACATTCATCCCTTTCAGACGTGGATGTCAAGGCTTAAACGCCTGTTTCCGGTACGCAACATGCGCGCGGGTAGGCTGCAGGGCAGCGGAGACGCGGCCGGCGGCAATGATTGGGATAGGGATTATTTTGTTGCGCCGTTTAAGGCGCGATATCGAACGGGAGATATTTATGAGAGCGATTGTCGCCCACGGGGCAAAGGATGTGCGCATCGAGGAGCGGCCGGAGGAGGCGCCGGGGGCAGGAGAAGTGCGTCTTCGTCTGGCTCGAGGCGGGATTTGTGGCAGCGATCTTCACTATTACAATCACGGCGGTTTCGGCGCGGTACGGCTTCGCGAACCAATGGTGCTGGGACATGAGGTCTCCGCCATTGTTGAGGAGCTGGGCGAGGGCGTCGAAGGGCTGAAGGTTGGCGGTCTGGTCGCGGTTTCGCCGTCCCGTCCGTGCAGGACCTGCCGCTTTTGCCAGGAAGGCCTGCACAATCAGTGCCTCAACATGCGCTTTTATGGCAGCGCCATGCCGTTTCCGCATATTCAGGGCGCTTTCCGCGAGGTTCTCATCGCGGATGCCCTGCAATGCGTTCCGGCCGACGGTTTGAGTGCCGGTGAGGCAGCTATGGCGGAACCGCTGGCGGTAACACTCCATGCCACCCGCCGCGCCGGCGATTTGCTCGGAAAACGCGTGCTCGTCACCGGCTGCGGCCCCATCGGCATTCTCTCCATCCTGTCTGCCCGCCGTGCCGGTGCCGCTGAAATCGTCGCGACCGATCTTTCGGACTTCACTCTTGCCAAGGCGCGGGAAGCGGGCGCGGACCGCGTCATAAACAGCAAGGATGAGCCTGATGCGCTGGCGGCGTACGGCGCGAACAAGGGAACCTTCGACGTTCTCTATGAATGCTCCGGTGCCGCCGTTGCACTGGCGGGCGGGATTACGGCGTTGCGTCCGCGCGGCATCATCGTCCAGCTTGGCCTTGGTGGCGATATGAGCCTGCCGATGATGGCGATTACTGCCAAGGAACTCGATCTGCGCGGCTCTTTCCGGTTCCACGAGGAATTCGCGACGGGCGTCGAACTGATGCGCAAAGGCCTGATCGACGTCAAGCCGTTCATCACCCAGACGGTGGACCTCGATGACGCCATCTCGGCCTTCGAATTTGCCTCCGACCGCAGCCGCGCCATGAAGGTGCAGATCGCTTTTTCGTAAGCGCCTATTGCGCACGCCGGTTTGTCGACGTCTTGATCGGCGGTGGATTAATCCGCCGCCGATTTTTCATGCGCGCGCTTCCATCTACAACAAGACGTCTTTGATGTTATCGATATCATTTCGTGCGTCGCGGGCTGTGAAAGTGTGCCAGAGGGCGCAGCCCTGATCCCCGGCGGACGCTGCCTCTTCTGATTTGCACATATTGACGCAGGTCAAAAAGGTGATTTGCCGATTGCCATTTTTTGCTTTATCGAAATTTCAGAAATTACTGAAAATACAGGAAGCAAAGAAATGCCCACCAATCTTTCTCCGCTCGTTCAGTCCTTCGTGCTGCATTTCGGCGAGATGGGCAGCCGCTGGGGCATCAACCGCACAGTCGGCCAGGTCTATGCTTTGCTTTACATCTCGCCGAAGCCGCTCTGCGCGGACGACATTGTCGAGTCGCTCGGCATTTCCCGTTCCAATGTGTCGATGAGCCTGAAGGAGCTTCAGGCGTGGAACCTTGCAATTCTCAAGCATTTCCCCGGCGACCGGCGCGATTTTTTCACGACGCCGGAGGATGTGTGGCAAATTCTGCGCACCCTTGCCGAAGAGCGCAAGAAGCGCGAGATCGACCCGACACTCAGCGTGCTTCGTGAAATCCTGATGGAGAAGCCGGAAAACGAAGAGGAGCGGCATGCGCAGAAGCGCATCGATGAGATGAAAACGCTGATCGAGCAGCTCACCGGCTGGTATGACGATGTGAAGAAGCTGGAGACGGAGCGGTTGGCTTCGCTTCTGGCACTCGGCTCGAAGGTCACGAAGCTTCTGGAGGCCAAGGACAAGATCGTCTCTCTTGCCAGACCCCGTGCCAAGAAGGACAGGTGTGGAGATCGTCCGTGAGCATGTCCGCAGAAATCCGGCAATCCGCCAATGGCGATGATGCAGACTGTCCAGTTCCAGCGGCGGTCTCTCCAGATAAGGCACGGCGGCGCTTCTTCGGTAAATCCACCAATGACAAGGGTGTCGGTACCGCGGAAATCGCGAAGGCACCCGCGGTAGGAAGATCGGTCGCCCTGCTGCATGTCCTGCCGGCTCTGCTCTGGTTGCCCCAGGCGGGTTTGCTTGCATTTTCGGTCGGAAACATTGCCGACGGTGCGCCGATGACGGCAATCCTGCCGGCGGCCGTGGCTGTTCTCGTTCTCGGTCTCATCAAGGCATGGCTGGAAAAAGTTGCCGCGAGGCTGTCGTTTCGCGCCGCGCGTGCCGCCCTTTCGCGTCGGCGGCTGCAAGCGCTTCATGCCGTCGCGGAGGTGTCGCCGCTTGATCTGGCGCGCACGGCCTCCGGCGAGGCGGCAAGCGTCATCGCGGAGGCAGCCGAAGCGCTGGTACCTTATCTCTCCAGGTTCCAGCCTGCGCGGATGAAAGCTACCATTGTCCCCTTGGTTTTCGTGCTGGCAATCCTGCCATTTACCTGGATTGCGGCGCTTGTTCTGCTGCTTTCCATGCCCACTATCCCGCTTTTCATGGCGCTGATCGGCTGGCAGGCGAAGGCTGCCAGTGAAAAGCAGCTGGCCGAGACCGGCAACATGAATGCTTTCCTGCTCGATCGCCTGCGCGGCCTGGAAACGATCCGCGCACTGGAAGCCGTTGATCTGACCGCTGGACGCCTGCGGACGGACGCAGAGAACCTCAAGAAGCGGACGATGGCTGTCCTGCGGATCGCCTTTCTGTCCTCGGCGGTGCTGGAGCTTTTCGCTGCCCTCGGCGTTGCCATGACCGCCGTTTATATCGGTTTCCATCTCCTCGGCTTTCTCGATTTCGGCGCGTGGGGCGAGAAGCTGACACTTGCGGAGGGGCTGTTCATCCTGCTTCTGGCGCCTGCCTTTTTCGAACCGCTACGGGAGTTGTCCGCCGTCTGGCACGACCGCGCAGCCGGCGAGGCGGCGCTGGGCGCGCTCGACACATTGACGCGGGCTGGCAAAGCCATCGTGGGTGAGGGTAAGGAGGTCGCAATGGCCCCTTTTCCGACGCCCGGTCTGGTGGAGTTGGCTAATCTCTCCTTCGCCTATCCGAATGCTCCGCCTGTCATTCGGAATCTAAACCTTACGGTCCAGTCAGGCGAGACAGTTGCGATTCTTGGGCCTTCCGGTTGTGGTAAATCCACTGTACTCTCCTTGATTGCCGGTTTGGCCGAGGCTGACGGCGGTACAATAGGAATCGGGGGCGTAACGCTTGGTCATGCGACTGCCGATGGACTGCGCAAGACAATCGGCTGGGTCAGCCAGAAGCCGTTCTTTTTTGCCGGTTCCCTGAAGGCGAATATTCGCTTTGGCCGCGCCGGTGTCAGCGAAGGCATGGTCGAGGAGGCGCTGCGCTGCACCGGACTGGATGCATTGTCGAAAGCACGCCGGCATCTGCCTATAGGAGACGGCGGCTACGGTATTTCGGGCGGGGAGGCGGTGCGCCTCGCCATTGCGCGTGCTTTCGCCGATCCGGCGACGCAGCTTGTGCTGGTCGATGAACCGACAGCGCATCTTGACCGGGAGACGGCTGCGCTCGTCACCGAAAACCTGCTGCAACTCGCAAAAGGCAGGACATTGATCGTCGCAACCCATGATCCTGTGCTCGCCGCGCGCATGGACAGGGTCGTGGATATGACGACGATCCATTCGAGGGGGCAGTCATGATCGCGCGTTTTGCCATATTGAAACCTGTTATTTCCCTGTTCTGGTCGGCGCGTCGCGGCATGCTGCTCGTTGGCGCGGTTCTGGCAGCAACCACGGTGCTGGCGGGTATAGGCCTTCTCGGCGTTTCCGGCTGGTTCATTACTGCGACCGCGATTGCCGGTCTGGTCCCCGCGACGGCCTATGCTTTCGACGTCTTTGCGCCATCGGCGGCCATCCGTCTGCTGGCGTTGTCACGCACCGCTGCCCGTTATGGCGAACGCATGACCACCCATGAGGCGACGCTGTCCGTGCTTGCAGCGCTTCGCGAAAAGCTGTTTCGTGGCTTTGCCGCACCGCAGGCGGCGAAACATCTGGAGGCGAGGCCCGCCCGCCTGCTGAACCGGCTGACTGCGGATATCGACGCGCTGGATTCGCTTTATCTGCGCGTGCTGGTACCCGCCGCCGTCGCAATCCTCGCCGCAATCGCAACAGGCATCGGTCTTGCCCTCCTCAATCCGCTTGCGGGCGTTCTGGTTGCTCTCTTCCTCATTGCGGTGGGTCTTGGCATTTCAGTGCGCTCGGCGTTGACGGCGGAAAAATTTGCGCGTCGCCGGGCAATCGGGCTTGAAGCGCTTCGTGCCCGCACGGCGGACTTGGTCAACGGGCAGGTGGAATTGCTCACGACTGCCCGTCTCTCCGCGCAGGTTGCGGCGATTGAACGGGCCGACAATTATCTGCTCGCCTGCGATGACCGCTTGAACCGGATCGAAACCAATGCCGGTTTTTCATTCGGCATCTCAGCGGCGGTTCTTTTGAGTGCGGCTCTCCTCGGCATGGCCTGGCTTGCGGAGCAGGGCGTTGTGACCGCGCCGACTGCCGCCCTCGGCCTGCTCGTCTGTTTCGCAGCGCTGGAGCCCTTCACGGCGCTGCGCCGTGGTGCAATGGAACTCGGGCGCACGCTTTTTTCGGCAAGACGCATTGCGCCGCGTCTTTCCGCCGAAG
This sequence comes from Agrobacterium sp. K11, assembly GCF_059429395.1. Lineage (NCBI taxonomy): Bacteria > Pseudomonadati > Pseudomonadota > Alphaproteobacteria > Hyphomicrobiales > Rhizobiaceae > Agrobacterium > Agrobacterium sp. K11. The sequence goes on along the minus strand of NZ_JCAHRB010000012.1, from coordinate 92,215 downwards.
CAGCCGCCAACTGTCCGCGGGTGCCTGCCATGGGCCTGGTGGCTGAGCTTGATGGTGTGCGGCTGGAGCGGGATGGGAACGAAAATCCTGTCCTGACGAATATCAACCTTGCAATCGCCGCCGGAGAGACGATTGCGATTATCGGGCCGAGCGGTGCGGGCAAGACCAGCCTCATCCAGCTTCTGGCTGGTGAAGTGCTACCGGCGGCGGGCAGGGTCAGCGCTTTGCCTTGCTCGCTCATGACGCAGAGAAGTCAGCTTTTCCGAGACAGCATCGCTGATAATCTGAGGCTGGCAAAACCTGCCGCGACCGAGCGTGAACTGTGGGATGCCCTGCAATCGGCAGGCCTTGGCGAGCATGTCAAAACCCTCGCCGCAGGGCTGGATACGAGACTTGGCGAGGCGGGGCAGGGTCTCTCCGGCGGGCAGTCACGACGGCTCGCCCTTGCCCGTTTCCTTCTACGCGACAAACCACTCTGGCTTCTCGACGAGGTGACGGAAGGGCTGGACGGCGAAACCGCCCGTGACGTGCTCGGCCGGCTGTTTGCAAGGGCGGAAGGCAAGACTGTCGTGATGATAACCCACAATCGCCGTGAGGCGCAATTTGCCGATCGCATCATCGTGCTGAGAGAGGGGCGCCAACTTGATCAATGTCAAAGCGGCACCCCGGAATACGACGTAATGCTGCAAACATTGCGTCCGGACTGAGTGATTTTTTCAGGGCCGGCGCCGTTTCGTAACAGAAGGCCGGCCTTTCCTGAAAGGTGGGGTAAAAACATGGAACTCGACATCGTGGCGCTATCGCGCCTGCAATTCGCTGTTACCGCTTTATATCACTTTCTATTCGTTCCCCTGACGATCGGACTGTCCGTGGTGATCGCCATCATGGAAACGGTCTATGTCATGACCGGCCGCACCATCTGGCGGCAGATGACGAAATTCTGGGGTACATTGTTCGGCATCAACTTCGTGCTTGGTGTTTCCACCGGCATCGTCATGGAATTCCAGTTCGGCATGAACTGGAGTTATTACAGCCACTATGTCGGCGATATCTTCGGTGCGCCGCTAGCGATCGAAGGGATGATGGCTTTCTTTCTGGAAGCCACCTTCGTCGGTCTGTTCTTTTTCGGCTGGGACAAGCTGTCCAAGCTCGGCCATCTCATCGCAACATGGTGCGTGGCGATCGGCTCGAACTTCTCGGCGTTGTGGATATTGATCGCCAATGGCTGGATGCAGAACCCGACGGGATCGGCCTTCAACCCCCAGACCATGCGCATGGAGGTGACGGATTTCTTCGCGGTGCTGATGAACCCTGTCGCCCAGGCGAAGTTCGTGCACACGGTTTCTGCGGGTTATGTCACTGCCTCCATCTTCGTGCTCGGCATTTCCGCCTGGTACGTGCTGAAAGGCCGCCATGTCGATCTCGCCAAACGGTCTATGACGGTTGCCGCTTCTTTCGGCCTGGCTGCTGCACTGTCGGTCGTCGTGCTGGGTGATGAAAGCGGTTATCTTTCGACCGAACACCAGAAGATGAAGCTCGCCTCGATCGAAGCCATGTGGGAAACGGAACCGGCACCCGCCCCCTTTACCGCCATCGGGTTTCCTGATCAGGAAGCCCGCGAGACGCATTTCGCCGTGAAAATTCCGTGGGTGATGGGCCTTATCGGCACGCGCTCGCTGGACACCGAAATCCCCGGTATCAACGATCTGGTGGAACTCGCAAAGACCCGCATCCGCGATGGCATCAAGGCCTATGATGCGCTGATGCAGATACGTGCCACCGGCAAGGGCGCGGAACTGCCCGAAGAGGTGCGTGGCACCTTTGCGGAACTCGGCCACGAGCTTGGTTACGCCCTGTTGCTGAAGCGTTATGTCGACGATCCGCGCCAGGCGACGGAGGAGCAGATTGCCAAGGCCGCCGCCGATACCATCCCGCATGTGCCGACGCTGTTCTGGGCGTTCCGCATCATGGTCGGTCTTGGCATGTTCTTCATCCTGTTGACGGCGACCTTCTTTTATCTCTCGGCACGGCGCCGGCTGGATCACTATCCGTTCTTGCTGAAGGTGGCCGTCTTCGCCATTCCGCTGCCGTGGATTGCTGCGGAAATGGGCTGGGTGGTCGCGGAATTCGGCCGTCAGCCATGGATCATCGAAGGCGTGCTGCCGACGGCCGCCGCCGTCTCCAGCCTCAGCGCTTCAACGGTTCTGATTACGCTTCTCTGCTTCATCGCCATCTATACGGTGCTGTTCATCGTCGAAATGGGGCTGATGCTGAAGGCGATCCGCAAGGGGCCGGATCCGGATCACGAGCCGGAAGCGCCGCTCGTTCCTGAAAAACTCGTCGCTGCGGAGTAAACGATCATGATATTGCATCAACTCATCGACTACGAAGTCCTCCGCGTCATCTGGTGGCTGCTGCTTGGCGTGGTGCTGATCGGTTTTGCCGTGACCGGCGGTTTCGATCTTGGCACGGGCGCGCTGCTGCCTTTCGTTGCGAAAACGGATCTCGAGCGGCGTGTCGTCATCAATTCCATCGGCCCGGTATGGGAAGGCAATCAGGTCTGGCTCATCCTTGGCGGCGGCGCCATCTTCGCCGCGTGGCCGCCGCTTTATGCGGTGTCGTTTTCAGGTTTTTACCTAGCGATGTTCGCCACCCTGTTTGCACTGATCCTGCGGCCGGTGGGGTTCAAATACCGCTCCAAGCGCGAGAGTACGACATGGCGCAATACCTGGGATTGGGCGCTGTTTGTCGGTGGCTTTGTTCCCGCCCTGATTTTCGGTGTGGCGATCGGCAATGTGCTGCAGGGCGTACCCTTCCGCTTCAACGATGACCTCAGGATTTTTTACGACGGCACGACTTTGTTCGAGCTTCTCAACCCCTACGCAATCCTTTGCGGCCTCGTTTCCGTTTGCATGCTGGTGATGCATGGTGCGGCCTGGCTGCTGCTGAAGACCGAAGGGCCGGTCGCTGCGCGTGCCCGCAGTTTCGGCAGCATTGCAGCACTTGCCACCACAGTTCTCTTTGCGCTTGGTGGCGTATTGTTGTGGCTCGGTATCGACGGGTATCGCTTCACCTCGGAAGTCGTGACCGACGGTCCGTCCAATCCGTTGTCAAAGACGGTCGAGGTTGCAAGCGGCGTCTGGTTTGCGAATTACGCGGCCCACCCATGGATGATGCTGGCACCGGCGCTCGGTCTTGCCTTCCCGCTCCTCGCCTTCCTGTTGTTAAGGGGCGGGCGAGAGGTGCTGGCGCTGCTTTCCAGTTCGCTTGCCATATTCGGCATCATCTCGACGGTCGGTCTGACGATGTTTCCCTTCATCCTGCCCTCTTCGATCGATCCGAAATCGAGCCTTACGGTCTGGGACGCATCGTCGAGCCATATGACGCTGTTCATCATGCTGGTCGTCGCCCTCATCTTCATCCCCATCATCGTCGCTTACACCTCATGGGTCTATCGCGTGCTGTGGGGCAAGGTGGATGAAAAGGCGATCCGCGAAGACAGCGGCCACGCTTATTAATATCGAACAAATACAAGGAGATCGAACATGTGGTATTTCGCCTGGCTGCTCGGCCTGCCTCTCGCCGCCATTTTCGCCGTCATGAACGCCATGTGGTATGAGCTGATGGAAGAAAACGCCAGAAAGGCCGAGGCCAAGCCGGAAAAATAACGCTTCGGGGCACGGGGCAAAAAAAGGGCGGCGTCCTATCTGGATGCCGCCCTTCTTGTAGAAATCGCCGCGATTGACACGCGCGGTTTCAGTGGATCGCGATGCCGCGCTTGTCCGCTTCTTCCTTGATGATGTCTTCAACCAGCGCTCTCTTGAGATTTGGGTTTCCCAGAAGATAGTCGTCGGCAATCTCGAAAATCGATTTCGGATTCTCGGTCCTGTGCAGGGTGTCGAGGTCCTGGCCGATCTGCTCTCGCAAGTTTGAATAGTCGTCCATCGCGGTTCTCCCGGTCACTGGTTCAATGCAGAAGTTCTGCCGGAACCTTGCCGCCGTTTTCAGACAGCTTCTTGATGACAGCCTTGTGCAGCCAGATGTTCATTGTGGCTGAGTCCGAGGTATCACCGGTATAGCCGAGTTCGCTTGCCAGTTCCTTGCGAGCGGTTAGGCTGCTGTCCAGATCGAGCGCTTTCAGAAGATCGACGATCGAATGTTTCCAGTCGAGTTTCTGCCCGTTCTGCTTGACCGCCGCGTCCAGAATGGATGCGACATCGACGCTGCCGGTGGATGCCGGAGCAGCGGCGGTCGGTGCGGGTGCTGCTGGCTGAGCCGGAGCGGCCGGGCTTGCGCTTGTCGTGGGCGCACCAGCTGGCGCCGAAGTCTGCGGTGCAGCCTCTGCCTTGCCAAAAATCGCGTTCTTGATCTTGTCGAAAAAGCTCATTGTGTCCTCCCTCTATCGGCGAAATGCGCGCCCGATGGCAATGAGAATGCATGCGCCGATGAAACCGGCGATAAGGTATCCAATCCAGCCTCCGAGCGAAATGCCCACAAGCCCAAGCAGGAAATTGGCGACGATGGCGCCAACGATGCCGAGAATTATGTTCATGAAAAGACCCATGTTGCTTTTCATGAACTGTTCGGCAAGCCAACCGGCTACGCCGCCGATGATGATTGCTGCAATCCAGCCGATTTGTGCGTCTTCCATAACAGGCCTTTCCTTTGTGAGAGAGGTCCGCAGGCATATGGACAGGCTTTTGCGCGCACTGATCCCCCCGCCTCTTGACCCCAGGCAGGGAATTAACGGTTAATCGAGGATTTTGTTCCGGTCTCCTTGCTTTCGTCAGCTTTGGCTTTGAAAGTCCAGCCCGATATCCAGAACCGGCGCGCTGTGGGTCAGCCAGCCGACGGAGATGAGATCGATGCCGGTTGCTGCAATGGCTGCTGCGGTTTGAGGGGTGATGCGTCCGGAGGCCTCGGTGATGGCGCGTCCGGCGACGATCTGCACCGCCTCGCGCAGCTGTTCCGGCGGCATGTTGTCGAGTAGAACCGCGTCGACCCCTTCCTCCATCGCCTCGCGCAATTGCAAGAGCGTATCGACCTCCACCTCGATCTTGACCAGATGTCCGACACTCGCCTTGGCGCTGCGGATAGCGTCACGCACGCCGCCGGCAACGGCGATGTGGTTGTCCTTGATGAGAACAGCATCATAAAGGGCAAAACGGTGGTTCATGCCGCCGCCGGCGCGCACGGCATATTTTTCCAGCGCCCTGAGGCCCGGCGTCGTTTTGCGGGTGCAGGCAACCGAGGCTCTGGTGCCGGAGATGGCGGCAGCAATTGTGGCGGTGACGGACGCGATGCCTGAGAGATGGCCGAGAAAATTAAGGGCGGTGCGCTCCGCCGTCAAAAGACCGCGCGAGGGACCCTCGATTGTCGCGATAATATCGCCCGGAGCGACCGCCGCGCCATCCTGCACCTGACGCCTCATCACGATTGTCGGGTCCACCAACTCGAAAGCCAGTTCTGCGGCGTCAAGACCGGCGATGACAGCCGGTTCACGCGCCGCCATGACGACGACTGAGCGATGACCGGCGGGGATGACTGCGGCGGACGTGATGTCGCCCGCCAGACCCAGGTCTTCCAGAAGGGCGTTGCGGACAAGCGGCTCCACGATAATGCGTGGCAGAGGGGTGAGGGTCATGTCAGGCGCTCCGCGCAATGCTGGAAGAAAAAAGATTGGACGATGAGAGGTCATGGGCAATGGCGATGACATCGGACAGGCAAAGCCTGCGCCTTGTGGCGGTCGCGTCCTTTTCCGAGAAGTCGTTGCGGAAATGGGCCCCGCGCGATTCTCTTCGCAAGGCGGCGAAGACGGCGATTGCGAGCCCGACGATGGCGGGATCGGATGCCGGGCCGTTCTGTTCGGCCAGTGGGAGAAGTTCGCTGATCGCGCTGATCAACCCCGCTTCATGTCTGGCGATGCCGAGATGGCGGGAGACGATGGGCCGGACGATAGACGGGTCTGCTGCCGAAAGAACAGGCGTTGCGAATGGCGTGACAGCTGTCACCCGTTTTGATGCCGGTCGGGCGGCAATGTCTTTTGCCGCACGCATGCCCATGGCAGCCGCCTCCAGCAGGGAGTTGCTGGCCAGCCGGTTAGCCCCGTGAAGACCGGTGCAGGCGGTTTCGCCCGCAACCCATAGGCCCGGCACGGAACTACGGCCATTACCATCCGTGGCGACGCCGCCCATGTGGTAGTGCACGGCGGGACGGACGGGCACGAGTTCGCGGGCGGGGTCTATACCAGCCTCGCGGCATAGCAGGTCGATTGACGGGAAACGCGCCGAAAAACCGCTGCCGATCGCCTTGCGGGCATCGAGAAAGACTTTGCCGCCGCGCAGGATTTCCCGGTCGATGGCGCGGGCGACAATATCGCGGGAGGCAAGTTCTGCACCCGGAACGGTCGCCATGAAACGTTCGCCGCTTTCATTGAGAAGAACGGCACCTTCGCCCCGCACCGCCTCGCTGACCAGAGCTAGCGGCCGCCGGGGAGAGGAAAGCGCCGTTGGGTGGAACTGGACGAATTCCATATCAGTGAGGATGGCTCCGGCGCGCGCGGCGAGCATGATCCCCTGTCCGAAATTGCCGGTGGGATTGGTGGTGGCCTCATACAGTCCGCCGAGGCCACCGGTCGCAAGAATGACATTTGTGGCCGGCAGAACAAAGCTGCCCTTTTGCCCGGCGCAGATGAGACCGGCTATGGCCCCGCCTTCTGTCAGCAGCCGGCGCACCTCCGCACCTTCCAGGACTGCGATGGACGGCGTGTTGAGAACGGCGGCTGCAAGAGCCCTCACAATGGCCGCGCCCGAGCCATCACCTTCGGCATGCAGGATGCGCCGGCGGCCATGAGCGGCTTCCAGCCCGAAAACGAGCCTGCCTTGTGCATCGCGATCGAAACGAACTCCGGCTCGTTCCAGGGCATCGATGACGGCGGGGGCAGTGGAGACGATATCTGCTGCCATAGCCGCGTCACAGAGGCCGTCGCCTGCGGCGAGCGTATCGCCAAGATGCAGTGCAGTGCTGTCGTCAGCGCCAAGGCTTGCGGCAATGCCGCCCTGCGCCCAGGCGCTGGACGTTTCGCCACCGAGCGCGCCGCGGGTCAGAAGCAGGACCGGTTGCGGTGCGAGCGTCAATGCTGCCATCAGGCCGGCAATACCGCTGCCGACGATGACCGTCCTGCCCGCATATTGCGACAGAGCGTCACTCATACCGCCAGCATCCTTTCCACCGCGCGGCGGGCGGCGACCGCAACAGCCGGATCGATTGTCACCTCGTGGCGGTTTTCTTCAAGCGCTGTGCGGATATTGCCGAGCGTGATGCGCTTCATGTGCGGGCAGAGGTTGCAGGGGCGGATGAATTCGACATCGGGATGATGCACGGCGACATTGTCGCTCATCGAGCATTCCGTCAAAAGCACCACGCGGGCCGGTCTTTCCCGGCCGACGTAGTCCGACATGACAGCGGTCGAGCCAGAAAAATCTGCGGCCTCGACGACATCGGGCGGACATTCGGGATGCGCGAGAACGGTAATGCCGGGATGGCTTTCGCGCAATTCCCTGATGTCGTCGGCGGTGAAAAGCTCATGCACCTCGCAATGGCCGCGCCATGCGATGAGTTCGACATTGGTCTCCCGCGCCACATTCTTCGCCAGATATTCGTCCGGCAGCATCAGCACGCGCGGCACGCCAAGCGATTCCACCACCTGGCGGGCATTGCCGGAGGTGCAGCATATGTCGGAAGCCGCCTTCACCGCCGCCGAGGTATTCACGTAGGTGACAACAGGAACGCCGGGATAGGCCTTGCGCAGAAGTGCGATGTCTTCGGGCGTGATAGAATCGGCGAGCGAGCAGCCGGCGGCCATATCCGGAATAAGCACGGTTTTTCCCGGATTGAGCAGCTTTGCCGTCTCGGCCATGAAATGCACGCCGGCGAGAACGATCACATCCGCTTCTACTTCCATTGCCTTGCGCGCAAGGGCGAGGCTATCGCCAACGATATCGGCAACGCCGTGGAAGATTTCCGGCGTCTGGTAATTATGGGCGAGGATGACGGCGTTGCGCCTGCGCTTCAGATCGAGGATCGCCTCCACATCATCCTGAAAACCCATCCATTCCGGCTTGGGAATGACGCGGCTGACGCGGTCGTAAAGGCTTGCGGCAGATATTTGTTCGTTCACGGCACTCTCCCATTTATACTCTATTTGAGTATATCTACGGCAAACAGATATTCTCATTGTGAGCATATGTCAATTGCGAGAGAGTGGCAGTTTGGTTCCGGAAAGGGCGCGTTCATCCACAACGGTCTGGCGGAATCGGAAGAGCTTTGCAGGGCGTCCGCCGGTTTCGGTCGCCATGTCGCCAGTTTCTTCCACCAGCTGCTGCTGTTCTATCAGCCGGCGGAAGTTCTGCTTGTGCAGCGTCAGACCGGCGAGCGCCTCCACCGCGCGCTGCAATTGCAGCAGGGTGAAAGCGTCGGCCATCAGTTCGAAAACTACAGGCCGGTATTTGATCTTAGCCCGGAGGCGCGCGATGCCGGTGGCAAGAATGCGGCGGTGATCGGCAAACATCGGTCTGCCGAAATTGATCCGAGGCTCACTCTGGGCTTCTTCGACCAGTCCGGCCTCATAGAGCAATTCGTAGCGCTGAAGTGTCAGTTCCTCGTTCCAGCCGCCGCCATCAAGGCCGAAGGTGAAGTCGGCGCGTAAATGGCGCTGGCCTTTGCAGGCAGGGTCGGAATCCGCCCAGCAGCGCAGCTTTTCGATGATTGTGTCCAGAACCGCCGGCCGGCCCTGCCGATGGTCTTCCCAGGGAAAATACTCGTACCAGCCATGCCAGAGAGGGCGGCCATTGCCAGGTGGCTCCTGTTCGCGAACCAGCCCGAGATAACCGATCGATATGGTTCTTCCGCCAAGAATGTCATTGTTGCGGTCCCGGTCGGCGAAGGTGTAGAGCTGTTCGAGATAGCCGACGGGATGATGTGTCTGTTCGTGTATCCACTCTCTCAACCCGCTCTGAAGCGTCCTGTGTCCGAATTCAAACGGCCCTGATGGAAGTGCCGCGCCCGCCCGCACGGTCATCACCCGCGGCTCGTCCGTGGTGATGGCGGTGACGACGGCGATGAGTTCGGCGTGGGCAAGCCCTATGGTCACGGCGGCTCCTCTGGTAGATGGCGTCGGTATCGACCTTCTTTGGCACAGGAATGCCTGTTCGCCAACAAGCGGGCTGGGAAACGCGGATGCCGCCGCGCATGTAAAACTTTACGTAGTGATCAGACAAAAGAATAAGTGCTTGTGGTTAGTCGCGTATCGTCCTTTATGTTAAGACCCGCGTCAAAAGCATCCATAATGTAGAAGGCCGATGTTAGAGGATATATATCTCGAAGAAACACTTGTGGGTTATTACACCTGGAACGTGGGGCAGAATCTGGTTTATCTGGATGCTGTGGCGGCTCGCCTGCGCGAATTTTCCGAAGAGAAAGCCGCCCGCGGCATTCCCGTGGAGGATTTCATAGATCAGATCGAAAGCGGCTCTCGCGCGCGTGTGGCCAAGGCGGTTTACAACTCGCTGACGAACGGCGTGTTCTATGATCAGCAATACCGCATCGAACTCAAATCCGGCGATTTTCGCTGGCTGCGGACAACGGGCAGGGTTATCCTTGATGGTGACCGCATTCCAATCATGGCGATGGGCACGGTGCGAGACATCACCTCGCGCAAGATTTTATTGATGTAATATTTATCGCGTTCGGTCTGTCTTGAAAAACGCCGATCTATTTCTTGTCGATTTTTTTGATGTGCGGTGACATGGTTCGGCAGGTTTTCATTTTGCTGTTTCAGATCGTGCTGGTCACGGGGCTTGGTATAGCCGGCATCCGCATCGCCTCGCTCATGAATGGCGAGGCGGCATATCCAGCGACTGGCCTCTCCGCAAACACGGAAACGCTGTGGACGACCTCTCCGGTCCGGGTCGATCCCCGCCATCAGAATTATGAGCGTATTCCGACCCCGCCTGATCCATACCCCCTGAAAATATACGCGGATCAGCGCCTGCGCGTTGCGTCCAACAATCGCTTCACCTTCAAAGGACAGGAGTTCCGCCTCGCCGGCGTGGAAGACATCGACCGCAACCGGGTTTGCGCCGGGCCTGACGGCCGCCGTTATGCCTGCGGCCTGAACGCCTTCAAGGCGCTGGAGAACCGCCTGCGCGGCAAATATCTGGAATGCCGGGTGCTGGAAGAAGGCGGCGGCGTTCCGTCGGTGGAATGCCGGATCAACGGGCAGGATGTGCGGGCTCTCTTGCAATAGTCAACGCGAAGAACAGACAATACCGCACGAAAGCCCGTGCTGGACGATGGAAATTTGTATTTTAGAAGGTTTGGTGGAGCTAAGCGGGATCGAACCGCTGACCTCTTGCATGCCATGCAAGCGCTCTCCCAGCTGAGCTATAGCCCCATAAGGGTTCCGGCATTTCGTCCGGTTCCGGGAACCGAAGCGGCTGTTGTTCCGTTCGGTGGCGGCTTACTACTTCGGCTAATCGAAGAGTGCAAGCACAAAAAACAGCCCGGCTTCATTTTTTTGTCGCCGGGCTGGTTTATTCAATAAGATCAAGCTTCTTCGTCGTCGCCCGGTACGCCGATGATGCCGGACATGTCGTCGTCATCGTCGTCTTCGTCGGCTTCGAGGAAGGTGTCGTCGTCGTCGCCGATTTCCACGTCGTCGTCATCGTCGCCCAGGTCCGGGATATCGTCGCCGCTGTTGTCGCCGTCGGCGTCTTCCAGCGATACGAGTTCGACTTCCGTGTTTTCGGCATCGACTTCCGCGACTTCTTCTTCTTCAGCCTGCTCGAGCTTTGCCTGAGCGGTGCTTTCTTCAAAGAAGGAGAGCGGCCAGGACTTGCCGCTATAGGGAGAAACGACCGGGTCGCGGTTCAGATCGTAGAACTTCTTGCCGGTATCGGGGTCTGTGCGCTTGGTACCAAGGTCCGCTTTTGCCACTGTCTAAGCCTCAAATTGTCGAATGAGTTTCGGTGTGTACGCCGTAAAACCGGCATAGACGGTAAAATTTCTAGCCGGTCCCCTTAATCGTTGCGGTCTTTCGTGTCAAAGACAAACTTTGGAGGCCGTCCTCCCATGATGCGACTTGTATGCCAGGCTGCTCATAAAGATAGGAGGCCGACGCACTCTACTGTATTAATGATGGACGCACAGGCAGAAAGCTTCATGACCTTTACGATTGCCATAGATGGGCCAGCTGCGGCGGGCAAAGGGACCTTGTCACGCAAGATTGCGGAGACCTATGGTTTCCATCATCTCGACACCGGGCTGACCTACAGAGCCACGGCCAAGGCACTTCTTGACGCCGGCCTGCCGCTCGATGACGAGAACGTCGCTGAAAAGGTGGCGGTGCAACTCGATCTTGCCGGCCTCGACCGCGCGGTGCTTTCAAGGCACGATATCGGCGAGGCGGCGTCCAGGATTGCGGTGATGACGCCGGTGAGGCGCGCGCTCGTGACAGCGCAGCAGCGGTTTGCGGCAAAGGAGCCGGGCACGGTTCTGGATGGCCGCGACATCGGCACGGTGGTGTGCCCGGATGCGCCGGTGAAGCTCTACGTCACCGCTTCGCCGGACGTGCGGGCACGCAGGCGTTATGATGAAATCGTCGCCAACGGCAGCTTTGCCGATTACGACGCCATTTTCGCCGAGGTGAAGAAACGCGACGAGCGCGACATGGGCCGAGCCGACAGCCCGTTGAAACCGGCTGAAGACGCGCACTTGCTAGATACGTCGGAAATGAGTATAGAGGCGGCGTTTCAGGCCGCGCGGATGATTATCGACGCCGCCCTGAAGAAACAGGTTTTTCGCGGAACCGCTTGAATCGGTCCGCGTTTAGTCCGGAATTGCCTGAAGACATGTCCTTGCGCCGGGAAGCCTTTTAAAAAGGCGGGCATGGGTTCGGGTATCAACAACGCTAGCCCACCGGCGCTTTTGTATTCGCTCTCGCGCGGATGCAATCAGGAGATTTCATGTCAGTATCTACCCCCACGCGCGAAGATTTCGCAGCGCTTCTCGAAGAATCCTTTGCCTCTAACGATCTTGCCGAAGGCTATGTTGCCAAGGGTATCGTAACGGCAATCGAGAAGGACGTTGCCATCGTCGACGTTGGCCTCAAGGTTGAAGGCCGCGTACCGTTGAAGGAATTCGGCGCGAAGTCCAAGGACGGCACGCTGAAGGTCGGCGACGAAGTCGAAGTTTACGTTGAGCGCATCGAAAACGCACTCGGCGAAGCCGTTCTGTCGCGCGAGAAGGCTCGCCGCGAAGAAAGCTGGGTCAAGCTCGAAGCCAAGTTCGAAGCTGGCGAGCGCGTCGAAGGCGTTATCTTCAACCAGGTCAAGGGTGGTTTCACCGTCGATCTGGACGGCGCCGTTGCCTTCCTTCCGCGTTCGCAGGTCGACATTCGTCCGATCCGCGACGTTACCCCGCTGATGCACAACCCGCAGCCCTTCGAAATCCTCAAGATGGACAAGCGTCGCGGCAACATCGTTGTCTCGCGCCGCACGGTTCTCGAAGAGTCCCGCGCCGAGCAGCGTTCTGAAATCGTTCAGAACCTCGAAGAAGGCCAGGTTGTTGACGGCGTCGTCAAGAACATCACCGATTACGGTGCGTTCGTTGACCTCGGCGGCATCGACGGCCTGCTGCACGTTACCGACATGGCATGGCGCCGCGTCAACCATCCTTCGGAAATCCTCAACATTGGCCAGCAGGTCAAGGTTCAGATCATCCGCATCAACCAGGAAACCCACCGTATCTCGCTCGGCATGAAGCAGCTCGAGTCCGATCCGTGGGATGGCATCTCCGCCAAGTACCCGGTTGGCAAGAAGATCTCCGGTACGGTCACGAACATCACCGACTACGGTGCATTCGTCGAGCTGGAGCCGGGCATCGAAGGCCTGATCCACATTTCCGAAATGTCCTGGACCAAGAAGAACGTACATCCCGGCAAGATCCTGTCCACGAGCCAGGAAGTTGACGTTGTCGTTCTCGAAGTCGATCCGTCCAAGCGCCGTATCTCGCTCGGCCTCAAGCAGACGCTGGAAAACCCGTGGCAGGCATTTGCCTTCAGCCATCCGGCCGGCACTGAAGTCGAAGGCGAAGTCAAGAACAAGACCGAATTCGGCCTGTTCATCGGCCTCGAAGGCGATGTCGACGGCATGGTTCACCTGTCGGATCTCGACTGGAACCGTCCGGGCGAACAGGTCATCGAAGAGTTCAACAAGGGTGACGTGGTCAAGGCCGTCGTTCTCGATGTTGACGTCGAGAAGGAACGCATCTCGCTCGGCATCAAGCAGCTCGGCAAGGATGCTGTCGGTGAAGCCGCAACGTCCGGCGACCTGCGCAAGAACGCAGTCGTTTCGTGCGAAGTCATCGCCGTTAACGACGGTGGCGTGGAAGTGAAGCTCGTCAACCACGAGGACATCACCTCCTTCATCCGCCGCAACGACCTCGCACGCGATCGTGACGATCAGCGTCCGGAGCGTTTCGCAGTTGGCCAGGTTTTCGACGCTCGCGTCGTCAACTTCTCGAAGAAGGACCGCAAGGTCATGCTTTCGATCAAGGCTCTGGAAATCGCTGAAGAGAAGGAAGCCGTCGCACAGTTCGGTTCGTCCGACTCTGGCGCTTCGCTCGGCGACATCCTCGGTGCGGCTCTGAAGAACCGCAGCGAATAATCGCTAGAGATCGTTTGATATAAAGAACCCGCCGGAATTTTCCGGCGGGTTTTTTGTTGGCTGCAGTGTTCGTGGCATAGGCCAATGGGCGGCGCGGAATTCAGTGCATGCCACTCATCTTGAGGTAATAATTTTCCGCACTGTCGCCGAAAGCCGCTGTCCGCGGATTTTCCCCATCGCCAATCTCGTCATTGGCGGCCACCCGCTCTTCCATCTCGTCCTGACCGTCGGGATTTTCGCCCTCCGCATCGCCATTCGCTTCATCCTCGGAAAATGGACCACGCCCGCGATGCGGCGTTTCCGATTCGTGGTCCTCTTCCGCCGGTGGGTATGCGACGAGCGGTAACGGCGTGCCGTCTTTTGCCAGAGCCGCAGCGATCAGCGATTGCGAAGCCGTTTGTTCCAGCATCGCCATTCTTGCTTCCGGGTCGAGAGCGGCGCGCGGCATGGGCTGGGCTTCTGGCCGGTTGGTAATCGTCTCCGCATCCTCCCCGGTCGGGTGGATGGGCGTTGCGAGGGCAGTTTTTTCGGCAGGCTGCTCTTCGAGTGGTTGCGGTATGGCGCCCGGTGGCGTGGCGGAAAGCTGGGCAGCGGTGGTGGCCTTGACGGGAAGTTTGCCGGCCACTGCAGCAAGGAGCAGGTTTTCCATATCCTTGGCGCCAGCCGTGGACTGGCCGGATGGCGGGTTCAAGGTAGTGCGGGTTTCCCGCGGCTCCAGCTTCATCGTGTCCCGATGCTGAAGTGCAGGGCGCATCTCGGCGTTCTCAGCCCGTGGCGGATTTGCCGGGCGGGCATCTGTCGAAGCTTCTTTTGTTGTGCTGCCCGTTTGCGGCTGAGGCGAGCGTACGGTGCTTTCGGCGGCTTTCCCTTCCGGTTTTGCCGCATCGTGCGGAGAGTCGGACATGTCGGCAGGTGGGGCGGGAAGATTGGCCTGCGGGCCTTGCGGCGCTGCCTGCGCCGCAACCATGGCTTTTATTGCGGCGGCGTTTTGGGCAAGCGGGCCGATGAGCATAGGCAACAGCCGGCCGGGCGCGGCGGCGGTTGCCGGTTGTGCTGTTGTTGTGGTGGTCGTTGCCGGGTTTGGGCGGCCGTCAGCACTCTGGCTCGGGCCGTTCTGCTGTCTCGCTTGTACTGGCTGCGCGGTCACCGGATTGGCCGAGTTGTTCTGCTGATAAGAGGACACCACCGCCTTCGCCGCAAGATCCGTTCCCTTGTAGCGGGAAAGTTCGATCAGCAGCGCAAGCCTTGCGGCATCCGGCCCGGTTGGCTGTTTCAGGATTTCTGCGAGCATCGAAAGGCTCAACCCCTGCAGGACTTTGCTGACCTGTTGTTCCAGCGCCAGGCGCTGCGGTGCGGGCAGGGCGCGCAGCGCATCCGTCAGACGCATCACATAGGTTTGAATGGCTTCGCCGTCGCGCCTTGGGAGGTTCATCAGCTTGCCAAGCGCCTCCGCCAGAACGGCGGTGCTGCGGGAAAGCTGATATTCGCTGGCGAGAGAGGTGACTGCGGCTTTGGCGAAAAGACTGCTGCCATTGTCGGGAGCAAGATTGCTTGCCTGCGGCTGCACGGCCTCCTTCGGCTCCCCGCGCTGCGTCTGCGAGGCTGCGGCTCCATAGGCGGCATCGGCTGCCGGAATTTTCGGTACAGGCGGTAACATGCTGCGCTCCGTTCCTATCGATTACCGCCGCTGGCTGCGAAAGGGCCAGTCCCTTGGCTCTCTGATCCGCATTTGGCCTATGTTGAAAGATTGCCGCGCCGGTGATGTACAGGTGTCATCTCGCCCGCTCATGCGGGAGCGCCGTGTGCGTCGCTGGCAGGAATGCCAGCTCTTCGCGATGCACACAGAATCATCAACCCTAAGTCTGGGCCGTAGATATTAAGAATTCGCTAACCATAAAAATCGTGTCGATATGGCAATCAGGGAGAGACGCTGATGAACATGCGGTAAAGCCCGTTATCGTCGGAATTGACCGATGAAATATGGTCCGGTTCGCTGTCCGCTGCCTCAAAGGCTTCCGGCGGCATCGCGTCGAGCCAGCTTGCCTTGGGAAAACCTCTCTCGGGGCGATTTTCAACGGGGGCGATGAGGTTGTCTTCCTCGCTTGCGGCAACGAAATTGTCGTCATTCGGCGCCAGCGGCGGAGCGGCGATGGAGAGCAGCGCTTGCGCCGCATTTGGTTCGGCATCGAGGCCGGCGCTGCCGGATATGCCGGAAATTTGAGACATGTTTGAACTCACATCATGTTTCGCTCAAGTGACTATCGGTAGCGGCGAGATCATGCCGCCTTCTTCTTCAGCAGCGCATAAATTCCATTGTCGTCTATCGAGATCGGCAAAATGGCGCTGCGGGCGTTATCGACGACTGCCTGAGCATCAAGCGGTTTTTCGGCGTCGTCTTTCTGATCGGTTTCCGTCTTGGTTGCGGCGTCTGTCTCTGCGGGTTCGTTGTCATTTTCAGCCGGGGCCGTTTCGCTTGATGGCGTTGCCGCGAGCACGGAGATCAGGGCGATTTCGGATGAAATATCGACCGGGCCTTGCCCGTCAGTGCCTTGCGCTTTTTCTTCGGCGGCAGCGTCTATGTGTTCCTTCACGACGTCCTGAAGTTTTTGCACATCCTCCAGCTTGCCCTGTGCGTCTCGGGTCTGGATATCCTCTTCCCGCTCCGCCGCAACTTCGGCATCGTTGATTTCGCCCATGCGGTTTTTGCCGCGTTCGGCCTGCAATTCTTCCTTGGTTTTCGGATCGGCGACGTCTTCCAGGCGCTGGATGACCTTCATGGTTTCCCGTGTCATGAATTGGGTGCCCTGCGCCTGATCGTTCAGCGCATTCTTCACGGCGCGCGCCGCATCGCCAAATGGGTTTGCGATTGCGGCGATCATCTGCTGCGCGGAAATACCAAGTTCCTTGAGGCCAGTCGATTCTTCGAGATCATTGACATTTTTGGGTGCGGTGGCGCGCACTGCCATGATTGCTTTCGACATCTGCACGCCGAAATCTTCTTCCTTGCCGCTCAGGCCGGCATTTTGGGCAATGCGTGCGGCAAGTGCTGCCATGGGCGCGGTCTTGGCAGTTACGCCGTTATTCAGGACTTCCACGACCTGCGCTTCCGAAACGCCGAAGGATTTCAGCGAAATCGTCGTGGCTTTTCCTTCCGCATCGGTTTTTTCAAAGCCGTCGGTCAGGGTCAGCGCGTCCTGAAGCCTTTGCGCGAAAGCGGCGTTCGATTCATCGTTTTCCTGGGTGATGCCAAGCGCAGACGAGAAACGGGAGACAAGCGAGGCGAAGGCATCGCCATCAGGCTTCATGGCGCCGAACAGATAGGCGCTTATCTTTTCATTGGCAACGCGATGGCTTTGGTCCGGCTGCGGCTGGGTCTTTATCGTCTCGTCTTTTTTGGTGCCGTTCGCTTTTTCCTGCTCTTCGCGATGGCGCTCCTCAATGGTTTCCACCATCGACCGCATGAGGTCGCTGACTGCAATGCTTGCCGTCTGCTGCAACGGTGTAATCATCTGGAAGTCCCCGGCCACCCAAAGTTGCGGCCGAGAATAGGCAGTTTCGGTAAATCAGTCCTTAAACGAAGCGTGAAACCGCTCAGCTATGGGCGAAGATATCCGTTTCGTCCCAGCCCAGAAGATCGAGCTTGGCACGGGTCGGCAGAAACGCGAAACAGGCATCGGCATGATCGAGGCGACCATCACGCACGAGGCGGTGGGTCAGCTTGTCGCGCAGCGCATGCAAATGCAGCACGTCGGAGGCGGCATATTCGAGCTGTGCGGGTGACAGTTTTTCTGCTGCCCAGTCGGACGATTGCTGCGCTTTGGAGATGTCGACCTCAAGCATTTCCTTCAGATTGTCCTTCAGCCCGTGCCGGTCGGTATAGGTGCGGGTCAGGCGGGAGGCGATCTTGGTGCAGAAAACCGGCGTCGTCGTCACACCGAACGTGTGGAACAGAACGGCGATATCGAAACGGCCATAGTGAAAAATCTTCTGCCGGGCAGGGTCTGCAAGCATATGGGTGAGGTTTGGAGCTTCCTTCTGGCCGGCGGCGATGCGGATGACATCCGCCGTACCGTCTCCAGGAGAAAGCTGAACGACACAGAGACGGTCGCGGCGTGGCACCAGCCCCAGTGTTTCCGTATCGATTGCGATGGCGCCAAGGTAGCGTGCGGCATCTGCGGCGGAAATATCGCCTTCGTGATAACGGATGGTTGCTGCCATTGTCTTGCTCCGGGAATGTCCAGTTCGTTCCCCGGCTATAACGGAAAGACAGGTTTGACGATACCGTTTTGTAGGTCGCTCCGACGCGCCTTGGCGCATGTCCGCTTGGTACTTGCGTTTGCGAAAGTCTCCGGGTTAGGTTTGCGGAAATCCTGTTTCTCCAAATTGTATGAAATTTCCTATGACAAAGAAAATCTATCTCGCCGGGCCGGAGGTCTTCCTCCCGAATGCCCGTGAAATGCTCGACCTCAAGGCCTCGCTTGCACGCGAGGCCGGGTTTACGCCGCTTTCGCCGGGCGATTTGGAAATTCCGCCCGCGGACACGAAAATCGGCCACGGCTGCAACATCAATGCCATAGACGAGCGGATGATGCTGGAAGCGGATGCGGTCATCGCCAATCTCACGCCGTTCCGCGGCATCGCCGCCGATACGGGAACGAGCTACGAACTGGGGTTCATGTGCGCGCTGGGCAAGCCGGTTTTCGCCTACACCAATGTCGCGGCCAATCACTTCACCCGTATCAAGGCGCAATATAACGGTGTTGCCGCAATCGATGAAACAGGGCGCTATCGCGGCCCGGACGGTTTGTCGATCGAGAATTTCGACATGGTCGACAATCTCATGCTGCACGGCGGAATTTTGCGGCGTGGCGGCGTCGTCATCGTTGGCAACGCGACGGCAGAGGCCCTTTATACGGATCTCGAGGCGTATAAGCGCTGTCTGGCGGCCGCCGCTGAAAAATTACTGACACAGACTGATCCCGACAGAACGAATTTACTGGAGACATCATCATGAGCGGTACCATCCTCATCACCGGCGCCACGTCCGGCTTCGGACAGGCCACGGCGCGGCGCTTCGTCAAGGAAGGCTGGAAGGTCATCGGCACAGGTCGGCGAGCGGAACGGCTGGAGGCTCTGGCGCAAGAACTCGGCTCCGCCTTTCACGGCGCTGCCTTCGATGTTACCGACGAAGATGCCACTAAAAAGGCACTTGCGGCTTTGCCGGAAGGTTTCCGGGACATCGATATTCTCGTCAACAATGCGGGGCTTGCGCTCGGCACCGCACCTGCACCGCAGGTGCCGCTGAAAGACTGGCAGACCATGGTGAACACCAACATCACCGGTCTTTTGAACATCACCCACCATCTTTTGCCGACGTTGATCGACCGCAAGGGCATTGTCATCAACCTTTCCTCGGTAGCTGCACACTGGCCCTATGCGGGCGGCAATGTCTATGCCGGAACGAAAGCCTTCCTGCGGCAATTCTCGCTCGGTCTGCGCTCCGACCTGCATGGCAAGGGCGTGCGCGTCACCTCGATCGAACCGGGCATGTGCGAAACGGAATTCACGCTTGTTCGCACCGGCGGCAATCAGGACGCCTCGGACAATCTTTACAAGGGCGTCAATCCGATCACGGCCGAGGATATCGCCAATACGATCCATTGGGTCGCCTCGCAGCCCAAACATATCAACATCAACAGCCTCGAACTCATGCCGGTCAACCAGTCCTTTGCCGGTTTCCAAGTGCATCGGGAAAGTTGATTTCCAACGTTTTCTGCCGGAGTGCTAAAAAACAAAGCAGGAATTTTCGAGCTATGCAAAAATGCAATGCTGCATTGCGAGACTTGCTCTGTTAAAAATCGCGGATACCGCTATATTCAAATCATCGAAGCGACGCACTCCTCCTCCCAGTGTCGCTCGATGCGGATCGGTGGTACTCCTCCTCCCAATCACCGATCAAGTTTGAAGCCTGCCGCACCTCCTCCCGCGGCAGGCTTTTTCCTTTTCTGGGCTTCTTTTTACAATGCATCTTGCGGTGAGGTTTCTGCGCGCCGTCTGCGCCCGGATGACCGATACCCCGCTTTTCCCCTTAAGTTTCCGGGGGATTTCTGATTTTCCCGTCAAGGCGATGATTGTCGAAATCGGGCGCGTGTCGATCACGATTTCGTTATGTCTAGATGAATATGCACAGTTTTGTGGCGGTGCATGGTGTTGGCCCATTGCTTAGCCCCCGGCCTGTGTTTAAGCATTGGCAAAAGAACGCTTGGGAGTTGCCGACACGCTTGTGTCTGTGCGCCTGAAAGCGGCGGGGAGAGAATGGCAGACTTTCAAGAGGCGCTGAAGCGGTTTCAGCCGATCGCGGTTTCATCGATCGCTGAAGACGAGCTCGGGTTGCGGTTGCGCGGCCTGCAAGCGCAGCTAATCCAGCAAAATATCAAGGCGGTCTGGCTCGATGCATCATCGTCGCTGACCTATTATACTGGCCTGTCGCTTGGTCTTTCGGAGCGCATTCACGGCGCCCTGGTGCCGGCAGAAGGCAAGCCGGTCTATGTCAGTCCGGCGTTTGAAGAGCCGAAACTACGGACGATGATCCGTGTCGAGGGCGAAGTTGCCGTCTGGGAAGAGGATGAAAGTCCTTTTGACCTGATGGCAAAGCGCATCGAAGCGCTCGGCTGTCCCGGCCACCTTGTCGCGATCGATCCTGCCACTCCTTTCGTTTTCGCATCGGCCCTGATGCAGCGTCTGGAAGGCCGCATCATTTCCGCCCAACCGATGATCGTCGCACAGCGGCAGGTCAAATCCGCAGCCGAGATTGCCATCATCCAGGCGGCGATGGATGCGAGCTACGGCGTGCAGAAGGCCGTGTTCGAGGGGCTGCGTCCCGGCATATCCACCACGGAAGTGGCTGACTTCGTTAACGCAGCACATGTTGCGCTTGGCATGAAGCCGCTTTTCGTGGCGGTTCAGTTCGGCGAGGCGACGGCTTATCCGCATGGCGTGCCCTATGCGCAGACGCTTGTTGACGGCGACATGGTGCTGGTCGATCTCGGCGGCATCCTTCATGGCTATCGTTCGGATATAACCCGCACCTATGTGTTCGGCCAGCCGACGGAACGGCAGCGTTTTCTCTGGAACGCCGAGCGGGACGCGCAGGCTGCTGCCTTTGACGCGGCCCGGGTCGGTGCTGCCTGCTCGGACGTGGACAAGGCCGCGCGCGACAGCCTGAAGGTGGCCGGTTTTGGGCCGGATTATCAGGTTCCGGGTCTACCGCATCGCACCGGCCATGGGCTTGGGCTGGATATTCACGAAGAACCCTATATCGTTGCAGGAAATGCCACGGCTCTTCAGCCGGGAATGTGCTTTTCCATCGAGCCGATGCTGTGCGTTTATGGGGAATGCGGCGTCCGTCTCGAGGATATAGCTTATATGACGGAGGCGGGACCACGCTGGTTCTGCCCGCCGGAAAAGAACCTCGACCGGCTGTTCCAGCCGGTCGCCGGGTAATTGGTCGGGAGGCACAGGACCGAACGGCGACACGGGGCTCCGCGTCGTCGCTGACCAGGACAGGTAGGCCCCTTAAAACGGGGTCGCATAAACTCAGAAAAAGAGGGAAAGGACCACCAGATGAAAACGCTGACCCGCAGTTTGCTTATAGCCTCTGCGCTTGCGATGGCTTCCGCCGTGCCCGCCATGGCGAAGACCTTCGTTTATTGCTCCGAGGCATCTCCGGAAGGCTTCGATCCTTCGCCTTACACCGCCGGCGGCACCTTCGATGCCTCCGCGCATCCGGTCTACAACCGTCTGACCGAGTTCAAGAAGGGCACGACCGAAGTTGAGCCAGGCCTTGCCGAAAAGTGGGAAGTTTCGAGCGATGGCCTCGAATACACGTTCCACCTGCGCAAGGGCGTAAAGTGGCACTCCAACGAGAAGTTCACGCCAAGCCGCGATTTCAACGCCGATGACGTGATCTTCAGCTACAACCGCCAGGGTGACACAAAGAACCCGTGGAACCAGTATATCGCAGGCATCACCTACGAATATTACAACTCTATGGAAATGCCGTCGCTGATCAAGGAAATCGTCAAGGTTGACGATTACACCGTGAAGTTCGTGCTGACCCGTCCTGAAGCACCGTTCCTTGCCAATATCGCGATGCCTTTCGCTTCGATCGTTTCGAAGGAATACGCCGATACGCTTGATAAGGCCGGCACCAAGGAAGACTTCAACAACCTGCCGATCGGCACCGGCCCGTTCAAGTTCGTCGCCTATCAGAAGGACGCGGTCATCCGCTACCAGAAGAACGCCGACTACTGGGGCGAAGCTCCCAAGATCGACGATCTGATCTTCGCGATCACGCCGGACGCTGCCGTTCGTCTGCAGAAGCTGAAGGCTGGCGAATGCCACCTTATGCCTTATCCGGCCCCGGCCGACCTCGCCACCATCCGTGCCGACTCCAACCTCAAGCTCGATGAACAGCCGGGCCTGAACGTTGCCTACTTCGCCTACAACACCACCGTTGCACCTTTCGACAAGCCGGAAGTCCGCAAGGCGCTGAACATGGCGATGAACAAGCAGGCGATCATCGACGCCGTATTCCAGGGCGCCGGCACGGTTGCCAAGAATCCGATCCCGCCGACGATGTGGTCCTACAACGACAGCATCAAGGACGATCCATACGATCCGGAAGCTGCCAAGAAGGCTCTCGAAGCCGCTGGCGTCAAGGATCTGACGATGAAGATCTGGGCGATGCCGGTTCAGCGTCCATACATGCCGAATGCCCGCCGCACCGCCGAGCTGATCCAGTCGGATTTCGCGAAGGTTGGCGTCAAGGCCGAGATCGTCTCCTTCGAATGGGGTGAATACCTCAAGAAGTCGACTGAAGTGAACCGCGACGGTGCCGTCATCCTTGGCTGGACCGGCGACAACGGTGACCCTGATAACTTCATGGGCGTTCTGCTTTCCTGCGCTGCAACCGGCGAAGGCGGTGCAAACCGTGCTCAGTGGTGCAACAAGGAGTTCTCCGAACTGCTTTCCAAGGCAAAGCAGACCACTGACGTTGCCGAGCGCACCAAGCTTTATGAGCAGGCGCAGGTGATATTCAAGGAACAGGCTCCGTGGGCGACGCTTGCGCACTCCACGCAGTTCGTTCCGATGTCCGCCAAGGTTTCCGGCTTTACCATGAGCCCGCTTGGCGACTTCACCTTCGAATCCGTCGATATCGCTGAGTAATCCCAAACAACAGGACGCGCGGAAGAACTCAGGTTCTTTCGCGCGTCTTTTCAGGAAAAAACCATGATCCGGTTCATTTTCGGCAAACTTCTCTATCTCGTTCCGACATTTCTCGGGATTACCATCGTTGCCTTTGCCTTCGTTCGCGTCCTGCCGGGCGATCCCGTGCTGTTGATGGCGGGTGAGCGCGGCATTTCGCCCGAGCGGCATGCACAACTTGCCGAACAGCTCGGCTTCAGCCAGCCTATCTGGCAGCAATATCTCCATTTTCTGGGGCGGCTGCTTCAGGGTGATCTAGGCAATTCGCTGGTCACCAAGAAACCCGTTCTGACCGAGTTCCTGGCGCTCTTCCCCGCGACAGTCGAGCTTGGCCTCGTCGCCATCATCCTCGCCACACTGATCGGTGTGCCGGTCGGCGTCATCGCCGCCATCCGCCGTGGCTCGTGGTTCGACCAGATCTCCATGACGACAGCGCTGGTTGGCTTCTCCATGCCTATCTTCTGGTGGGGCCTGCTGCTTATCATCATGTTCTCCGGCATCCTGCAATGGACACCGGTGTCGGGCCGTATCTCGTTGATGTATTTCTTCCCTTCCGTCACCGGTTTCATGCTGATCGACAGCCTGATTTCAGGGCAGAAGGGTGCTTTCGCTTCGGCTCTGTCACATCTCATCCTGCCTTCGGTGGTGCTTGCCACCATCCCGCTTGCAGTTATTGCCCGCCAGACACGGTCGGCAATGCTCGAAGTCCTCGGTGAGGATTATGTGCGGACAGCGCGTGCAAAGGGCATGTCGCCGTCCCGTGTCGTCGGCGTTCACGCATTGCGCAACGCCATGATCCCGGTCATCACCACCATCGGCCTGCAGATCGGTGTGCTGATGGCGGGTGCAATCCTGACCGAAACCATCTTCTCCTGGCCGGGCATCGGCAAGTGGATGATCGATTCCATCTCGCGCCGCGACTATCCGGTCGTGCAGAGCGGCCTGCTTCTGATCGCGGGTCTGGTGATGATCGTCAACCTGCTTGTCGATCTCACCTATGGCCTCATCAATCCAAGGATCCGTCACAAATGAGCGATGTGACCACAGCTCCCGGCGTCAGGCTTTCCGACGCCGCCATCCGCCGCCGGATGATCGCCGATTTCTGGTTCTACTTCCGCCAGAACCGTGGCGCCGTCGTCGGCCTTGCCGTCTTCCTTCTTCTGGTTCTGATCGCGGTTTTCGCAGCCGTGATTGCCCCGCATGACCCGACCCAGCAATATAGAGACGCGTTGCTCGTCCCGCCGGTCTGGCAGGATGGAGGCCGTACCGCATTCCTGCTCGGCACCGACGCTGTCGGCCGCGACATGCTGTCCCGACTGATCTATGGCGCGCAATATTCGCTGTTCATCGGCGTCGTCGTTGTTTCCATCGCCCTTGTCGGCGGCATTGTCATCGGTCTCGTCGCCGGCTTCTTCGGCGGCTGGGTGGACACTGTCATCATGCGCGTGATGGACGTCATCCTGGCGTTTCCATCGCTGCTTCTGGCACTGGTGCTGGTTGCGATCCTGGGTCCGGGGTTGACCAACGCCATGATCGCGATTGCCATCGTCTATCAGCCGCATTTCGCGCGGCTGACGCGTGCAGCTGTCATGAGCGAGCTTCGGCGTGAATATGTCACCGCCGCCCGTGTGGCGGGTGCCGGCAATTTCCGGCTGATGTTCAAGACGATTTTGCCGAACTGCCTTGCACCTTTGATCGTGCAGGCGACGCTCTCCTTCTCATCTGCCGTTCTCGATGCGGCGGCTCTCGGCTTCCTCGGCATGGGCGCGCAGCCGCCCGCATCCGAATGGGGCACGATGCTGGCCGAAGCCCGCGAGTTCATCCTGCGCGCCTGGTGGGTCGTTACCCTTCCCGGCCTGACGATCCTCGTATCGGTGCTCGCCATCAACCTGATGGGTGACGGGCTGCGCGATGCGCTCGATCCCAAACTGAAGCGGAGCTAAGCGATGAGCCTGCTGAAAATCAAGAACCTCACCGTCAAGTTTGCCACCGCCACCGGCGCGTTCACGGCCGTCAACGGCATCGACGTCTCCGTGGACAAGCATGAAGTGCTGGCCATCGTCGGCGAGTCCGGTTCCGGCAAGTCGGTCTCCATGCTCGCCGTCATGGGGCTTTTGCCCGATACGGCGACGATCACCGCCGACGAGATGATCTTCGACGGCATAAACCTGCTGGCCATGTCGCCGCAGGAGCGCCGCAAGCTGATCGGCCGCGAGATCACCATGATCTTCCAGGAGCCGGTTGCGTCGCTCAACCCGTCCTTTACGGTCGGTTTCCAGATCGAGGAGGTGCTGCGCCTCAATCTCGGCATGGGCCGGTCTGCGGCGCGTGCACGCGCACTGGAGCTGTTCCGGTCCGTCGGTATTCCCGATCCGGAAACCAAGCTCAATGCATATCCGCACCAGATGTCCGGCGGTCAATGCCAGCGTGTGATGATCGCCATCGCCATCGCTTCCAAACCGCGTCTCTTGATCGCCGACGAGCCGACCACCGCGCTCGACGTGACGATCCAGAAACAGATCCTCGATCTGTTGATGGATCTGCAGGAAGAATACGGCATGGCGCTGATCCTCATCACCCATGACATGGGTGTCGTGGCCGAGACAGCAGACCGCGTGGTCGTGCAATATAAGGGCCGCAAGATGGAGGAAGCGGATGTGCTGAGCCTGTTTGAGGCGCCGCAACATCCCTATACCAAGGCATTGCTTTCCGCGCTGCCGGAACATGCGACCGGCGACCGCCTGCCCACGGTTTCCGACTTCTTCGGCAAGGAGGGCGTTCAATGAGCATCGTTGTCGAAGGCAAGGGCATTACCCGCCATTATCACGTTCCGGGCGGCCTGTTCGGCGGAGCAAAGACCGTGCAGGCGCTGAAAGGCATCGATTTTGCCGTCGAGCGCGGCAAGACGCTCGCCATCGTCGGCGAGTCCGGTTCCGGCAAATCGACGCTTGCGCGCATCATCGCGCTGATCGACCCGGCATCCGGTGGCGAGCTGAAGATCGACGGCCAGCCGGTCGATATCGCAAAGCGCCGTCCAGGCACGGACATGCGCTCCAAGGTGCAGATGGTGTTCCAGAACCCCTATGGTAGCCTCAATCCGCGCCAGAAGGTTGGCGACGTGCTGATGGAGCCGCTTGTCATCAACACCAAAATGCCGGCGTCCGAGCGTCGTGAGCGGGCTGAAGCCATGCTCGTGAAGGTTGGACTGGGTCCCGAACACTTCAACCGATATCCGCACATGTTCTCTGGCGGCCAACGGCAGCGCATCGCGATTGCGAGGGCGCTGATGCTCAACCCCGCACTTCTGGTGCTGGACGAGCCGGTCTCGGCACTCGATCTTTCAGTGCAGGCGCAGGTGCTGAACCTACTGAGAGACCTCCAGGAAGAGTTCGAGCTGACCTACGTCTTCGTCAGCCACGACCTTTCCGTCGTTCGCTATATCGCCGATGACGTCATGGTTATCTCGAAGGGTGTAGCCGTGGAGCAGGGCACGCGCGAGGAACTATTTGCCGATCCGAAGCACGCCTATACGCGCCAGCTTTTTGCCGCCACTCCTGTAACGGATGTAGACGCCATCCGCGCCCGCGTAGAGCGCCGCAAGGCGGCACGGCAGGCTGCGACGGCTTGAGATCGACGATTGACCGATGAATAAGTGGAACAGGCCGGATTTCCGGCCTGTTGTTTTTTCAGGACTTCAAAAGATTGCGGGGGTGCGCTCAGGCGCCGGCCTCTCTCAGTAGACGCACCTGCCGCAGCGTATTCTGCCGGCTACGCTCCAGATGGCGCCATAGGGCGTCGATAATCTGGGCCTTGCTGCGGGCGGCTATGGCGTCGGCAATATTCTGGTGTTCCTCGACAGAGCGGGCGTAGTCGCCAAGGATCGATACGAAAACCGTGTGGGTCTGGTCGAGAATGCGCCCATGCGTGCCGGAAATGACCGGAATGCGCGCGGCCGAAACAAGGGCCGTGTGGAAGCTGCGATCGTGAAACAGCGCCTTGGAGAGATCGTCCAGCGTCGCGCTCGTGGCAAATTCACGGTGTTTCGCAAGGCTTTCCAGAAGCTGCGCATGCAAGGCTTCGTCCAGCTGCCCGGCATCGAAGGCCACTTCCACAGCGCCTTTTTCCAGCAGCATTCTGGCGGCGTAGAGTTCTTCCACATCCTCCACGGTAAAATCGCGTACTGCCATGCCGCGCCTTGAGGAATTGACCACCAGCCCGTCTGCCTCGAGTTTCAGGCATGCTTCCTTGACCGGCGTGGGGCTGATGCCGAGATCGGCGGCAAGTTCGTTGGGCAACAGCCGTTCGCCGCCGCGCAATCTGCCGCTGACGATGCGCGCCCGCAGTTCCTGATGCGCTTGGTCGGCGAGCGTGACTTTGATCAGTGTGTTCATGGCAACACCATCGCCTAACCGCGAGTGACAGGCAATGACAGAATATAAAAAATAAAAAATTTTTTATTTTACAATTGTCGATTTTGCTTTAGCTGTATCCGTCATCGGAAGCTGGCTGCTGGAGGAGGGTGGCCGGGCAATCCCCTGAGGCTTCATCTCCTGCGGTCATTGATCGCGGGGCCGTGGCGACATTCCACTGGTTGATCGGTGGAGCTTCGATCAGAACGGAACTTCCGTTTATTCCTCCCCAAAGGCTGCTCAAGCGTCGAGGAATTGACCGATCATGAAAATAACCGCTGTCGAACCTTTCATCCTGCATCTGCCGCTGACATCGGAATCCATTTCCGATTCCACCCACAGCATCACCCATTGGGGCGTCGTCGGCGCAAAAATTACGACGAGTGACGGCCTTGAGGGCTACGGCTTCACCGGCACCCATGCGCACCTGCCGTCCGACCGGTTGATCACATCCTGCATCAGCGATTGCTATGCGCCTCTGCTGATCGGCGAGGATGCATCCGAACATTCGCGGCTGTGGACAAAACTCGCCCGTTATCCGTCCCTGCAATGGGTCGGCCGCGCGGGCATCACCCATCTGGCGCTGGCTGCGGTCGATGTGGCGCTCTGGGATCTGAAGGCGAAGAAGGCGGGCGTGCCACTCTGGCAATACCTCGGCGGCGCGCACACCACAGGGGTCGAAGCCTACAATACCGATATAGGCTGGCTTTCCTTCAATCTCGAAAATCTGCTGGCGGGCAGCGCCAAGGCAGTTGAAGAGGAAGGCTTTACCCGCCTGAAAATCAAGGTCGGGCATGATGATCCGAATATCGATATCGGACGCCTCGCGGCGGTGCGCAAGCGTCTCGGCTCCGCGATACGCATCGCTATCGATGGCAACGGCAAATGGGATCTGCCGACATGCCAGCGCTTCTGCGCGGCGGCAAAGGATCTGGATATTTATTGGTTCGAAGAACCGCTCTGGTACGACGATGTGATCAGCCACGCGCGGCTGGCACGCAACACATCCATTCCCATCGCTCTCGGAGAGCAGCTTTATACGGTGGATGCGTTCCGGTCATTTATCGATGCGGGCGCGGTTGCCTATGTCCAGCCGGATGTAACCCGACTTGGCGGCATCACCGAATATATCCAGGTCGCTGACCTCGCGCTCGCCAATCGCCTGCCTGTCGTTCCGCATGCCGGTGAGATGAGCCAGGTGCATGTGCATCTGAGTTACTGGCATCCGGCATCGACCATCCTCGAATATATTCCGTGGATCAAGGACCATTTCGAAGAGCCGATCCATGTTCGCGATGGTGTTTACAAGCGCCCGGAGCATCCCGGCGCCAGCACCACGCCTTTGGCCGGAAGCATCGCCC
Organism: Agrobacterium sp. K11; assembly: GCF_059429395.1. Taxonomy (NCBI): domain Bacteria; kingdom Pseudomonadati; phylum Pseudomonadota; class Alphaproteobacteria; order Hyphomicrobiales; family Rhizobiaceae; genus Agrobacterium; species Agrobacterium sp. K11. Next base: position 63,454 of record NZ_JCAHRB010000012.1, on the reverse strand, counting down.
GCTACGGCAAAGCGGTGAAATGAAACAGAGGCGTTCAGGCCGGATTGCATCCGGCCACGGGGCTTCGGCGTCGTCAAAGGAATCGTGCGCTATCGAAGACTTGATCGCACCGTCACCCAGAATCTAATCCGGGGTGACGGTGTGGGCATGATGCAGGTTTTGCAAGACTTAGCGCCAGCCGAGTGCAGGAGCCACCTGTTTGAGGATCGTCTCGATAACATGGGCGTTGTAGTCGACGCCCAGTTGGTTCGGCACGGTCAGCAACAGTGTGTCGGCCTCGGCGATGGCTTCGTCGGCTTTTAGCTGCTCGATCAATGCTTCCGGTTCGGCGGCGTAGCTGCGCCCGAAGATCGCGCGCGTCTTGTCGTCGATGTAACCGATCTTGTCGTCACCCTCGCTGCCGTAACCGAAATAGGATCGGTCGCGATCGTTGACGAGAGCGAAGATGCTGCGGCTGACAGACACGCGAGGCTCGCGGGCGTGTCCAGCCTCTTTCCATGCGGCGCGGTAAGCACGGATCTGTTCGGCCTGCTGCACATGGAAGGGTTCGCCGGTCTCATCCGTTTTCAGGGTGGAGCTTTGAAGGTTCATGCCAAGCTTTGCCGCCCAAACCGCCGTCGCATTGGAGCTGGAACCCCACCAGATGCGCTCGCGCAACCCTTCGGAGTGCGGCTCCAGCCGCAGCAGGCCGGGCGGGTTGGGAAACATCGGCCGAGGGTTCGGCTCGGCGAAACCTTCGCCCTTCAGAAGCTCGAGGAAGACTTCGGTGTGCTGGCGCGCCATGTCCTCCTCGGTCTGGCCCTCGGCAGGGCGGTAGCCGAAATAGCGCCAGCCGTCGATCACCTGTTCGGGAGAACCGCGACTGATGCCGAGTTGCAGGCGTCCGCCGGCGATGAGATCGGCTGAACTCGCATCCTCCACCATGTAAAAGGGGTTCTCATAACGCATGTCGATGACGCCGGTGCCGATCTCGATACTTTTCGTTCTTGCGCCAACGGCGGCAAGCAGCGGAAAAGGTGATCCCAACTGGCGGGCGAAGTGGTGGACACGGAAATAAGCGCCGTCGGCGCCGAGTTCTTCCGCAGCAACGGCCAGGTCTATCGATTGCAGCAGGGTGTCTGCAGCAGAGCGGGTCTGCGACTGGGGCGAGGGCGTCCAGTGTCCGAAGGATAGAAATCCGATCTTTTTCATGATGACCTTCCAAATGTTTAAGGATGCAGCTGACTTGAGCCGGCATCGTTGTTGTCAGTCATATAGGCTGCAGTGCGGATTCTCCAATCCGCCACGCGTAGACACGGTGTCGCCGAAATGTGAACGACGCTCGTTTCAGGCGATCGTCTTGCGGTCGAGGATGAAGAGATTTTGGTGGGCGCGCGCCGTCGTGAGAATGAAATCCATCAGCGAGCGCACGCGCGGCACATTGGCAAGGTCCTGATGGCTCGTCAGCCAGTAACCCCGCCGCAGTTCCACTTCACCTGCCAGCACCATCTGCAGGTCTGGAAAGCGCGCGGCAATGAAGTTGGGCAAGATGCAAAGGCCACGTCCGCTCAGCGTTGCAGTCAACTGCGCAAAAATGCTTGATGACTGGAAGTTGGGTCGGAGGCCGGGCATCACGTCGCGCATGTAATCGAGGCCCGGCGAGAAGATCAGATCCTGCACGTAACCGATAAAGAAATGATCGGGCAAATCTTCGCGCCGGGTGATTTTCGGGTGGCTGGCAAGATAGGAACGCGATGCGTAGATATGCAGCGTGTAATCGACGATCTGTTCGTTGATGTAGGGGCCTGCTTTCGGCGGATCGAGTGTGACCGCCACATCCGCTTCTTTCTTCGACAATGCCATGATCTGCTGGATCGTAACCATCTCCACCATGATGTGCGGATGGGTGACGGCGAAGTCTTTCAGCCTTTCCACGAAGAAAAAGTTGGAAAAACCTTCAGGCGCACTGAGCCTGACCACGCCGCGCAGCAGGCTGCCGCTTTCGGAAATATCCGATTGCAATCTTTCCGCTTCCGCCTCGATGCGCTCGACGGTATCGACCAGGCGCCGCCCGACCGTCGTCAGTTCGTAACCACGTGGATTTCGCTCGAACAGTTTGGTTTTAAGCGAGAATTCCAGCCGGTCGATGTGGCGGGAGACGGTGGCGTGGCTGGTGCGCAGGCTACGCGCTGCCGATGAAAGTTGTCCGGTGCGGGCCACCGCCAGAAAATATTGCAGGTCGTCCCAGGTAAAAGGCGTGGCCAATTCGGTCTCCATTGCCAGGTCTGTTCAAAAATGAACAGTTCCTGTTCGCAATTTGATGATGCCCCGCTCTTGTGTCAACGGCCGAATTCGAGAAGTCTACATAGGGAGGCGCTGCTTTGAGGAGGGTGGCGCGACCGTTGTGATGCAACACCGTGGGACGATCGCCATGCGCCTTCGTTCACCGTTGCACAGACCTATCTGAGGCTCGCAATCATCTCTGGGAGGAGAAGTCATGCGCAAGAGTATCGTTTTATCCACGGCCATGGCACTGGCGGCAGGCACCGCCGCTTACGCTGCCGAGATTTCGGACGGCAAGGTCAAGATCGGCATCTTGAACGACCAGTCGGGCGTCTACGCCAATTTCGGCGGCAAATACTCTTATGAGGCCGCGAAGATGGCGGTCGAGGATTTTGGCGGCAAGGTGCTGGGCGCGCCGGTGGAAGTGGTAACGGCTGACCACCAGAACAAGGCGGATGTCGCCTCCAACATCGCCCGGCAGTGGTACGACACCGAACAGGTCGATTCGATCATGGAACTGACCTCTTCCTCGGTGGGCCTTGCCGTGCAGGCTCTCTCGAAGGACAAAAAGAAGATCACCATCAACACGGGCGCTGCGACCACGGAACTGACGGGCAAGCAGTGCAGCCCCTATGGTTTCCACTGGGCCTACGACACCTATTCGCTGGCAGTCGGCACCGGCGGTGCGCTGGTGAAACAGGGCGGCGACAGCTGGTTCTTTCTGACTGCGGATTACGCCTTTGGTTATTCGCTGGAAGAAAACACGTCCAACTTCGTCAAGGCCAATGGCGGCAAGGTGCTGGGTTCCGTGCGCCATCCGCTGGCCTCTACGGATTATTCCTCCTTCCTGTTGCAGGCGCAGTCATCAGGCGCGAAGGTCATCGGCCTTGCCAATGCCGGTCTCGACACCTCCAACGCCATCAAGCAGGCCGCTGAATTCGGTATCGTTGCGGGCGGGCAGCGGCTGGCGGCCCTTCTCTTTACGCTTGCCGAAGTGCACGGCCTCGGTCTTGAAGCGGCTCAGGGCCTGACGCTGACGGAAGGGTTCTATTGGGACCGCGACGATGAATCGCGCAAATTCGGCGAACGGTTCAAGGAACGCACCGGCGCCATGCCGAACATGGTCCACGCTGGTACCTATTCCGCCGTGCTGCATTACCTGAAGGCCATCGATAAGGCCGGCACCGACGATGCTGACGCCGTGGCAAAGGCCATGAAGGAAATGCCTGTCAACGACGTCTTCTCGAAGGATGGCCATGTGGCCGCCAACGGCCGCATGATCCACGACATGTATCTGATGGAAGTGAAGAAGCCGGATGAGAGCAAGCAACCGTGGGACTACTACAAGGTGCTTGCCACGATCCCCGGCAAGGAAGCCTTCATGGACCCCGCAAAAAGCGGTTGCCCGCTGGTAACGCAGTAAAAAGGGGGAACTTCATGATGATCGCTCCCGCCCCTGCCGGTCAGGCGGAACCCCGCGTCGTGCTTTCGGCGCGCGGTCTCTCCAAGACCTTCGGCGCATTCGCGGCCGTGAAAAACGTCGATCTCGACGTCCATCATGCCCGCGTGCATGCACTTATTGGTCCGAACGGCGCCGGCAAAACCACGGTCTTCAACCTGTTGACCAAGTTTCTCCAGCCGACAGGCGGGGCGATCACCTTCATGGGAACGGATATAACAAAGACGCCGCCGGACAAGGTGGCGCGGCTCGGTCTCGTCAGGTCTTTCCAGATATCGGCGGTGTTTCCGCATCTGACGGTTCTTGAGAACGTGCGGGTGGCGTTGCAGCGGCCGAATAACCTTTCAACGCAATTCTGGCTGCCGCTCTCTTCACTCGACAGGCTCAATGCACGTGCCGAGGAGTTGATCGCAACGGTTGGCCTGACACGGGAAAAAAATGCACTTGCGGCCGATCTTTCCTACGGTCGCAAGCGCGTTCTTGAAATCGCCACCACGCTTGCGCTCGACCCGAAGGTATTGCTTCTCGATGAGCCGATGGCGGGCATGGGGGGCGAGGATGTCGCGCATGTCGCCGATCTCATCCGCGAAGTGGCCAAAACGCGCGCGGTGCTGATGGTCGAACACAATCTGAAGGTAGTGGCGGATATCTGCCATCAGGTCACGGTGCTGCAGCGGGGCGAAATTCTGGCGGAAGGCGATTACGCCACCGTATCCGCCGATCCGCGCGTGCGTACGGCCTATATGGGCACGGAGGAGGCGTGATATGGCGGCAATGCTCGAAGTCTCCAACCTGAAATCCTGGTACGGCGAAAGCCAGGCGCTGCACGGTGTCGATCTGACCGTCGGCGAAGGCGAAACCATCACCATTCTCGGGCGCAATGGGGTTGGCAAGACCACGACGCTGCGCACCATCATGGGCATCATCCGCAACCGCAAGGGCGTGATCAAGCTCGGCGGCAAGGATCTGATGCCGGTGCCGTTGCATCGCACGGCGAAATACGGCCTCGGTTTCGTGCCGGAAGAGCGCGGCATCTTCGCGACACTGAGCGTCGAGGAAAATCTGAAACTGCCGCCCGTCGTCGCATCCGGCGGCATGACGCTCGATGAAATCTACGAGCTGTTTCCCAATCTTTACGAACGCCGGGCGAGCCCCGGCACCAAGCTTTCCGGCGGCGAACAGCAGATGCTGGCCATGGCGCGCATCCTGCGCACAGGGGTCAAGGTTCTCCTGCTCGATGAGCCGACCGAAGGGCTTGCGCCTGTAATCGTGCAGCGCATCGGCGAGGTACTGAAGACCTTGAAAAGTCGTGGCATGACAGTGGTTCTGGTCGAGCAGAATTTCCGCTTCGCCAGCCGCATCGCGGATCGTTTCTACCTGATGGATCATGGCCAGATGGTCAGCAATTTTCCGGTGGGCGAGCTTTCCGGCCGCATGGGCGAACTCAATAAAGTGCTGGGGGTTTAACGATGACGATGCTCTTCGGCGTTCCGCTTCAGGCCCTGCTCGGGCAATTGCTGATCGGCCTCATCAACGGGTCGTTTTATGCGCTCCTGTCGCTCGGCCTTGCCGTCATTTTCGGCCTGCTGCGCGTTATCAATTTCGCCCATGGCGCCCAATATATGCTTGGCGCTTTCGTCGCCTTTCTCGGCCTGCAATATTTCGGCATCAGCTTCTGGTGGGCACTGTTGGTGACGCCGCTTGTCGTTGCACTTTTCGGCGCGATCATCGAGCGCCTGCTACTGTCGCGGCTTTACGATCTCGATCCGCTGTATGGGCTGCTCTTCACCTTCGGCCTGGCGCTGGTGGTGGAAGGCACGTTCCGCTGGCTTTACGGTGCGGCGGGTCAGCCCTATTCGGTTCCGCGCGAGCTTGCCGGCGGCACCAATCTCGGTTTCATGTTCCTGCCGAACTACCGCGCTTTCGTCGTCGTCATCTCGCTTGTCGCCTGCATCGCTACCTGGGCGTTGATCGAAAAGACGAGGCTCGGCTCCTATCTGCGTGCGGCGACGGAAAATCCGACACTGGTGCAGGCTTTCGGTATCAACGTGCCTGTGCTCCTGACGCTGACCTACGCGCTGGGTGCGGGCCTTGCCGGCTTCACCGGCGTGCTGGCCGCGCCGATCTATCAGGTCTCACCGCTGATGGGCACCAACCTCATCATCGTCGTCTTCGCCGTCGTCGTGGTCGGCGGCATGGGGTCGATCATGGGCGCCATCGTCACCGGCTACATGCTGGGTATCGCTGAAGGCCTGACCAAGGTGTTCTACCCGGAAGCGTCCAACATCGTCATCTTCGTCATCATGGCCTTTGTGCTGCTCATCCGCCCCGCCGGACTTTTCGGAAAGGACGCCTGATATGTCCAAAGCCACTCACAACCCGACAGCCGGCGCGATGCCGCAGGCCGAGGTTTCCGCAACCGCTGGAACCATCAAGACCGTGCTGATACTGGCAGGACTGGCCGTGCTGATCGCTGCACCGATGTTCGTTTATCCGATCTTTCTGATGAAGCTGCTTTGCTTCGCGCTGTTTGCCTGCGCCTTCAATCTGCTGATCGGTTACACCGGGCTGCTTTCCTTCGGCCATGCGGCATTTTTCGGCGGCGCTGCCTATTTCACCGCCTATTCGGTGAAGGAATGGGGCGTCACGCCCGAGATCGGCCTCCTCATCGGCATGGCGGGTGCCGCCCTTCTTGGCCTCGTCATCGGCTTTTTCGCCATTCGCCGGCAGGGCATCTATTTCGCCATGATCACGCTTGCCTTGTCGCAGATGTTTTATTTCTTCTGCCTTCAAGCACCCTTCACCCATGGTGAGGACGGGTTGCAGGGCGTGCCGCGTGGACACCTCTTCGGCCTTCTCGATCTCAACGCGCCGCTGAACATTTACTACACGGTGCTTGCCGCCTTCGTGCTGGCACTTCTCGTCATCTGGCGTTTCGTCAACTCGCCCTTCGGCATGATCCTGAAATCCATCCGCGAAAACGAGCAGCGCGCCATTTCTCTTGGATACAGCGTGCAGCGTTACAAGCTTGGTGCTTTCGTCATGTCGGCGGCGCTTGCCGGTCTTGCGGGCGGCCTGAAGGCGCTGGTGTTCCAGTTCGCAACCTTGACCGATGTGGCCTGGCAGATGTCGGGCGAGGTTATCCTGATGACCCTGCTCGGCGGCATTGGCACCATGATCGGCCCGATCTTCGGTGCGGGGCTTGTCGTCGCGCTGCAGAACTATCTCGCGACATCCGATTTCCCGGTCACCATCATCACCGGCCTCGTTTTCATGGCCTGCGTTCTGGTGTTCCGGCGCGGTCTGATCGGTGAATTTTACGCTTCGCGGCTCGGGCGAAAACTGGGTTTTCAGCACCGGGGATAAGAATTTTTTGAAACAGGGGGAAGGCTCCTCCGCGTCCGGGGCGACGCGGCAAGGGCGCCCCATGGAGAATAGCATGGCGGAATTTGACTATATCGTCATCGGAGCGGGAAGTGCGGGATGCGTTCTCGCCAACCGCCTCTCGAAAGACCCGAACAATCGCGTCCTGCTGCTGGAAGCGGGTGGCAACGATAATTATCATTGGATCCATATTCCGGTCGGTTATCTCTATTGCATCAACAATCCGCGCACCGACTGGTGTTTCAAGACGGCGGAAGAACCTGGGCTTAACGGAAGGTCGTTGATCTATCCTCGCGGCAAGGTTCTCGGCGGCTGCTCCTCCATCAACGGCATGATCTATATGCGCGGTCAGGCCCGCGACTACGATGTCTGGCGTCAACTCGGCTGCGAGGGTTGGGGATGGGATGATATCCTGCCCTATTTCCTGAAGTCGGAGGATTTTTATCGCGGCAAGGGAGACATGCATTCCACCGGCGGCGAATGGCGGGTGGAGAAGGCGCGCGTGCGCTGGGATGTGCTTGATGCCTTTCAGCAGGCGGCAGGTGAGGCCGGCATTCCTGCGACCGAAGATTTCAACCGGGGCGACAATGAAGGGGCCGGTTATTTCGATGTGAACCAGCGGTCGGGCTGGCGCTGGAACACGGCCAAGGCTTTTTTGAAACCGGCGCTTGGCCGCCGGAATTTGACAGTCATGACCAAGGCCCATGTCAAGCGTCTCATTGTCGAAGAGGGCCTGGTCACAGGCGTCGAGTTTCACCACGACGGCGTCTCGAAAAAGATGCGTGCACGGCGCGAAACGGTGCTTTCGGCAGGTGCAGTCGGTTCACCGCACATTCTGGAGCTTTCCGGCGTTGGCCGGGGCGACGTGTTGCAGGCCGCCGGTATCGACACAGTGACGGAAGTTCAAGGTGTGGGCGAGAACCTGCAGGATCATCTGCAATTGCGCATGGTCTATAAGGTTTCAGGCGTCCTGACGCTGAATGAGAGGGCCTCCACCCTGTTCGGAAAGGCAAGGATCGGCCTCGAATATGCTCTGACCCGCTCCGGGCCGATGTCGATGGCGCCGAGCCAGCTTGGTGTCTTCACCCGTTCCTCTCCGGAAAAGGAGACGGCGGATCTGGAATATCATGTCCAGCCGGTGTCACTCGACAAGTTTGGTGATCCGGTTCACACTTTTCCCGCCATTACAGCAAGTGTCTGCAATCTGCGGCCGGAAAGCCGAGGCTCAGTGCATGTGAAAGGACCGGATTTCGCCATGCAGCCGGAAATCCGACCGAATTATCTGTCGACGGAAGGCGACCGCCGGGTAGCCATCGATTCCATGCGGCTGACGCGCCGCATCGTCAACCAGCCCGCCTTTTCGCGGTTCAAGCCGCAGGAATACAGGCCCGGCCCTACTTTTGAGAATGACGACGATCTGGCCCGCGCTGCGGGCGATATCGGCACGACCATATTCCACCCCGTCGGCACCCTGCGCATGGGCTCCGATGCCGAAAGCGTTGTCGATACGCGGCTGAAATTCCGCAAGCTTGCAGGGCTGCGTGTGGCGGACGCATCCGTCATGCCGAGGATCACGTCCGGAAATACCAATTCGCCAACGATCATGATTGCCGAAAAGGCTGCCGACATGATCCTTGCGGATAATCGCTAAGAGGAGCGTTCCCATGAAGACCGTCGCTTTTATCGGACTTGGCCATATGGGCCTGCCGATGGCCGCCAATCTCGTCAAGGCCGGTTATGCCGTCAGGGGGTTCGACCTTTCCGAAGCATGCCGCGCGGCGGCGAGGGAGGCCGGAATTCCCGTCGCTTTTGAACCTGCCGAAGCCATTGATGCGGCAGAAGTGATCGTAACCATGCTGCCGAAGGGGGAACATGTTGTTTCGGTATATGGTGATCTGGTGCAGAAAATAGCTGCCGGAACGCTTCTCATCGATTGCTCGACGGTGGATATGGACAGCGCCCTGAAGGCACACGAGCTTGCCGCTTTCGCCGGTTGCCCCTCCGTCGACGCGCCTGTATCTGGCGGTACGGGCGGTGCCAGTGCCGGCACCTTGACCTTCATGTGTGGCGGCGAGGCCGAGGCTTTCTCGGCGGCCAAGCCGGTGCTGGAAGCCATGGGCAAGAAGATCGTCCATTGCGGCAAGGGCGGCAACGGCCAGGCGGCCAAGATCTGTAACAACATGATCCTCGGCATTTCCATGATTGCGGTTTCCGAGGCCTTCGTGCTGGGCGAAAAACTCGGCCTTTCGCATCAGGCGCTGTTCGATGTCGCCTCCACCTCATCGGGTCAATGCTGGTCGCTCACCACCTATTGCCCGGTGCCGGGACCAGTGCCGACATCACCTGCGAACAATGATTATCAACCGGGTTTCGCTGCGGCGCTGATGCTGAAGGATTTGCTACTCTCGCAGGCGGCCGCGAGTGGAGCCGGCGTTGCCACTCCACTTGGCGCCGCAGCATCGACGCTTTATGAGAACTTCGTGGGTGAGGGCGGTGGCGCGCGTGATTTCTCCGCAATCGTCGAAATGCTACGCGGAGGCGAGGCATGATGGACGCCACGCCGTCGGATATTCTGTGGGTACCGCCAATGGAAAGGCTGGAGCACTCGGCGCTTTTTGCCTTTGCCACAAGGACCGCATCGCTGCATGGGCTTTCGGCTGATGATTATTCCGGCCTGCTGCGCTGGTCCATTGAGGCACCGGATGCCTTTTACAATGCCCTGTGGGACGAGCTGGGGATCATCGGCACGCGCGGCGAAAGGGCCTTCAAGCCTGGCGCGACCATGCGGGAAGCCGAGTTTTATCCCGGCGCGAGGCTCAATTATGCCGAAAACCTGCTGCGCGATGCCGATGAACGCTTGGCGATCATCGCCCATCGCGATGATGGCACGCGGCGTGAAATCAGCCGCAGGCAGCTTTATGCGGATGTCTCCCGCATGGTGCAGGCGCTTGTCCACGCTGGCGTGAAGGAAGGCGATCGTATCGGCGCTATCGTCACCCACGATATCGAGGCGGTCGTCGGTTATCTGGCAACGAGCGCCATCGGAGCCATCTGGTCGTCCTGTTCACCGGATTTCGGCCCGGCGGGAGCGTCCGACCGGCTCTCGCAGATCGATCCGAAAATCCTCATCGCCGTGCCGGAATACGGTTATGCCGGCAAGCGGATCGATGTCGGACCGACCATCCGCGCGGTGGTGGAAAGCGCTGCCCCTCAAAAGATCGTGCTGATTGGTGACGTTGTTCCCGCCAGCCTTTCCGATCTCGGCTGCGTGACGTTGAATGATTTCGTTTCGCCCTTTGAGCCGGGTGAAATCGCGTTCAACCGGCTGCCGGTCAAGGCGCCGCTGGCGATCCTTTATTCCTCCGGCACCACCGGCAAGCCGAAATGCATCACCCATTCCGGCGGTGGCCTGCTTCTTCAGCATATGAAGGAGCAGAAGCTGCAATGTGATATCAGGCAAGGCGAACGTTTCTTCTATTTCACCACCTGCGGCTGGATGATGTGGAACTGGCAGGTGTCCGGCCTGGCGCTTGGCGCCACCCTCGTCACCTATGACGGCAACCCCGGTTATCCGTCGCCCGCGCGGCTGATCGATCTCATCGACGCCGAACGGATCGCGACCTTCGGAACATCGGCCAAATTTATCGACGCATGCCTGAAGGCAGGGTTGAAACCGCGCGAAACCCATGACCTTTCATCCCTTCGGACAATCCTTTCCACCGGCTCGCCGCTCATCCCGCAATCCTTCGATTATATCTATCGCGACTGGAAGGCCGATCTGCATCTCGCCTCCATTTCCGGCGGCACGGATATATGCGCCTGTTTCCTTGGCGGCAATCCGCTGCAACCTGTTCACCGTGGGGAGCTGCAGGGCGCGATGCTCGGTATGGATGTCGATACCCTGGACGATGAAGGCCATCCCGTTCGCGGCGTGGCGGGTGAGCTCGTCTGCCGCAATGCCCATCTTTCCATGCCGGTCAAATTCTGGGGCGATGAGGACGGTTCTCGTTATCAGGCTGCCTATTTCGATCGCTTCCCGGGCATCTGGGCGCATGGCGATTTTGCCGAAATGCGTGCCACCGGCGGATATGTCATCCACGGGCGCTCGGATACGACGCTCAATCCCGGTGGGGTTCGCATCGGTACGGCGGAAATATACCGTCAGGTGGAAGCAGTGCCGGAGGTCGAGGAAGCGATTGCCGTGGGTCAGGACATTGACGGTGACCAGCGGGTTATCCTCTTCGTGCGCCTTAAAGAGGGTGCAGCGCTGACGGAGGAACTCGAAAAGACCATCCGTACGCGCATCCGCTCGGGTGCTACGCCACGGCATGTTCCGGCAAGGATCATTGCCGTCACGGCCATTCCCCGTACCCGCTCGGGCAAGATTTCCGAAATCGCAGTTCGCGACACCATTCATGGCAGGCCGGTGAAAAACACCGACGCGCTCGCCAATCCCGAAGCGCTCGAGCTTTTCCGCAACCTGCCGCAACTGAAGGATTAGGATGATGGAGGATCAACCGAAAACCGTTCTGGTCACCGGCTCCACCAGCGGCATTGGCCTTGCCATCGCCAAACGTTTTGCCGAGGCGGGATTTCTCGTCGCCGTCCACGGCATAGAAACCGTGGAGGCGGCGACGCAGGCACTGGAGGCGGTTGCGAAGGTAGCGCGGCACCGGCCGGTCTATTTTTCTGCCAACCTCGCCAATTATGAAGAGAGTGCACATCTGCCGGAAACCGTCATTGCCGAATTCGGTCACATCGACGTGCTCGTCAACAATGCCGGTATCCAGAAGGTCGCGCCGATCGACGAATTCGATTTCGCCGATTTCTCCCATATTGTCGCGATCTCCCTCGACAGCGCTTTTCATACGATCCGTGCAGCCCTGCCGGGCATGAAGGAAAGGGGTTGGGGGCGCATCGTCAATATTGCTTCCGCGCACGGGTTGCGCGCCTCACCCTTCAAGGGTCCCTATGTGGCGACGAAACATGCCGTGGTGGGCCTGACGAAAAGCGTGGCGCTGGAAGTGGCCGAACTTGGAATTACCTGCAACGCCATCTGCCCCGGTTACGTCTGGACGCCACTCGTCGCGGCGCAGGTTGCCGATCAGGCGCGCCTGCATGGCATGGGCGAGGATGAGGTGGTGAAGAAGGTGATGCTTGCGCCGCAGCCGACTCGACGTTTCGTGCAGCCGGAGGAAGTGGCGGAGATGGCGCTTTACCTCACCGGCGATATGGCGCGCTCCATCACCGGCACCACCATTTCCATCGATGGCGGCTGGACCGCTAAATAATTTTCGCGCATCCGGCTCAAGCGAACGATCTGCCATCCTTCCGGTATTGTGAGGCGATTTCAATACTGTATAGTTTTGCGTGCGGCGGGGTCAGCGCCGTGTTCACGGAACAGCGGTATTATGAACACAGGGTTTTCGGAAGCTCCGCTAGCGCGCTCGCGTTTCGATACACGCCATGTGCCGAAGCGCGACGCCATGGCGCTGTGGCGGGATTCGATCAACGTGCTTTTTGATGCCCGCCTGCGCAGATCGCAGGATGACGGGTTTTTTGCCAGTGTCGATGCCGCCTTCATCGGCAATGTCGCGCTTGGCCGCACCCAGTCCTCGGCACAGGATTTCGACCGCTCGCGCCACAAGATTGCCCGGGACGGGATGGACGGCTTTCTCCTGCAATTTTACGCCAGCGGCCAAAGCATGTCGCGGCGCGGAGCGGGCGAGACTGCCGGCCCGGGCGATCTCTACATCATTGACATGGCGCAGCCGCTGGCCACAGCCACAACCGATCACGATCATCTGAGCCTTGTCGTGCCGCGCCGGCTGCTGGAAGGCAGGCTCATCGGTTCCGGCAATAATCACGAGCGCGTGCTGCCGGCCGGTTTGCCCCTGGTATCTCTGCTGCGGGAAACGATGACCAGCGTTTACCGCCACTTTGACGTCATGAACGCCAATGACGGCGCGGCCACGGTCTCGCCATTGCTGGAGCTTGCCGCGGCTGCCATCAATAATCATGTCCGGGAAGACAATGCGCAGGGTGTTCAGCGGGCGCTGCGAGCATCCATCAGGCGCTATATCGACAATCACCTGCTCGATCCGGCCTTGTCGGTGGAAAAGGTCATGGGCGAGTTCGGCGTATCGCGACGCACCGTCTACCGGCTTTTCGAACCTCTGGGCGGGTTTTCGGCCTGCATCACCCATAGGCGCCTCGAACGGGCAATGGATTTCCTGCGGGCGCCGCAGTCGGCCCATATGACGATAGCTGAGGTGGCGGCGTCCTATGGCTTCACCAACCCGGAAAATTTCAGCCGCGTTTTCAAGAAGACCTTCGGCCTGTCGCCGCGTCAGATGCGGCATTTCGCATCCGAAAACCGCGATACCATACCGGATATTATCAAACCGGATAGCGCAGAATGGACACGCTGGATCGTGCAGCTCGGTCGCTGACGCGATTGTTTCGAAGCCGATCTGACACTGTATGACGGAATGTTGGCACAATCCGACCATTCGTTCCGCTTGTACCTTCGCGGGGATGCGCTTGCGCGGCGGGCGTGCCACAGTGCGGACGTTGTTTTTAATAGATATTTCGCCTGACAATCATGATGATACGAATTCTCAATTTTCTGGAGATGCTGCCCGTATGGCGGGTGCGTCGCCGCGACACGACAAGATACCTCGAAGCCGCCGGCGACCAATGCGACTTTGAAACGGCGGGACCACCGCTGTGGCTGTCGATTTCTGAAAACCCGCCGGACATCCAGTGCGAAACCGAAGACGTCAATCGCCGGCCACCATTCTCGTGGCTGGGGATTGGGCAAAGTTTCAGTGCGGTCGATGAGTTCGACGGTGCCGGTTGCGATAGACTTGCGGTCGCAGAGTACGGCTAAGCTGATTTTGCTGTCTGGAACAAACTGTGTCCCTGTGAATTAAATCACCAGGGTTATAGGGAGTGAGAGACATGGCCAGAGAAAATACCAGCTATCTTGGCGGTCGGCATGATCCGAAAAATGAAACGGCAACGCGGGCGCGGCAAGGGGTAAAAGGACGTCCGGTTCTTGTCATCCTGGTTGTCAGTCTGCTTCTCGCGCTGGTGGTCTGGACGGTCGTCGAATATGCGGTTTTCGAACCCGACGAGAACCGGCCGCAAAACGCTCAGACGGAGACTGTGCCGGCGCCACAAAACCCATAACCAGCATGCCGTGAAATTTTTCACGGTGAATGTTGAGTTTGTATGGAACCAGATTGCCCCCAATTCCATTTCACGCAAAGTGACAGGAATCGGGGGTTTCATTCATGGCAGTCACCGTTACTGCGGTTATTCTATCGCTGATCGGCCTTGCGCTGTTCGGTTTCGGCTCTCAGCTCGTCATGTTGGGCGGGAGCTTCTATTACGTCCTTTCCGGTATGGCCTTCCTGTTGACAGCCATTCTGCTGTTCAAGCGTAACCGGGCAGCTCTCCACGTCTATGCCGTCTTCATTGTCGCGACACTCGCCTGGGCACTCTGGGAAGTTGGTTTCGACTGGTGGCAGCTTGGGCCGCGGGGTGGCATCGTCATTCTTATCGGCCTGTGGTTGCTGGTGCCTTGGGTCAGGAAGCCTCTCGGTTTTTCAAGCCCGACAGGGCTGAATTACGGCCCGAATGCCTGGCCACTCGCGCTCTCGGTTCTCGCCTCCATTGTGGTGGCGGGATATTCGATGGCGCAGGATCCGCATGACCAGGCAGGGTCCTTGCCAGAGGAGAAGGTGGCGTCCGCTCCGATCTATGGCGGCGACGTGCCGGATGGCGATTGGCATCAATACGGCCGCACGCCTTATGGCCAGCGCTATTCGCCGCTGACGCAGGTCAATGTCGATAATGTTTCGCAGCTGAAGGAAGCGTGGCGGTACCAGACCGGCGACGTGAAGCTACCGGATGATGTGGGTGAAACCACCTATCAGGTAACGCCGCTCAAGATCGGCAATACGCTTTATATCTGCACGCCGCACAATTGGGCGATCGCCATCGATGCCGCCACCGGCAAGGAAAAATGGAAATACGACCCCAATGTCGGTCTTAACCCGGACCGCCAGCATCAGACGTGCCGCGGTGTTTCCTATTATGCCGAACCCAATGCCGCACAGGGCACCGCCTGCGCCCAGCGCGTTTACCTGCCGACCTCGGATGCGCGGCTGATTGCGCTTGATGCAGCGACCGGTCAGATCTGCACATCCTTTGCGGATCAGGGCGTGCTGCATCTGGAACAGGGCATGAAATACAATCCTGCCGGTTATTATTATTCGACCTCGCCGCCCGTGATCGCGGCGGGCAAGATCATCATCGGCGGTGCGGTGAACGATAACTACTCCACGCAGGAACAGTCCGGCGTCATCCGTGCGTTCGATGTGAACAGCGGCGCACTCATCTGGAACTGGGATTCCGGCAATCCGGAAAAGACCGAGCCAATTGCCGCAGGCGAAACCTACACTACAAACTCGCCTAACAGCTGGTCCGTGTTGAGTTACGACGAGGGGCTTGGCCTCGTTTACGTACCCCTCGGCAATCAGGTGCCGGACCAGCTCGGTATGGGTCGCAGCGAGAATGTGGAGAAATATTCCTCCTCCATCGTGGCGCTCGATATCAATACCGGCAAGGATCGCTGGGTGCGCCAGACGGTTCATCACGACCTCTGGGATATGGATGTGCCGGCCCAGCCGGTGCTGCTCGACATCACCAAGAACGGTCAAAGCGTTCCCGCACTCGTCGGCCCTACAAAGCAGGGCGATATCTACGTTCTGGACCGGCGCACCGGTGAGCCGCTTCTGCCGATTACGGAAGAACCGGCACCGGGCGGTACAATCCCTGAGGACTTCAGCTCCCCGACTCAGCCAACCACCGCGCTGTCGTTCAAGCCGGAGCCGCTGAAGGAAAAGGACATGTGGGGCGTCTCCATGTTCGATCAGCTCGCCTGCCGCATCCGCTTCCATCAGCTGAACTATCAGGGCCGCTATACGCCGCCCTCGCTGAACGGCTCCATCATCTATCCCGGCAATTTTGGCACGTTCAACTGGGGCAGCGTCGCGGTCGATCCCGAACGTCAGGTCATGTTCGGCATGCCGACATACCTTGCCTTTACCTCGCAGCTCGTGCCGCGCGCCGACATCCCGCCGAAGGGCCAGGACGAGAAGGGCAGTGAGCAGGGGCTGAACCGCAATGACGGTGCGCCCTATGGCGTCTTCATGGGACCGTTCCTCGGTCCGCTGAAAATCCCCTGCCAGGCACCGCCGTGGGGTTATGTCGCGGGTGCCGACCTGCGCACCGGCGATATCGCCTACAAGCACAAGAACGGCACGGTCCATGACATGACGCCGCTGCCGTTGCCCTTCAAGGTGGGCGTACCGGGCATTGGCGGGCCGATGATTACCAAGGGTGGCGTGGCCTTCCTCGGTGCTGCCGTCGACAACTATCTGCGCGCCTACAACCTCACCACCGGCAAACAGCTCTGGGAAGCACGTCTGCCGGCTGGCGGGCAGGCAACGCCCATGACCTATGCGCTGGATGGCGGCAAGCAATATGTTGTGATGGTTGCGGGTGGTCACGGCTCGGTTGGAACCAAGCCGGGCGACTATGTGATCGCCTATACCCTGCCGTAAAACGAGGCGGATTCAATCAAACAAAAAAAACCGGAATGGGTGACCATTCCGGTTTTTGCTTGTGCAGTTGGAAAAGGCGATCAGGCCGCCTTTTTTTGTGCTGCGGCATTGATCGATGTCTTGGCAAGCGCGCTCAGCGCATCGTCCGTCTTGGACTCTTCCTTTAGCGTCGCATCCAGCAGGGTAACGGCATTGGCATGACCAAGCTTTTCGGCCCATGCCTTCAGGGTGCCATAACGGGCGATTTCGTAATGTTCGACCGCCTGAGCCGAGGAAATGAGACCGGCATCGAGAGCTGCTGTGCCCTTGAAATCGTCCATGATCTCTTCACCCTCGGCAATGATGCCCTGGATGGCCTCGCAGGTCTTACCCTGCGCCCGCTTGCCGATGATCTCGAAAACTTCCTGCAGGCGTTCGATCTGGGCCTGCGTTTCTTCCTTGTGCTTTTCGAAGGCCTGTTTCAGCTTCGGGTCTGTCGCTGCCCGCGCCATTTTCGGCAGAGCTTTCAGGATCTGCCTTTCGGCGTAATAGATATCCTTCAGCGTATCGTAAAACAGGTCGTCGAGTTTTTTCTCGGCCATTGGTTCTTCTCCCATGGTGTGAAAGTGCGTGATGTACGCCATTGCGCACTGGAGACAAACCTTTCGGAGCCCCTATGGTTCCGGCTCTGTTGCGCGCAACGTTTTATATTCCAGCAGACGCTCCGCCGCATACGGGATGACGAGGGGGCATCAGTCGAAACGGAAGAGATCGGCGTCGGGATCCTTGCCACCATTAACGGCGGCGGCGACTATCTCGGCGGCGATCTGGCTGAAGGTGATGCCGTTGCCGCCAAAGCCCATGACGGCATAAACGTTCTTCATGCCGGGAACCGCGCCGATCAGCGGCAGGCCCGTGGTGGTCGTGCCGAAGCCGGCCGCCCAGCGATATTCGGGTTCGCCGATGTCGACGCCAAGAAGCTTTTCGATCTTGCGTTTGATTGCATCCGCCTTGGAGGCAAGCTTGCTCTCAGACAGGTAGGATGTGGAGTTCTCTTCATCCTCACCACCGGCAATAAGGCGCCCGTCCCGGTCGGTGCGCAGGTAGAGATAGGGATCTGAAGCCTCCCAGAGGATGTGGCTATTCAGCCAGTCCGGCAGATCGATACCCTTCGCACTCGCCAGCGCCCAGGTGGAGATGATCTGGTGTTTCGGGCTTTCGAGCGATTTCAGGAATTCGTATCCGGTGCAGAAAACGATATTGCGCGCGGAAATGATTTTGCCCTGTGCTGTGGCGACGACCACCTCGTCACCGAGATTTCGAAGATCAGTGATTTCAAGTTGTGAAACGATCTCCGCGCCGGCGCCTGCTGTGTGGCGCAACAGGCCCGCCGTCAGCTGCGCCGGATTGGCGGAAGCGGAGATATCGCTGAGGATCGCCCCTGTCCGCTCAATCGCATAGTCGTTTTTAAGTTCTGCGGTGTCGAGAAAGCGGGCTTTGATCCCGGCCTCTTCGCGCGCTGCCGCTTCGGCCTTCAATGCACGCAAACCCATTTCGTCTCCGGCAAGATAAAGCGCCTGTTTGCGCGCCATGCTGCAGGAAATGCCAAGCGAAGAAACGATTTCCTCCAGCCGCAGCACGGCGCGCGCGGAGCGCTGCCACGCCCGATCAGCAGCATCCTTGCCGATCATCTTTCTGAGCTCGATGAGGGGTGTGTCGATCTCGTGCTGTATCATCGCAGTGCTGGCGACACTGCTGCCCATCACCGGATCACGCCGGTCGACGATCAGCATGGATTGCCCCGGTCTCTGCAACGCATGGGCGGCAAGCGCGCCGCTGATGCCGGCGCCGACGACGATCGTATCGTAATGGTCGGAACTCGGGGTATTTCTGGTGCGGAGGCCTATGCGTGGCGTGTCGGCCCAAAGGGGTTTCGATTCCCTGAGGTCGCGTTCCTTCGTCAGTTCCGATGTGGGCATAGAGTTTTCCTGAAAGGTGCAGGGCATTTACGGTGGAAACGCCTGGCGGGTTACGTCTGGAAAATGCGAACAAACAAAGACAGAGAGCGCATCCAGCCATTTTGGATAGGCCGGATGCGCTCTGGTTTTTTTCCGCTTTACTGCCCTTAGGCAGCGCGGCGCTCGTGGTTGCCTTCTTCGACCTCCTCGATGATTTTGGCGACGAAGGCGTCCAGATCATCGGGGCTGCGAGACGTGATGATGCCCTTATCGGTCACAACCTTTTCGTCCTTCCAGTTGGCGCCGGCATTTTTCAGGTCGGTTTTGATCGACCAATAGGAGGTCGCGTCACGACCGCGCAGGGCATCTGCTTCAACCAGAAGCCAAGGGGCATGGCAGATGGCAGCCACGACCTTGCCGGATTTGACGAAATCTCGCACCACGTGCATTGCATCCTCGTCATGACGCAATACGTCCGGATTGATCTGGCCGCCGGGCAGGACGAGTGCATCGAAATCATTGGCGCTGACGTTCTTCGCGGACATATCGACGGCGATGCTGTCGCCCCAGTTCTTTTCGTCCCAGCTTTTGATCTCACCATCCTTGATCGAGGCGATCTTGACGTCCGCGCCCTTGGCCTTCAGCTGATCATAGGGCACGCGCAGTTCCGAACGCTCATAGCCGTCCGTTGCGAGAATGACGATTTTTGCATTGTTGATGGTAGTCATGTCTGTTTCCTTCCTGTTTATCTGTTTTCGTCTTTGTCCGAATTCACGGAGGGCAGAAAAAACTCCACATCCTCACGGCGCTCCGGATCGAGCTTTTCGATATTCGTTTGCCAGAACGTCTCGGCTTCTGCCGGTTCGTCTTCCCATTGGCGCACGAAGGTCTTGTTGTCGTCGATCATGACCTGACGGGTGCCGCCGAGCCGCAGATATTCTTCTGCAAGTTTACGCGTTTCGGTCTTTTCCATGTCGCGGTTCCTTGTGCGTGAAAAGCGGGGACGGAGGGCGCCGGATGGGTAAGAAGCTCGGCTGCCATTTCGTTGGCCACCGGGAGAAAACGGAAAAATCCCGATGTTCTTCAGCTCCATCGTGTCCGTTTGACACGGCGGCCCTCCTGCCAGAACAACGTGAGCTTTCCGGTATGGTTCCGCATTTTTTCAGGCGGATTCTTGCCGAGGACAAATGTATCGCGCGCAATTTTTATCGGAACAAACCGGCAAGTCGTGCTGTTTTACCCTAGATGCAGGGGAGGCAGCATGACAGCCAGACACAGTGACGGCGAGTATCGCGGCAACGACGAAAACAAGGGTTTCTGGTCGATCGACTTCGGCAATTCACCGATCATCGGCACGGCCATTCATGATGGTCATCTCATTCGCCCGGACATAGCCTCCCTGATGGCTCTTTCCGCCGACCAGCGGCTGAGAGAGGAAGACCCTTTTACCGGCGAGATGATCGCGGGAATGACAAACCGCATTGTCGTTCACCATTCGCGTTTCGAAATCGATCTCAACCGGTCCGCCGATCAGGCAGTTTATCTGAAGCCGGAACAATCCTGGGGGCTGGAGGTCTGGAAACAGGAGCCGCCGGAAGAAGCCACCCGGCAATCGCTCGATTTTCATGCCGACTATTACGCAATGCTCGAAGCAGTTCTTTCAACCGTCGAGCGGCGGCATGGTGCTTTTGTCGTGCTGGACATACACAGCTACAATCATCGCCGGCAGGGCGCTACAGCGCCGCCAACGCCACAGGCGGAAGCGCCTGATATCAATATCGGCACATTTTCCATGGATCGCAGCCGCTGGAGTGACGTCGTCAGTGCGGTGGGCCATCATTTCGCGACAGCCACCATCGGCGGACGCCGCCTTGATGTACGCGAGAACGTCGCCTTTCAGGGCAAGGGTGAGCAGACCCGGTTTATTCACGAGCGTTTTGCGCAGAACGGCTGCGCCATCGCAGTGGAGTTCAAGAAATTCTTCATGGACGAGTGGACCGGTAAGCCGGATAAGCGCGTTGTTTCCGATATTGGCGACGCTATCACCGCACTTCAGCCGGTACTCGAAGAGTGCCTGAGGGCGCGGCGATGAACGTCTCCTCGGCGCGTAGTGAACCGTTACCGGTTATCGAGCTGGTAGACGATGTCGTCGCCTGCCTTGAGGCCGGCAAAGCCGTCCGTCGTGATGTCGGAAAGAACGGCCGGCTGCATATCGACCGGCCGCTGCCGTTTCTTTGCCTGCATCTAACCGGTGGCTCGAAGGACCTTGCGGCCCGCGATATCGCCTCTGCGCATGCATCTTATCTGATCGCATCGAGCATTCAGGAGGCTGCACCCCTGATTGCAGCCGTCGGCACGGCCATGCGCGAACGTTTCGGCGCCTTCATGGTTCTCGATATCGGCGAACTGGAACACGACATTCTGCTCGCTGACGATTCACCTTTCCTGCCGCATTATGAGGTTTCCGTCTCGGCAACATCTGAGCCGGAAACGCAAAGTGCCCGCCGTGTTTTCATTAAGGCGGTTTGTGATGCCGAAGTGCGTTTCCGCACGCCCCGCATAACCCGGCCGGAACCGGATGCCGATCCGATCCTCAGATTTCAAAATGCCGGGCTTGATTTTCCCTGCATCAGCGTGCGTTTCGCGCCGATCTACCGACAGCCTGAATCCGGCGCCGATTATCCCGGCCTGCGCGAGACGATGATTGCGGATATTTTCGATGCCGGCCTTCAGGCCTTCTCGTCATTCGCTGCCGGTAAAGATGCACTCAAGGTTACCAGCCATCGCGCGCTCGGCCGCAAGGCCTTCGTTGATGCCGTCAGACGCGCCGATCGCTCAATAGACGACATCGTCTCGTCCTTTGATTTTCTTCTGTCCGTGACGCCGATCAATGCCCGCCGGGCCTTCGAGGAATTTCGCGACGGCAGCTTCCAATATGCGCCGCGCCTGCTTTACCGGCCGCTCGGCGTTGACGTCGAGGAGCAGAAACGCAAGCTCTATTCCGTCGTTTTCGATCATCTGGAAGACCCGGTGCTCTATCATCTCTACCGGGAGAAACAGCAGGAGATCGATCTGCAACTGACCATGCTCGCCAATCTGCATCGCCGTACTTTCACCGATTTCTCCCGCGCCCTTTACGGTGCCGTCGAACCCGCGCTTCTGACGCTGGCGCTCAAGGTGCTTGCCGATTGCCCACGCAAGGATGAGAGCGGCGAAATCGCCATGGTCGATTGTTATGCGGTCGCCAAAAAATCGCGCGAGATGATCGAGACCTATCTGGCAGAGGAGCCCGAATTCAAGGCGCGTGTCGAGATCAGGGATGACCTGCCGCCTGGCCTGATGGTGACGGGCGAGAAGCTCCTGATTTCTCGCCACACCGTCATGGAACAGCGCCGGGTCGAGGCCCTGCTGTCGCATGAGATCGGCGTGCATCTCCTCACCTATTTCAACGGTTCGTTTCAGGGCCTCCGGCTCTTCCGCACCGGCCTTTCCGGTTACGAGGGCGTGCAGGAAGGGCTGGCGGTGCTGGCGGAACATCTGGCCGGCGGCATGACTCGCGAGCGCCTGCGGCTGATCGCCGGCCGTGTCGTCGGCTGCGCCGCCATGCTGGACGGCGCGACTTTTGTTGAGACGTTCCAGACTATGACCCGCGATCATGGTTTCGACGAGGCCGGCGCCTTCAACATGGTGCTGCGCATCTATCGTGGCGGCGGTCTTTCCAAGGACGCGATCTATCTGCGTGGGCTTGCGGAGGTGCTGGAGCATCTGCGCAAGGGTGGCGCGCTCGATCCGTTCTGGATGGGCAAGATCGCCGCTGCCCATTTCCCGGTGATGCAGGAGCTTGCCTTGCGCGGCCTCTTGCGTCCGCCGGGCGTACGTCCCGCTTTTCTGCTGCCGGCCAAGGCCAATGAGCGGCTGGAAAAGATACGGGCCGGATTATCCATCGCCGAACTGGCGACATTGTAATATTACAGGAGGGGCTTATGCGTATCGCATTTTTCGTCAATTCCATCGAAACCGAGGGGCCTACTTTCGCAACCGGCCTGCTGGCCATGGCGGCGCTCAATCGCGGTCACGAGGTGGTGTATCTGACGCCTGGCGATTTTACCTTGCGCTCGGATGATAGCCTGACCGTACACGCCACCGTTCTACCGAAGGCCAAATACAAGAAAGCCGATGCTTTTCACGCGGCACTTCAGGACAAAGCACTGGAACGGCGTACCATGGATGTAGAGGAAATCGACGCGCTGATGCTGCGCAACGATCCCTCGCTGGATCAGACGACGCGGCCATGGGCGGTGCATGCCGGCATTCTGTTCGGGCGGCTGGCAGAACAGCGCGGCGTTGTGGTTCTGAACGACCCGGAAGGATTGGCGCTGGCGCAGAACAAGCTCTATTTCCAGAGCTTTCCGGAAATCGTACGCCCGACCACGATCATCTCGCGCAATGTCGATGAAATACGCGCATTTGCGGATACCCACCCTAAGGGTGTCATCGTCAAGCCGCTGCAGGGTTCAGGCGGCAAGAACGTCTTCAAGATCGGCTCCAGCAAGGAGGCCAATCTCAACCAGATTTTCGAGGCGGTCAGTCTCGAAGGTTACTTGATCGCACAGGCCTATCTGCCGGCCGCCAAGGACGGCGATATTCGGTTCTTCATGATGAATGGCAAGCCTCTGATGCGCGACGGACAATATGCGGCTTTGCGCCGCGTTCCGGCAAAAGGCGATCTGCGCTCCAACATTCACGCCAAGGGCACTGCCGAGGCCGTGAAGGTGACGGATGAGATCGTGGCGCTTGCCGAAATGATGCGGCCGAAGCTGGTGGAAGACGGTATGTTCCTGGTCGGGCTTGATATTGTCGGCGACAAGATACTGGAGGTAAACGTGTTTTCGCCCGGCGGTCTCTCCAACATTCGCGACCTCACCGATGTCGATTTCAGCGATACGATCATCGAAGCCGTGGAAACCAAGATCGCCATGCAGAGCGCCTCCGGCGGTATGCTTTCAAATCGTCTTCTAGCGACGCTTTGATTTATTCGCGCAGCTCTGTCGACTGCATGTCACGATACCAGGCGACGAGGGCCTTGATGCCCTCCTCGACCGGGGTTTGCGGCACATAGCCCGTCAAGGCCCTCAGAAGATCGGGTGAAGCGAAGGTGCGGGGGACGTCTCCCTTCTGCATCGGCAACATGTTGCGGATTGCCGGCCTGCCGACCGCCTTTTCGACCGTTTCGACAAAGTGCATCAGCTCTACCGGCTGGCCGCCGCCAATATTGACGATGCGGAACGGTGCGTGGTGCGACAGCGTGTCGGTGACGCCTTCCTCAGTGACCCGGTTTTCCTCGGACGGAATGACCTGGCTCAGCCTGACGATACCTTCAACGAGGTCATCGATATAGGTGAAGTCGCGGCTCATATTGCCTTGGCCGTAAATATCGATCGGCTCGCCGTTCGAGATGGCGTCGACGAATTTGATTGGCGCCATGTCCGGCCGTCCCCACGGTCCGTAAACCGTGAAGAAACGGAAGGCTGTGGTGGGCAATTTGTGGAGATGGGCGTAGCTGTGCGCCATCAATTCCATCGATTTTTTGGTGGCCGCATAAAGCGTCATCGGCTCGTCGGCCTTGTCGCTTTCCGCAAAGGGAATTTTTTCGTTGGCGCCGTAGATGGAGGAAGTCGAAGCCAGCATTAGGTGTTTGACACGCAGGTTCTTGGCAAGCTCCAGCATGTTCCACGATCCGATGAGATTGGAATCGATATAGGCGCGTGGATTTTCGAGGCTGTAGCGAACACCCGCCTGCGCGGCGAGGTGAATTATGATTTCCGGTTCGGCAGCCTCTGCCGCGCGCTTCAGCGCATCCGTGTCTTCCAGCATGCCGATTTCGGCCCTGAAACCGTTGGAGCGGGAAAGGATCGCATGGCGTTTTTCTTTCAGGCTGACATCGTAATATTTCGTCATGCCGTCGAAACCGGTTACGAAATGGCCAGCATCAAGCAGCCGTTTGGCAACGTAAAAACCGATGAAGCCCGCGGTGCCGGTAACCAGATAACGCATGATGACTATATCCCAAATCCGTTGGTGCGTTTGCGGCCGAACCGAAGCGCAAAAACCGTTTTAATGAAACTTCGAAGCCGAAACCGCTATTGGCCCTTGTCGGAACTGCTGTCGTGTGGGCGGCCAATGCCGGCATAAACGAAGCCGTGCCCGGTGACCTCGTCCGTGCGGTAGATATTGCGCAGATCAACCAGAACGGGGGTTTTCATGATGGCCTTCAGGCGCGGCAGATCGAGTGCGCGGAACTGGTTCCATTCCGTCACGATCACGACGGCATCGGCGTCTTCGGCAGCCTCGTAGGGACCGCTGGCATAGTCGATATCCTCGATGACATGGCGGGCATTCACCATTCCCTCCGGATCGTAGCCGACCACCTTGGCGCCGCCGTCCTGGAGGGTCTGGATGATGGCAATTGCCGGGCTGTCGCGCATGTCGTCGGTATTGGGCTTGAAGGTCAGGCCAAGGACGGCGATCTTCTTGCCGCGGACGTCGCCACCCACCGCGTTGATGACCTTGCGGCCCATGGCGCGCTTGCGGTTGTCGTTGATGGCAATGGTGGTCTCAATCAGCCGCACAGGGGCGTCATAGTCCTGTGCGGTCTTGGCAAGCGCCAGCGTATCCTTGGGGAAACAGGAGCCGCCATAACCCGGACCGGCATGCAGGAACTTCGCGCCGATGCGGCCATCGAGGCCGATGCCGCGCGAAATATCCTGAACATTGGCGCCGACCTTTTCGCACAGATCCGCCATTTCGTTGATGAAGGTGATCTTCATCGCCAGAAAGGCGTTGGCGGCATATTTGATCAGTTCCGAAGTGCGCCTGGTGGTGAAGAGCAAAGGCGACTGGTTGAGATAGAGCGGACGGTAAACCTCCGTCATCACCGGGCGGGCGCGCTCGTCGGAAAGACCGACGACGATGCGGTCCGGTCGCTTGAAATCCTCGATGGCCGCGCCTTCCCGCAGAAATTCCGGGTTGGAAACCACGGCAAAATCGGCCGAAGGGTTTTCTTCGCGGATGATGCGTTCCACCTCGTCCCCCGTGCCGACGGGAACGGTGGACTTGGTGACGATGACGGTGAAGCCTTCAAGCGAATGGGCGATTTCTTTCGCCGCCGCATAGACATAACCGAGATCGGCGTGGCCGTCGCCGCGCCGCGAAGGCGTGCCGACCGCGATGAAAACGACATCGGCATTGGCAACCGCGGAGGAGAGATCGGTGGTGAAGCTCAATCGGCCCGCCTTGGCGTTGTTGGCAACGATGACCTCCAGACCCGGTTCGAAGATCGGGATATGGCCGCTTTTCAGCGCTTCGATCTTCTCCGGCATCTTGTCCACGCAGATCACGTCATGGCCGAAATCGGCAAAACACGCACCGGAAACAAGGCCGACATAACCGGCACCGATCATCACTATCCGCATTCTTCTTCCTTTCGGTTCGTGAGGCGATGTTCGCGCAGCAAGCTTCAGGCGAAATCAGCGGGTGCAATCACACCACATTGTTTAGCCGCCTTCACGCTTGCCGCCAAGCGCCACGATCAACACGGGCTAACCTCTTTCCGTGACGGTGATATGATGGCGTCAACGGGACAAATTTGCCGCACCTTGCGGCCATCTGCATCGATGCGGTCGGATCGGGTGTTTTTGCGGCTTTTGCGGCTTGCACTCATAGGTAGCCGGGTCTAGCCATAGGGTGAGGATCAAATCTGCCAGACTGTCTGTCCCTTAAGGGGCGTCCGGGTTGCTTTAAGCGGCCGGGGTGCGCTTTGCGTTGCGGTCGCTGTTCGGGGAAGTTCAAATGCAAAAGGGTTTTCTGCTCGGTCTGTTCGCTTATGCGACCTTTTCCCTGGGCGATGCCACGATCAAGTCGCTTGGATCACAGATCAGCGTTTTCGAGATCGGCTTCTTCAGCATCCTGTTTTCCGGCATCTTCATCTTCTTCAGCAAGCCGCGTGAGGAAAGGTGGCGTGAATTCTGGCGCATGAGCCGTCCGTTTGCGGTGCACGGGCGGGCGATTTCCGGCCTGTTCGCCGGTATTCTCGGTATCTATGCCTTCACAACCATTCCGCTGGCCGAAGCCTATGCGCTGATCTTTCTCTCACCGCTGTTCGTGACAGTGCTGTCGGCTGTCGTATTGAAGGAAGATATAGGGCCATGGCGCTGGGCGGCCGTTCTGGCCGGCATCGTCGGTGTTCTGCTCGTCGTGCGGCCCGGCTTCAAGGCGCTGGAACTCGGGCACGTCGCAGCCATCGGTGTCGCATTCCTGGCGGCGATGACCATCGTGCTGCTCCGCTCGCTTGCGGGCAAGGAGAAGCGCACCTCGATCATGGGCGTGCTTTTGGTCTACGGCCTCACCTTCAACGGCATTGCCTCGATTCCCGAGTTCGTCATGCCCAATCTGCACCAGTTCGCCGCCTTTGCCTTCATCGGCCTTTGCACGGCGACGGGGCAGATAACGCTGCTCGTCGCAACACGTATCGCGCCGGCCAGCCAGATTGCACCCTCGCATTATTCTCAGATCCTCTGGGCCGTGGCGATCGGCATGACTTTCTTCCACGAATATCCGGATGCGATCGCGGTGCTTGGGCTGGGTGTCATCGCCGCATCGGGACTTCTGACGATGATCCGCGAAAGGGTCAGGCTCGGCACGGTTCGCTGGAATCCGTTTTTCCGCAATCGGCTTTGAAGTCATCCATCGATCGGAAACAGTGCGTCAACCGAAGCGCGGCTTGCGGGGTGGGTGCAGACGGCCCCATAAGCTTTTCATCGATAGATGAATGGAGAGCCCAAAATGCTCGTGGATGGAAAGTGGACCGCCGAATGGCACCCGGTGCAGGCGACCGACAAGAAGGGTGGTTTCGTTCGCCAGACATCCGGCTTCCGCAACTGGGTAACGCCTGATGGTTCAGCAGGCCCGACGGGAGAGGGCGGTTTCAAGGCCGAGGCCGGGCGCTATCATCTCTATGTCGCGCTGATTTGTCCATGGGCCTCACGCACCCTGATCGGCCGCAAGCTCAAGAAGCTCGAGGATGTCATTTCGGTCTCAATTGTGGAGCCGGCGCTCTCCGAAGAGGGTTGGAAATTCGGCGATTATCCAGGTTCGGATCGCGACGGGCTGAACGGCTTCGCTTATATGCACGAAGCCTATACCAGCGCCGATCCGCATTATACCGGCCGTGCCACCGTTCCGGTGTTGTGGGACAAGAAGACGAAAACCATCGTCAACAACGAATCCGCCGACATTCTCCGCATGCTGAATTCCGGTTTCGGCGATCTTGCCGATAATGAAATCGATCTTTATCCGGAAGATCTGCGGGACGCGATTGATGCGCTCAACGACCATATCTATCCCCGCCTCAACAACGGTGTCTACAGAACCGGTTTTGCCACCACTCAGCTTGCCTATGAGGAAGCCTTTGCCGACGTCTTCGCGACACTTCAGGAACTTGAAACTCGCCTGGCATCAGGCGGTCCCTTCCTCTTCGGCGATCGCCTGACGGAAACGGATGTCAGGCTTTTCGTGACGCTGGTGCGTTTCGATGCCGCCTATTACGGCCTCTTCAAGTGCAACCTTCGCCGCATTGCAGACTATCGGGCCCTGCAGGCCTATATGATGCGGGTGCTGAACATTCCGGGCGTGCGTGACACGGTCAATATCGACCACATCAAGCGCGGTTATTATTCGATCAAGGCGCTCAATCCGACCCGGATCGTGCCGGTCGGCCCCGATCTGCCGGGGCTTGACGAGGTTTCCATCGGCGGCACTGTGTGAATATCTAGGCCGGCTTGCCGACCTGATCGAGAAGCCATGCCTGGAAGGCGCGGGCGAGGACATTGTCCTGCCGCCCTTCCGGCAGGGCGACGTAATAGCTCTTGTCGGTTTGCAGTGGAATGTCGAAGACGATTTCGAGACGGCCGGAGACGAGTTCCGCCTCGATCAGATATTTCGGCAGAAGGGCAAAGCCGATGCCGCTTATGGCTGCTTCAATGATCATCGAAAACTGGTCGAAACGGCTGCCTCTATAGGCATTCTCCGCCGTTACCCCGTTCATCTCCAGCCACTCAGTCCATAGTTTCGGCCGTGTGGTCACGTGCAGCAACGGTTGGCGGTTAAAATCCTCCGGCTCTCTCATTCCCGCGCGCTGAAGCAGAGCGGGGCTGGCGACCGGCACGATCACTTCGTTGCATAAAAAGGTGCAGGTGCCGTGCGCCCAGACCGGCTGGCCGTAATGTATGGCGAGGTCGAAACCTTCCTCATCGAAATCGAAAGGGTGCGAGCGCGAGCCTATGGTGATGGTCATTTCCGGGTTGGCGTCGATGAAGCGGTGCAGACGCGGCATCAGCCAGCGGCTGCCGAAGGTTGGCAGGGTGGCGACGGAGAGCGATGCATGAGATGTTCCGGCCGAGACCGCGCGCACCATCAGCTGTTCGGATTGCTGCAACAGGCGCCGCACGTCTGGCAGGAATTTGCGACCCGCTTCCGACAGGACGACGCGCCGGCGGATGCGTTCGAAAAGCTGCATTCCGGTCTGCGCCTCGAGTTCGCCGATCTGCCGGCTGACCGCACTTTGCGTGAGGTTGAGTTCTTCCGCCGCACGGGTAAAATTCCCATGCCTTGCGGCACACTCGAATGCTTGCAGGGTTACGATATCAGGGACCAGTCTTCTGCGCGGATCCATACCATTCTCGCATCAACTTACCCGCTTTCCTCATTGGAAAAGGGTCGTTATGGCCATATATGATTACGGGAAAGAATGGAACGGTGTTTTGCCGGCTTCGACGGAGGCCCCGTTTCACAAAATGATAAACTCGGGGAAAGAACAGCGACGGGAGTTGAAAGCGCCGTATCAAAAACGGCCTTTCCTCCCCTTTGAGCCAAAAAGGATAATTTGACATGGATGCGACCACGAAGCTTGACGTGAAACAGGAAGCCGCGGCCCTGCTCGACAGAATGGGCGTCGCCCGCGATCTTTATACCGGCGGCGATATGGCGTCGTTCAGCCCGGTAACGGGTGAACAGATCGCAAGCCTCAAGACCATTTCGGTCGAGGGTGTCGCAGCCGTGGTCGATAAGGCCGATGCCGCCTTCAAGGTTTGGCGCAACGTGCCTGCTCCGCGCCGTGGCGAACTGATCCGGCTTCTGGGCGAAGAACTGCGCTTCTTCAAGGCAGATCTCGGTCGGCTCGTCTCGCTGGAAGCGGGCAAGGTCCCGTCCGAAGGTCTCGGCGAAGTGCAGGAGATGATCGATATCTGCGATTTCGCGGTCGGTTTGTCCCGCCAGCTTTACGGCCTCACCATCGCCACCGAACGCCCCGGCCACCGTATGATGGAAACCTGGCATCCGCTCGGCGTTGTCGGCGTTATCTCCGCTTTCAATTTTCCGGTCGCGGTCTGGTCGTGGAACGCGGCGCTCGCGCTAGTCTGCGGCAATTCGGTGGTCTGGAAGCCATCTGAAAAGACCCCGCTGACGGCACTTGCGGTTCAGGGCATCTTCGAACGTGCCGTAGCCCGTTTTGGCGATGCGCCGGAAGGGCTGTCGCAGCTTCTGATCGGCGACCGCGCCGTTGGTGAAGCATTGGTGGACAACCCCAAGGTTCCCCTGGTTTCTGCCACCGGTTCCACCCGCATGGGCCGCGATGTCGGCCCGCGTCTGGCGAAGCGCTTCGCCCGCGCCATTCTGGAACTGGGCGGCAACAATGCCGGCATCGTCTGCCCGTCTGCCGATCTCGACATGGCGCTGCGCGCCATTGCCTTCGGCGCCATGGGCACGGCCGGCCAGCGCTGCACCACGCTTCGCCGTCTCTTCGTGCATGACAGTGTTTACGACCAGCTCGTGCCGCGTCTGAAAAAGGCCTACGCCTCCGTCTCCGTCGGCAATCCGCTCGAAACATCGGCGCTTGTCGGACCGCTGGTGGACAAGGCGGCTTTCGACGGCATGCAGAAGGCGCTCGAAGCGGCCAAGGCGCATGACGGCGTGGTGAATGGCGGCGGGCGAGTGGATACGGGTGCGCCGGATGCCTATTATGTAAAGCCGGCACTTGTCGAAATGCCTGAACAGGCGGGGCCGGTGTTGGAAGAGACGTTCGCGCCGATCCTTTATGTGATGAAGTACAGCGATCTCGATCAGGCGATTGACGCGCATAACGCCGTTGCCGCTGGTCTGTCGTCGTCGATCTTCACCCGTGACATTCAGGAATCAGAACGTTTCCTGTCCTCGGAAGGCTCGGATTGCGGCATCGCCAACGTCAATATCGGAACCTCGGGCGCGGAAATCGGCGGCGCATTCGGTGGTGAAAAGGAAACCGGCGGTGGCCGCGAATCCGGTTCGGATGCATGGAAGGCCTATATGCGCCGCGCCACCAACACCATCAACTACTCCAAGGCGCTGCCTTTGGCGCAGGGCGTTTCCTTCGATATCGAGTAAATCGCTTCGCAAGTTTGCGCGTTCGATAGCGATATTGATCCATCATGCCGGTGCGGCCAGTCCGCACCGGCATTCGTCTGTTAAGCAGGCTTGTTAATGCCTCCTGCGATGATTTGCGGGAAAGAGGCGTCTCTGCGGAATTTTATTCCCGCAATATCGCTGATATTGAATTATCCTCTCTCTATCGTTTTCATCGAAAACCCTAGCATTGCTCCATATCGCAAACCGGCCCCAGGGGTCGGCGACAAGGAGCTAAAATGCCAGCCATTACCCGTCGTGCCCTCTCCGCCAGTTTTCTTGTTGCCGCTGCATTATCCGTGCTGCCCTTGCAGGCGCAGGCGGCGGAAGAGCTGAAGATCGGTTATCAGAAAACCGGCCTGCCGGTGATCGCGAGGCAACAGGGCGTTATCGAAAAGGCGCTTGAGGCCAAGGGCGTCAAGGTTTCGTGGGTCGAATTCACCGCAGGCCCGCCGCTGGTGGAGGCCTTGAATGTTGGCTCCATCAATGTCGGCTGGACGGGCGATGCGCCGCCAATCTTCGGTCAGGCGGCCGGTTCGGCCATCGTTTACGTTGCGGCTCTTCCCTCAAACGGTAAGGGTGAGGCGATCTTCACCAAGCCCGAGAGCGGTATAAAGTCGGTTGCCGATCTGAAGGGCAAGAAGGTCGGCGTCGGCAAGGGCACAAGCGCCCACAATCTGCTGGTGGCGGCAATTGAGAAGAACGGCCTGAAATTTAGCGATATCGACGTGGTCTATCTCAGCCCTGCTGACGCGGCGGCAGCCTTTGCCAGCGACAAGATCGACGCCTGGGCCGTCTGGGATCCGTTCTATGCAATTGCCGAGACCCGCTATAAGCCCGTCACTCTGGCCCGCACCAGCGAGGTTCTCAACGTGAGCACCTATTTCCTCGCCAACCGCGACTATGCCAAATCCCATGCCGACACCATCAATATCACGCTTGATGCCCTGGGCGAGGCGGCCAAATGGTCCGCCGCCAACCGCGACAAGGTTGCGGCAGCCCTGCATGAGGTGACAGGTGTACCGCTGGAAGCGCAGACGCTGGCTGCGAACCGTTCAGAATTCGGTATTTCGAAAATCGATGACAAGATCATTGCCAGCCAGCAGGAAACTGCCGACCGCTTTTATCGCCTGGGCCTGATCCCTAAGCAGATCAGCATCAAGGATGCCGTCTGGTCAGGCGCCACCAACTGATCCCGGATACGGAGGGTTTCGCGATGAGCATCAGAAGGCGTATCGAGGCTGGAAGCATCACGGGCTGGTTGCTTCCTGCCATCATTCTTGCCGGCTGGGAGCTTGCTGCCCGCGTCGGTCTCATTTCGGCAAACGTCCTGCCGGCTCCCTCTGCCGTCGCGGAAGCCTTCTGGCGGCTTTTGCTTTCAGGGGAACTCATCGCCAATATCGGTGTCAGCTCCGCTCGCGCTCTGGCCGGTTTCGCCGTTGGCGGCGCGATTGGCTTCATCTTCGGGCTGGCCAACGGACTGTCGCGGTTTTCCCGCAGCTTTACCGACACGACGCTGCAGATGATCCGCAACATCCCGCATCTGGCGCTCATTCCGCTCGTCATCCTCTGGTTCGGCATCGACGAGGAGGCAAAGCTTTTCCTCGTGGCACTCGGAGTGTTTTTCCCCATCTACATCAACACGCTGCTCGGCATTCAGGGGGTCGATCCGCAACTGGTGGAGATGGGGCGTACCTATGGCATGTCGCCCTTCACCCTGTTCCGGCGAGTGATCCTGCCCGGCGCGCTGCCGTCCATTTTCACCGGCCTGCGTTATGCGCTCGGCATCATGTGGCTGACGCTTATCGTGGCGGAAACAATTTCCTCCTCTTCCGGCCTCGGCTACATGGCCATGCAGGCGCGCGAGTTCCTGCTGATCGATGTCGTCGTGCTGTCGATCCTTATTTACGCGCTTCTTGGCAAGCTGGCGGACAGTTTCGCCCGCTTCCTCGAAAGCATCTTCCTGCAGTGGCATCCAGCCTTCAAGAAAGTCTGAGGTAACCCATGTCGACCAGCAATGTTACGACGTTGAGACGCCCCGATGCCCCATCATCCTCCCCTTCCGGGGCAGAGACCAAGGTTGAGCAGCGCGGCAAGCAGAACGACAGCAAGGTCGCTTTCAGCTTCCGCAATGTGACCAAGACCTTTGGCGATAAACCGGTTCTGCGCGGCATCGATCTCGATGTGCGGGAAGGCGAGTTTCTGGCTATTATCGGCAAGAGTGGATGCGGCAAGAGCACGCTTCTGCGTATCTTGGCCGGTCTTGATGCGCCCACAAGCGGCACCGTTTCGAAAGACGCATCGAGCCGCACTCGCATGATGTTTCAGGAGCCGCGCCTTCTGCCATGGGAGCGGATCGCAAACAATGTATCCGTGGGCCTGACCGGCATCGCCAAAGGTGAGGCGGCCAACGAGCAGGCTCGTGCCATTCTCGAAGAGGTTGGGTTAAAGGACCGGGCGGGCGAGTGGCCCTATGTCCTGTCTGGAGGCCAGAAGCAGCGCGTGGCGCTGGCACGCGCGCTGGTGGCGCATCCGCAAATTCTGGCGCTGGATGAACCCCTCGGGGCGCTCGATGCACTCACCCGCATCGAAATGCAGCTTCTGCTGGAGCGCATCTGGCGCAAGCAGAAATTCACCGCCGTTCTCGTTACGCACGATGTTTCGGAAGCTGTCGCACTTGCAGACCGCATCGTCGTGATTGATGAGGGGCGCATCGCGCTTGATCTCGATGTGAAACTGCCGCGTCCGCGCCGACACGGCACCCCGGAATTCGCGCGGCTTGAAGAGCAGGTTCTGAACCAGCTTTTCGGTCGTGGTGAAATCGGTGGGTGATGTGATGGACCGGCAGGGTCGAGACCCTGCCGGAACCAGATAATCAGCCAATGCTCATCAGGCTGGCATTGCCGCCGGCAGCCGTTGTGTTGACGCTGACGGAGACTTCTTCCACCAGCCAGTCGAGATTGTAGGGCTGGGTTTCACGGTCAAGCGCTTCCGTCGTGGCGGCCTGAACCAGAACCAGAGGACCGGGCAGGGCGGCGATTTTCTTGTTGATCGCAACGACACGTTCCGCATCGCCCTCGATCAGCGCGCCGGCGAACGGTGCGGATTTTTCCCAGCTGTCAGCCCATGTGATGCGCGAGGTGACGGTTGCCGGCAATCCGTAGATCGACTTTTCCAGCCCCGACGCATTATCGATAACGACCGAGTTGCCGGTGGCAAGCGCTGCCGCAAGCTGGCGATAGAGCCCTTGCTCGGTGGCCGGAATAAGCAGCACCTTGCCGCGCGGATGCAGCGCATAGACGTTGCGTTCGCCGACTGGGCCTGCCAGTTCGGTTTCGAAACCGAGGCCGGAGAGGGCTGCGGCCTGTCTTGCGGCTTCGGCTGCAACGCTCTGGCCGTTTTCATCCAGCCAGCGGGCGAGATCGACAGCCGCCTGGTCCTGCTGGCTGGCAACGCGGTCGATCTTCGGCGCGGTTTGTGTGACGCGGCCGAGATAGAGCGGACCGCCCGCCTTGGGGCCGGTGCCGGAGAGGCCACGCCCGCCAAAGGGCTGGACGCCGACCACGGCGCCGATGATGTTGCGGTTCACATAGAGATTACCGGCCGCGACGCGCGACAGGACATGCTGGATGGTATCGTCAAGACGCGTATGCAGGCCGAAGGTCAGGCCATAGCCGGTGGCGTTGATCTCGTCGATCAGCCGGTCGAGATTGTCGCGCTTGAACCGGATGACGTGCAGCACCGGCCCGAAGACCTCTTTCTTCAGATCGGCGAGCGATTTCATCTCGATGATTGTCGGTGGCACGAACGTGCCCTTGCCGGTCTCGCCGGCAAGCGAAATCTGCTCGATCCGGTGGCCGAGTGCGCGCATGTGGTCGACGTGTTTTTCGATGATGCCTTTAGCTTCAGCGGTGATCACGGGGCCGACATCGACGGAAAGGCTATCGGTGCGCCCGATGCGCAATTCGTGCAGCGCGCCTTTCAGCATCGTCAGGGTGCGGTCGGCCACATCTTCCTGCAGGCAGAGAATGCGAAGCGCCGAGCAACGCTGGCCGGCACTGTCGAAGGCAGAGGCGATGACGTCGGCGACGACCTGCTCGGCAAGCGCTGAGGAATCGACGATCATGGCGTTCTGGCCGCCGGTCTCGGCAATCAGGGGAACGGGCTGGCCGTTTGCGAGAACCCGGCCTGCGAGTTGACCCTGGATGAGGCGCGCCACTTCCGTGGATCCGGTGAACATCACACCCGCCGTGAGCGCTGAGCCGACAAGTGCCGCACCGGTCTTGCCGTCACCTGGCAGAAGCTGCACGGCGTCCTGCGGAACGCCTGCCTCATGCAGCAGGCGCACACCCTGCGCGGCGATCAACGGGGTTTCTTCGGCGGGCTTTGCCAGTACCGAATTACCGGCAACCAGTGCTGCCGTTACCTGACCGATGAAGATGGCAAGCGGGAAGTTCCACGGGCTGATGCAGACGACCGGGCCGAGCGGTGTCTCGTCGGCCTTGAAGGTCTTCCGGGCTTCCGCTGCGTAATAGCGCAGGAAGTCAATCGCCTCGCGCACCTCGGCAATGGCGTTCGGCATGGATTTTCCGGCCTCGCGCATGATGAGGCCAAGCAGGGCCGGCATCTCGGCCTGCATCCGGTCGGCAGCGCGCTCCAGGCAGGCGGCGCGCTCCTCGACCGGCGTGGAAGACCAGTGGGAGGCTGCGGCCCGTTGCATTGCCGCCTCGACATCGGCCTCTGTCGGTTCGGTTACATAACCGACGACATCATTGTGGTCGCCGGGATTGAGGACCGGGCGTGTCTTTCCGCCTGCATGCGGTGCTGCGGCTTTCCATTCCGTCGTCGCACCTGCCTTAAGGACGTTGTCCAGCGCGGCAAGTGCCGTTTCATTCGAAAGATCGAGGCCGGCGGAATTTGCCCGTTCGGGGCCGAAGAGACCAGCGGGTGCAGCAATGCGGTCGTGCCGTGCGCCGGGAACGGGGTAGGCCTTGACCACGGTGACCGGATCTTCCAGCAGGGAAGCCACCGGTACGGCGGGATCCGCTATGCGGTTGACGAAGGAGGAGTTCGCGCCGTTTTCCAGCAGACGGCGGACGAGATAGGCAAGCAGCGTCTCGTGGGTGCCGACAGGCGCATAAAAGCGGCAGGGACGATCGAGCTTCTTCTTGCCGACGACTTCGCTGTAAAGCGGTTCGCCCATGCCGTGCAGGCACTGGAACTCATAATCACCGAGTTTGAAGTCCGGACCGGCGAGATGGTAGATGGTAGCCATGGACTGGGCGTTGTGGGTCGCAAATTGCGGGAACACGACGTCACGCGCGGCAAGCAGCTTGCGGGCGCAGGCGATATAGGAGACATCCGTGTGCACTTTGCGGGTGAAGACCGGGAAGTCTTCCAGCCCGTCCACCTGTGCGCGCTTGATCTCCGCATCCCAGTAGGCGCCCTTGACAAGACGCACCATGATGCGGCGACCGGCACGTCGGGCGAGATCGATGATGTAGTCGAGAACAAAGGGGCAGCGGCGGCCATAGGCCTGCACAACGAAGCCTAGGCCGTTCCAACCGGCAAGATCCTTGTCGAGCGCCAGTTCCTCCAGAAGATCGAGCGACAGTTCCAGCCGGTCAGCTTCCTCGGCGTCAATGTTGAGGCCGATATCGTATTTCTTGCTGAGCAGCATCAGGGATTTCACACGCGGCAGAAGCTCCGCTATTACCCGCTCTGCCTGCGCACGGGCATAACGCGGATGCAGGGCCGAAAGCTTGATGGAAATTCCGGG
The DNA here is from genome assembly GCF_059429395.1 of Agrobacterium sp. K11. Classification (NCBI taxonomy): domain Bacteria; kingdom Pseudomonadati; phylum Pseudomonadota; class Alphaproteobacteria; order Hyphomicrobiales; family Rhizobiaceae; genus Agrobacterium; species Agrobacterium sp. K11. The sequence goes on along the minus strand of NZ_JCAHRB010000012.1, from coordinate 26,506 downwards.
GCCACCATAGATGCCACGCCCGGCGGAGGCCTTGCCGATGGCGTGGATGGCGTTTTCGTAGTCCTTGTAATAACGCTCCGCATCCTTGGCGGTGGTCGCCGCTTCGCCGAGCATGTCGTAGGAATATTGGAAACCCTGTTCCTCCAGCGGTTTCGAGCGCTTGATCGCTTCCCCAATCGTTTCGCCGGTCACGAATTGCTCGCCCATCATGCGCATCGCCATATCGACGCCGCGGCGAATGACGGGTTCGCCAGCCCGGGCGATCAGCTTGGTCAGAGCCGCCGAAAGGCCGCTGTCATTGACCGTCGAGGTCAGCTTGCCGGTGATGACGAGACCCCAGGTTGCGGCGTTGACGAACAGCGAGCGCCCGCCGCCAATGTGGGACTTCCAGTCGCCGCGGGCGATCTTGTCGCGGATCAGCGCATCGCGGGTGGCGGTGTCGGGAATGCGCAGCAGTGCTTCGGCAAGGCACATCAGGGCCACGCCCTCATGGCTGGAGAGCGAATATTCCTGCACCAGCCCCTCGACGCCGGTGCCTTTCGTCTTGGCGCGCAACGCCTCGATCAGCTTGGTTGCCGTGGTGCGAATGGCTGCGGCCTGCTCGGGCGTGACGGTCGCAGCATCGATCAGAGGCGCCAGGCACTCTTCCTCTGGGCGGCGGTAAGCGGCGGTAATTGCTTTGCGCAACGGGCTCTGCTCGCGCACGGGCGGTGCAAAATTCTGGAAAATACCGTTCACCGTCTGCTGCGGGTTTACATCGGCTTTGCTTGCACCATCGGCCATTCTGAAAATCCTGAAAAAGCTGTTGAAGACAGACTGTCAGCGGCAGCGTGTCCTCCGCTCGCCGCTTGTCATTCTGCTGTGTACAATATCATTGCCGTAAAAATTGCTATGGTCCTATTTTGAGGATAGAACAGGCCATATGAACTTTTATTATTCAAAATTGGCGTGAAATCACATGGCTAATAGTCATAAAACAGACGATCTGGACCACTTCGATCTCAAGATTCTCGAGGCCCTCAGCGAAGACGGGCGCATGTCGGTGCTGCAACTGTCGAAAAGGGTCGGCCTCTCCAAGACGCCGTGCCAGACGCGGCTCAAGCGGTTGGTGGATGAAGGTTATATTCTGGGCTTCCGTGCGGTGCTCAATCCGCAGAAACTAGGCGTCGACCATATCGCCTTCGCCGAGGTCAAGCTTTCCGACACACGCGAAAAGGCACTTGAGGAATTCAACACGGCGGTGCGCAAGATCAAGGAGGTGGAGGAATGCCACATGATCGCCGGCGCCTTCGATTATCTACTGAAGGTGCGCACCAGCGATATCCGCAAATACCGAAGGGTGCTCGGCGAAAAAATCTCCAGCCTTCCATCGGTTTCCAACACTTCGACATTCGTCGTGATGCAGTCGGTCAAGGAGACCGGTATCTGACAAAGCGGCGAAGAAAAACGGGCAGGCACGAGCCTACCCGTCTAATGCTTTGCGAATTCTGCCAGCTCAGCGCGCGGTGGCTGCGGCGGTAACGGCGCTCATCTGCGCGTCAGGACCGAACTCGTTTTCGTTTTCGATGCCGAGAAGCTCCTGCAGGCGCAATCGCGCGCGGCTGACACGGCTCTTGATCGTGCCAACCGGGCAACCGCAAATCTCGGCTGCTTCTTCGTACGCAAAGCCCGAGGCGCCGATCAGCAAGATCGCTTCGCGCTGATCGTCGGGCAACTTTGCAAGTGCCGTACGAAAATCCTGAAGATCGACCGAACCATGCTGCTCTGGCGGCACCGACAGGCGCGAGGTGTAAACCCCGTCGGTATCCTGTACTTCGCGGCCGGACTTGCGAATCTGGCTGTAGAATTCGTTACGCAGGATCGTCACCAGCCATGCGCGCATGTTGGTTCCGGGCTGGAAACTCTCCTGTTTCGCCCAGGCCTTCATGATCGTATCCTGCACGAGGTCGTCAGCGCGATCCCTCGAACGGATGAGTGAGATCGCGAATGCGCGCAGGTTTGGCAGTGCCGCCAGCATTTCCCGTTTGAAATTGTATTCTGTCTGCTCCGGCTCTTTCGCCATCATTCCCCCGAAGCCTTGTCTTTGGCTCTGTTTTCGGCTTCATCGAGTTTCTCGAGAAGATCGAGGAATTTGTCAGGGATGCCTTCTTCCTGAACAGCATCGTAGAGTTCCCTGAGCTTGCGGGAAATCACCGCACGTCCAGAGTGCGGGACCTGAGGGTTGGCCGGATTGTCCGGAGAATCTTGGTCCGATTGAAATATGTTCATAACGTCCGGTATTCCTTTTGTGTCGTGGCAAGAATGCGCGATGAAAAAAATAGTTCCGGCGATCCGGAACTTTTTTTATGATGCGCACGTTGCTATCGTGGGTTTGCGTTGCAGACCGCATGAAAGGGGAGAATTCCATGTCAGTTTCTACACGCATCGCACCGCACCTGCCATATCTGCGCAGGTTCGCGCGTGCCGTTTGCGGCTCTCAATCCACTGGCGATGCCTATGTTGCAGCAACACTTGAAGCTCTGATCGCCGATATCAGCATCTTCCCGCCGACAAGCAACGATCGGGTTTCGCTTTATCAATTGTTCGTATCGATTTTTAGTTCCGTCACGATCAATATAAAGGCCGATGAAAACCTGTCAGGTTGGGAAAAGCGTGCTTCCGCCAACCTCTCTGCGGTACCAGCGCTCGCCCGCCAGGCTTTCCTTCTGACCACGGTCGAAGAGTTCACAGCTTCGGAAGCAGCAGAGGTTCTGAGGGTAACTGAAGCCCAGATCGGCCAGCTGATCGATGAGGCGGCCTCTGAAATCGCCCGCCAGGTTGCCACCGATATCATGATTATTGAGGACGAACCTCTGATCGCCATGGATATCGAGCAGATGGTCACCGATCTCGGCCATCGCGTTACGGGTATTGCCCGCACGCATGCGGAGGCGATCGATCTCTTCAACCGCACGCAGCCGAAGATGATCCTTGCCGACATCCAGCTTGCAGACGGCAGCTCCGGGCTTGATGCCATGAAGGAGATCCTTCAGATGACGTCTCTGCCGGTGATCTTCATTACAGCCTTCCCTGAGCGTCTTTTGACGGGTGAGCGGCCCGAGCCGACATTCCTCGTTACGAAGCCGTTCAACCCGGACATGGTGAAAGCGCTTATCAGCCAGGCCCTGTTTTTCAACGAAAGCTCTCGCGTCGCGGCGTGAAATTTGCCGAAACCGTAGACTGTCCGGGAACAACTACGGTACCCGGACGTTCGCGGTTACGGTCGTGAGGTGATCTCACGGCTTTTTGCAGGGAGATGAATTTGCATCGGCTGGCATGGCATAACGCGGAGAGGAACGAGAGCGAGCTACACGATTCGCTCGTCCTCGCTTTGCTCGATTCGGGCGAGACAGTCATGTTACAAGACTGGAACCGCGAGTATATATTCGTGGCCAATCTGCCGGATGTGTGGCGTCTGCCGACCGATAGCCATCCCACGGATGAAAATGTGTTTGGCACCGATCTTTCAGAGCGGCTTGCCGAACTAAAAAAAGATATGAATGTGGTGGGCAGTCGGGGCATGCTGGAAGTTAATGCTGGCAATGACCGGGTTTTCCAGTTCCAGATCCATTCCACCTTCAACCAGGCGAAGCAGGCGGTGATGAAAACCACCATTCGCGAGGTGACGGCGGAACGGCGGCGCGAGCAGCTTTTGCGCTCGCTGCTGCGCGAGGTCAGCCACCGTTCCAAGAACCTCCTAGCGATCATCCAGAGCCTTGCGGGCCAGACGGCCCGTTTCAGCCTCACCAAGGATGATTTTCTGCGCAAGTTTCGGGGCCGGTTACACGCTCTTGCCCAAAGTCAGGATCTCATCACGGATTCCGACTGGAGAGGTGCTCGCATATTCGAGCTTCTTCGCCAGCAATTCGATCTCTATGTGCCGGAATATCCTAATCTCATTCACATGGAAGGTGAAAACCTGCTGCTCAATCCGAATGGCGCGCTTTATATCGGTCTGGCTTTCCATGAGCTGGTCGTCAATACGGTCAGCCATAGCGGCAATCTCGCCTATCATCCGCCAATCTCGCTGCAATGCCGACAGGAAGGCGATTTTTGTATCGTTGAGTGGATAGAGCCGATCATGCCATCGAAAGAGCCGGCGCAGGCGAGGCGCGGCAGTTTTGGCAGCGTCGTGCTGGAAAAGGTCGTTCCATCCGCATTGGGCGGGAGTGCCGAATATCACCTCACGCCGGAGCGGATCGTCTACCGGCTTAAATTTCCTTCCGGGGACGTCACCGACATTTGAAATTTCGAAATAATGGCCCTCGGCTGGAGACCTGCCTCATAGGCAGCACTTCGGCCGTTTTTGCGAGAACGCAAAAAAAAGCACGGCCCATGAAAGAGCCGTGCTTTTTTTCTATGACAGGTTTTCAGGGGTGAAACCTGTTTATTGTCAGCCAAGCGTCAGGCGGGGACGGGGGAATTGCTTGGCCTGCAGTAAAAATGCATCCGCCCTAATTCGGTTCCACTAAAACATATTTTTTTTGTGGAGGGCGAAATTAGCTGCTTTTCGTCTGCAGGTACGGGGATCCAGCACGCCATTTTTCAAATCGGGCCTGCCTGATCGGGTCGCTTGGGTATAAAATTGCGCATCGGCGCTTCAAGCGACCATTCGAACCCGGTTTCGCGATACTCCGTCACCACCTGTCCGCCGAATGCGCCTTCCGCATGCCTTTTGATGACCGTGGTACCAAAGCCCTTACGGCTTGGTTCCTTCGCCGGCGGCCCGCCCGTTTCGGTCCAGACGATATAAATCATCTGACGTCCATCTTTTTCGAGCGGCTTCCAGCTCACCGTGATTTTTCCGAGCGCAACCGACAGGGCGCCATATTTGATGGAGTTCGTCGTCAGCTCATGCACCACGAGCCCGAAATTTTGCGCCGCTTCCGGAGAAAGCATGAAATCGTCCCCAGACAGCTCGAAGCGTTCCGAAACGGTGCCGAAAACGTCGAGGTGGGTCTCGATCAGCTTACGGATCGGCAAGCCCTGCCATTGAACCTCCGCCAATGCCCGGATCGACATTCCGAGACCGCGCAGGCGGTGGTCCACCTCTTTCTGGAATTCCGGGATGCTTTTGTTTTCCCGCCCCAATTGCCGGATCATCGCCTGAACCAGCGTCAGAATATTCTTGGAGCGGTGAACCAGTTCGTGCAGCAGAAGTTGCAGCCGTTCTTCCGACTGGCTTCTGTCGAAGGAAGCATTGGAGAGCGCGACTGCGACCTGGTTGGCCTCCTTGATCTTGGTATCGACGGGCGCCACGATCTCGCCTTCACCGATGCGTTCAGCCATGAGCGTGAGATCGCGAATGGAACTGCGCAATTGCCGGCCGACCAGATAGGCGCCGCCGATGGCGATGAGCACCAGCATCGTGCTGCCGATCATCATTTGCCGCCACGTGTCGACCAATGCTGCCTGACTTGCGGCAAGTGGCCCCCACATCACGGTTCGCCATTGCCAGCCCGGCAATTGGGCATAGGCATAGAGGTTACCCTTGTCGTCGAAGAAATTACCGCTGAAGGCCTGCATTTCTGAAAGAATGGCAGGGCTGGCAAATGGCTTGCCCACTTCCACCCCATTCTGCGCACTGGAAACGACAACACGATTGTTACCGTCGATAATGGCGACCGCCCAGTTGCGCGGCAGGTTTTCCGTGGGAATGAGCCGGCTCAGGTCACTTGTATTCTGCGTCAGGATCAGGGCATCTCCGGCGGACCCCAGATTGGGGTCGAGCGGCAAGGTAACGTTGAACACCCACTCCTTGCTCGTCGCGCCGAAAAACATGTCCGAAACGGTGATGCGACGGGATTCGATTGCCTTGGCCAGATTGGCCTCGGCCGGCACCTTGCTGAGAGGCTGGCCAAATGACACCCGGGTATTGAGATACTGTTCGCCTTCCTTGGTAGCCAGAATGGCGTACAGGCCCTCCCGTTTCAGGCTTTCGGCAACACGTCCCTGAAAAGCGGCGAGATTGCCATTCTCGAGTTCCGGGAATTGCGACAGCAGATTGAGGGAGGTGGCGATTTCCTGCAGGCGCCGATCGATGTTGCGGCTGACGACCCTGACATCCTCGATCGTCTCCCGTTGCAGGTCGTCGCGCTTTTCGCTTTCAAGGCGCAGCATCAAGTAGCCGCCGAAAAGGATAAGCGGCAGGGTGATGACGGTTGCCATCACCACCAAATAGGTGCCGATGGAGGCCGTCGGAAAAAAATTCGCACTGCGTCGACGTAAAGCCGAGAACGTGTTTTTCAGTTTTTTGCCGGGTTGAGGCATGCAAAAACTCCGGCAGTTACGGCATTGTTACGTCACGGATAATACCGCGCCATCCTCCTTTAGCAATGCCTGATTTTTCGTTGGGGAGCCGCAAAATGTCGCAATCGCGTCTATGCGACTGAAAAAATCGGAACCATTTCAATGGTCAGCCCGTTTGCAAAGCGAACCGGTCATGGAGTGGAAAGCGAAATTCGTCACCGCCCGGCCAGTCGAAAACGATGAAAGGAAGGTACGAAAATGGCAAAGAAACTTACGATACTCGTCACCGCCGCCCTGATGGGCACGACGGCTTTCGCGCCGCTTGCCATCGCCCAGGGTACAACCCAGCCAGCACCGGCAAATCCGAGTGCTCAGACTGAACCGGCAACGCCTCCCGCCACCCCGATGGCGCCGGCGGCTCCTCTGGCCAATGATAGCGCGGCCGCGACGACAGGCGGTGCTTACATCACCCAGCAGGGTGAAACCCAGATCAGCGCCAATGATTACATCGGCAAGTCGGTTTATACCGCAGCCGACGAGAGCATCGGTAACGTCACCAACCTCATCATGGAAAAAGACGGCGGTCTCGTCGCAGCCGTGATTGGTGTCGGAGGTTTCCTCGGTATTGGTGCCAAGGATGTCGCGGTGCCTATGGACAAGGTAACGATGACCCGCAACACGCAGGACGGCACCATTCGCCTGACGACGACCGAAACGGCGGAAACGCTGAAGGCTGCTCCGGAATTCAAGACGCTGGAACAGCAGGCCAGCGAAAAGAGCGCGGCAGCTCCGGACAGCACCACCACGTCCGCCACCAAGCCCTGATCCCCTTACCTGGGAGGCAGGAGCGGGATCGACCTCAACAGGCGTCCCGCGAGAGACACCGGCCATTGGCCGGTGTCTTTTTGTTTTAAATTGCGTTCGCTCAGTCCCCGGCATTGCGCGAGGAATGCCAGGCCCAGGCGGATTTGATGATATCAGACAGGGAATAACGCGGCTCCCAGCCCAACACCGCCTTTGCCTTGTCGTTATTGGCGACAAGGGTGGTGGAATCGCCATCGCGGCGGTCGGTATATTCTACCGGGAAGGGGCGGCCGGATACGTCCGAAATCGCCGCCAGCAACTCCTTCACAGTCGTGCCGGTGCCGGTGCCAAGGTTGAGTTCAACCGTTTCACCGCCCGCCAGCAGATAGTCCACTGCCCGCACATGGGCGTCGGCAAGATCGAGAATATGGATGTAGTCACGCACGCAGGTGCCGTCGCGGGTGTCATAATCCGTGCCGAACACCTTGAAGCCTTGACGCCGACCGAGTGCCGCCTCGATGGCGAGCGGGATTGCGTGGGTTTCCGGCTTGTGCCATTCGCCGATGCGGCCTTCGAAATCTGCACCTGCGGCGTTGAAATAGCGCAGCATCACTGAGCGCAGCCCCTTATAGGTGCTGTAATCCTTCAGCGCCTGCTCGACTACCCATTTGGTGCGGCCGTAGGGGTTGATCGGCGCCTGACGGTGCGTCTCGTCAATCGGCACCTGTTCCGGCAAACCGTAGGTGGCGCAGGTGGAGGAGAAAACAAATGCCGTGACCCCGGCATCGATGGCGGCAGACAGCAGGTTGAGCGAACCGATGACGTTGTTGTCGTAGAAGGCCACGGGTTGCTTTACCGATTCGCCGACTTCAATCAGCGCCGCAAAGTGGAGTACGGCCTCCGGCTGGTGCTTGGCGAAAACCTCGTCCAGCCGCGCGCGGTCGCGAATATCGCCCTGCTCGAAGGGTCCCCAGCGGACGAATTCCTCATGTCCATTGGACAGATTGTCGAAAACGACCGGTTCATATCCCCGCTCAGACAGGAGAAGGCAGGTATGCGAACCGATATAGCCGGCACCGCCGACGACAAGGACTTTCTTCTTCATCAATCGCCTTTCAGAAAAAAACGGGACGTGCGGGAGACTGTATTTCACTTTGTTCAAATAAGGGCGGCGTGGCACTGAGCACCATCAACCAGTCCATCCATCGCGGGTAACATAAAAAAAACTGCGCATCCATGGTCTGGATGCGCAGCAGCAAATGAGAGTTTGACGAAGAGCCTTAAACGCGCCCGAAGGCGTGCCTATTTCTTTTTCCTGGTGTTGGCTCTGGTTGCCAGAAAGCCGGCGGCCATGGCAACGGCGAGCGTCGCGTAGGGGCGCGCCTGGATCGCCAGAGTCAGCAGCGATTGCAGCGCCAGAGGTGCTGCGGTCAAGGGAGCCGCCGTCAAGGATGCGACGGGTCGTCTTGCGGCATAGGCTCTCGGACGTTTGACGATCGCAAGCGCCACCAACATGATGACACCAAGCAGAAACGCCGTACCGGCTACGACAAGCGCGGCCGGCCCTGCGCCGACATGCCGGGCAAGATAGATGGACCCCGCCACGACAGCAGCTACGAAGGCGATCAGGAAGAATATCCCGGTCAGCACCCAAAGGATCATCGTGGCGCGCAGGCGCCGCGTCACGACGCGTCCTTCACGCTGGGTGTCTCCCAGATAGACCAGCAATGCCTCAAGCATGATGCGGCCTTATCGACGTGTGAGGAGAGCGAGCACGAAACCGACACCAACGGCGATGCCGAGGGACTGCAGCGGGTTCTTCTGGACCTGATCCGTCAGATTGTCGTTCAGCGAGGAAATTTCGTTGCGAACGCTGTCGGCCATCTCGCCGGAAGCGGTCAGTGCGTCGTCGGCCACGCGGGCGGCCTGCGCCTTCAGTTCATGCGAGGCTCCAACGCCCAGCGCCTTAACGCTCTTGGCAAGATTTGCCAGATCTTCGCGAAGTTGGGCAAGCTGTGCTGCCACATCGGCTGCATCGCCGTTTTCGAGGGATTGCTGGATCTTGTCGTTGACGCTGCTACGCACGCTTGCCATGGGTGAAGTCCTTCCTGGAACATCGTTGATGGAAATGGCGTCAGGTCAAAAAGACTGCCGCCGCGGATCAATGCCGACGCTTACGAACTTTCGTTGCGGCAGCCGTAAACCCGATTGTCCGCCATTCAAACGCGCCGATGCCCGCTTGGTTCCGCGGCTTGGCGAGTTTTCTCCCGCGGATTTTGCGGCGGGGGCAATTTTCCGGGAATTCGGTGCCGGACATTTGTTTTCCTGTAACAAGCATCATATAAGGCCCATCATCCAGACGGACCTTGACTTCAATCAATATGTGAAAAGCCATGCTTCAGACGCCCTATTACCTCATCGACAAGACAAAACTTCTTCGCAACATGGAGAAGATTGCCTATGTGCGGGAAAAATCCGGCGCCAAGGCGCTTCTGGCGCTGAAGTGCTTTGCAACATGGTCGGTTTTCGATTTCATGTCGCAATATATGGACGGCACCACCTCGTCGTCGCTTTATGAAGTGCGTCTGGGCCGCGAGAAATTCAGTGGCGAAACCCACGCCTATTCCGTCGCTTATGCCGACTACGAAATCGACGAGGTGATTTCGAACGCGGACAAGATCATCTTCAATTCCATCAGCCAGCTTGAGCGCTTTGCAGAAAAGGCCTCCGGTATCACCCGGGGTCTGCGCCTCAATCCGCAGGTCAGCTCTTCGAGCTTCGATCTTGCCGATCCCGCACGTCCCTTCAGCCGTCTCGGCGAATGGGATGTCGCCAAGGTCGACAAGGTCATGGACCGGATTTCCGGATTCATGATCCACAACAATTGCGAAAACGGCGATTTTTCGTTGTTCGACCGCATGTTGACGCAGATCGAAGAAAAATTCGGATCGCTCCTGTCGCGTGCGGAATGGGTCAGCCTCGGCGGCGGCATCCATTTTACCGGCGACAACTATCCGCTCGACCAGTTCTGCGATCGCCTGGCGGCTTTTTCGGAAAAATACGGCGTTCAGGTCTATCTTGAGCCCGGCGAAGCGTCGATCACCAAGAGCACGACGCTTGAAGTGACGGTTCTCGACACGCTGTTCAATGGCAAGAACCTCGCCATCGTCGACAGCTCCATCGAAGCGCATATGCTCGACCTCCTGATCTATCGCGAAACCGCCAAGGTTTTGCCGAACGAGGGCGAACATCCCTACATGGTCTGCGGCAAATCCTGCCTTGCGGGCGATATTTTCGGCGACTTCCGGTTCGACAAGGAGCTGAAGGTCGGTGATCGTATCTCCTTTGAAGATGCGGCCGGCTACACCATGGTCAAGAAGAACTGGTTCAATGGCGTGAAGATGCCGGCGATTGCCATCAAGGAACTCGACGGCAGCGTGCGTGCCGTTCGCGAATTCGACTTTGCCGATTTCGAGCAAAGCCTGTCTTAAACCCTGTTTTAACATGAAACGAAGCTGATCCCTGCGGGGAAAAGGAGGCATCACCTGAAATGAAGAAGAACGTTCTGATCATCGGCGCCGGTGGCGTAGCACAGGTCGTGGCGCATAAATGCGCCCAGAACAGCGATGTATTGGGAGACATTCATATTGCGTCACGGACTTTGGAAAAGTGCCGCAAGATTGTCGAGTCCGTACGCGAAAAGAAGAGCCTCAAGACAGATGTGAAACTTGAGGCCCATGCGCTTGACGCGATGGATATCGAGGCGACGAAAGCCTTGATTACGAAAACCGGCGTAGAGATCGTCATCAACGTCGGTTCGGCTTTCGTCAACATGTCCGTTCTTCGTGCCTGCATGGACACGGGTGTTGCTTATATGGATACGGCGATCCACGAGGATCCCACCAAGATTTGCGAGGCGCCGCCGTGGTACGGAAACTACGAGTGGAAGCGCGCTGCCGAATGCAAGGAAAAGGGTGTAACGGCACTGCTCGGCGTCGGTTTCGATCCCGGCGTGGTCAATGCCTATGCCCGCCTTGCCAAGGATGAATATTTCGACAAGGTCACTTCGGTCGATATCGTCGATATCAATGCCGGCAGCCATGGCCGCTGGTTCTCCACCAACTTCGATCCGGAAATCAACTTCCGCGAATTCACCGGTGTCGTCTATTCCTGGCAGAATGGCCAGTGGCAGACGAACCAGATGTTCGAGGTCGGCCAGGAATTCGATCTGCCGGTTGTCGGCAAGCAGAAGGCCTATATGACGGGCCATGATGAAGTGCATTCGCTATCCAAAAACATGGATGGCGCCGATGTGCGCTTCTGGATGGGCTTCGGCGATCACTACATCAACGTTTTCACCGTGCTGAAGAACCTCGGTCTTCTCTCCGAAAAGCCGGTCAAGACTGCCGAAGGTCTGGAAGTCGTGCCGTTGAAGGTGGTCAAGGCCGTATTGCCGGATCCGTCTTCGCTTGCACCCGACTATGTCGGCAAGACCTGCATCGGCGATGTCGTCAAGGGCATCAAGGATGGCAAGGAACGCGAAGTCTTCATCTACAACGTGGCCGACCACAAGGAAGCCTACGAGGAAGTTGGATCGCAGGGCATTTCCTACACCGCCGGCGTTCCTCCGGTCGCTGCCGCCATGCTGATTGCTACCGGCGAGTGGGATGTGAAGCAGATGGCCAATGTGGAAGAACTGCCACCGCAGCCTTTCCTGAACCTTCTGAACAAGATCGGTCTTCCAAGCCGTATCAAGGACGAAAACGGCGACCGCGCCCTGACGTTCTGATCCATCAAGACAATAAAAAGCCCCGCAAAAGCGGGGCTTTTTTTGTGATGAAGTTTGCCGGTTACTTGGCATCATCCTCGGCCTTAAGCCGAGGATCCAACGGCACGGTAATGACCCGCGCCTCAGCCCTTTGCCGGCTTCGGTCCGCGCTTTTCGAAAGGCCGGTCCTTCTTGCCTTCGAATTTGGGCTTGTCGCCGAAGGTCTTTTTCTTTTTCCAGGGCTTGTCGTCGCCCTTGCGGTCGTCGGCTGCGCCGCCAGCATTATTGGGTTTGTTGAACTTCCGCTGGGCCGTGGCCGGGCGGGTGTCCTCACGAACACTGCCGGTCATTTCCGGCTTGCCTTCCAGCGCCTTCAGACGAATGCCCTTTTCAAGCATCATGTCCTTGCCGATGGCGGAGGTGAAACGATCGACGGCATCGGCCGCGAGTTCCACAAAGGTCTCCGTCTGCTGCATGCGGATGGCGCCGATATCCTGACGGGTGATCTTGCCGAAGCGGCAGAGCATGGGGATGAGCCAGCGGGGTTCGGCGCTCTGCTTGCGGCCCACCGAAAGCGAAAACCAAGCGCTGTCGGAAAAGTCGGAACGTTCGCGGCGCGGCGCGTCGTTTTCAGGGGTTTCGAAGCTGTCGCGGCGCGGTTTGCGGGTATTGTCCAGCGCGACTTCGGTGATGTCTTCCGGGGCGGAACGTCCGGCGTGATAAAGGCGCACGAAGGCGGCTGCTACTTTTTCCGCGCCATGCTGCTCAAGCAGCTGCTTGACGAAATCACGCTCGTCATCGGCCACGGCCTCGGTGAGAGCCGGATCGGCCAGGAGACGGGCGCCGTCGCGTTCAACGATCTCTTCGACCGAAGGCGGGCGAACCCATGCTGCGCTGACCTTGGCACCTTCCAGAAGACGTTCGGCCTTGCGGCGCTGGTTGACAGGCACCACGATGGCGCTGACGCCCTTCTGCCCGGCGCGGCCGGTACGGCCGGAACGGTGGAGAAGCGTTTCCGAATTGGTCGGCAGGTCGGCGTGGATAACCAGTTCGAGGCCAGGCAGGTCGATGCCGCGTGCAGCAACGTCAGTCGCCACGCAAACCCGGGCGCGACCGTCACGCATTGCCTGAAGCGCATGCGTGCGTTCGTTCTGGGTCAGTTCGCCTGACAGAGCCACGACGGAAAAGCCGCGATTGTTCAGACGGGCCGTCAGATGGTTCACGGCCGCACGGGTGGAGCAGAAAACGATGGCGTTGCGGGCTTCGTAAAAGCGCAGCGCATTGATGATGGCGTTTTCGCGGTCGGAGCCGGTCACCAGCAGGGCGCGGTATTCGATGTCCACATGCTGCTTCTGTTCTGAGGCGGTGGCGATGCGAACGGCGTTCTTCTGGTAGCTTTCGGCAAGCTTGGCGATGCTGCGCGGGACGGTGGCCGAGAACATCAGCGTGCGGCGGTTATCCGGCGATTCTTCCAGAATGAATTCCAGATCTTCGCGGAAGCCGAGATCGAGCATCTCGTCGGCCTCGTCCAGTACCACGGCGCGTAGCGACGACAGATCGAGCGCGCCGCGCTTGATGTGGTCGCAGAGGCGGCCGGGGGTGCCGACGATAATATGTGCGCCGCGCTCCAGTGCGCGTCGTTCGCTGCGGATATCCATGCCGCCAACACAGGACGCAATCGATACGCCGGCGAATTCATAAAGCCATTCCAGCTCGCGCTTGACCTGCATTGCCAGTTCGCGGGTTGGCGCAATGGCGAGTGCCAGCGGCGCGGAAGCCTGGCCGAAACGGGTGTTTTCCGACAGTAGCGTGGTCGCGAGCGCAATGCCGAAGGCAACTGTCTTGCCGGAGCCGGTCTGCGCGGAAACCAGCGCGTCCTTGTCGGCGAGTTCCGGCGAAAGCATGGCCTTCTGCACGGGGGTCAAATCTTTGTAGCCGCGTTTTTCCAACGCCTGCGCGATCGCCGGGGCGATACCCTGGGTGTCTGTCATCTACCGTCTTTCGGATATGAAGCTGCCTGCATCCGCCCGAAACCAATAGGTCCTAAAGTCTCCGGGGCAGCCGATGCAGGCCATTACGGCCATCTGGCCGGTTGCATTGCCGCGCTCCATACTGCGAATAGGCCCGTTTGTACAGTGCACTGCGGTACGCTCTTTCACAACGCCGCATGCGGTCGCCCATTCCATCCCGACATCTTCTTTCGCCGGGGCTATAAAAAAAGGCGTACCGCATGGTTCATAAACGGCATTGCGTGCCCCCCGCCTTTTCGCTAAGAGACCCGCAACTTGAGGCTCTTTATCAAAAAAAGAGCCGACTGGGTTTGTTCTTGTCCGCACCTGAAAAATGGCTGGCGGAAAAAAGGGATGGTACTGGTCAAGGCTATGGCTCGCATTGTCATGAAATTCGGCGGCACGTCCGTCGCGAACCTCGAACGCATTCACAATGTCGCACGGCATGTGAAACGCGAAGTGGATGCCGGCCATGAAGTGGCCGTGGTCGTTTCCGCCATGTCCGGTAAAACCAACGAGTTGGTGGACTGGGTGCAGAATGCTGCGAAGGTGGCCGGCGCCAACGCCGCCTCCTTTTACGATGCACGCGAATATGACGCGGTCGTTGCATCCGGCGAGCAGGTGACATCGGGTCTTCTGGCGATCACGCTGCAATCCATGGGCATCAATGCGCGCTCATGGCAGGGCTGGCAGATTCCGATCCGTACAGACAATGCACATGGTGCCGCCCGCATTCTCGAGATTGACGGTTCGGATATCGTTCACCGCATGGGCGAGGGCCAGGTTGCCGTTGTTGCCGGTTTCCAGGGCATCGGCCCGGATAACCGCATTGCGACGCTCGGTCGCGGCGGTTCGGACACATCAGCCGTTGCCATCGCCGCCGCCGTCAAGGCGGACCGTTGCGATATCTATACCGATGTCGATGGCGTCTATACCACCGATCCGCGCATCGAGCCCAAGGCTCGCCGCATGAAGAAGATCGCTTTCGAGGAAATGCTCGAAATGGCGTCTCTCGGTGCGAAGGTTCTGCAGGTTCGCTCCGTCGAGCTTGCCATGGTACACAAGGTGCGCACCTTCGTTCGCTCCAGTTTCGAGGATCCCGATGCGCCGGGCATGGGCGACCTCATCAACCCGCCCGGTACTTTGATTTGTGACGAGGAAGAAATCGTGGAACAGGAAGTCGTAACCGGCATCGCCTATGCCAAGGATGAAGCACAGATCTCGCTGCGCCGCGTGGCCGACCGTCCGGGCGTCTCCGCCGCGATCTTCGGGCCACTGGCCGAAGCGCATATCAATGTCGATATGATCGTGCAGAACATCTCCGAAGATGGGTCGCGCACCGACATGACCTTCACCGTTCCTTCGGGCGATGTTGCCAAGGCTCTGCGCGTTCTGGACGACAACAAGGCCCAGATCGGCTTCGACGTTGCGCAGAACGAGACCGGCCTTGCCAAGGTTTCGGTCATCGGTATCGGCATGCGCAGCCATGCTGGCGTTGCTGCCAGCGCCTTCAAGGCGCTTGCCGAGAAGAACATCAACATCAAGGCCATCACCACCTCCGAGATCAAGATTTCGATCCTGATTGACGGTGCCTATGCCGAACTGGCCGTTCGCACTTTGCATTCTGCTTACGGTCTCGATAAGAACTAAGTTCGAGACATCGGTTCCCGATGCTCCGATTCTTCGGGGTTGCGTTCTTCCGATGTGGCGTTTCATGAAAGCGTGTCCCTTGCGGGACGCGCTTCTCGCGCTATAAATTTTTTAAATGACGTTTTGATTCTCGAATATTATGACATTCGGATCGGAAGCGTCGGGGAGCAAACGCGATGAGAGACCTTTCTGCAGGTCCGCGCGTCCTGCTAAAGCGGCTGCGCGAAATGATGGCGGAGCACCTTGAGCCGCAGGACCGTCTGGACCAGATCGTCCGTCAGATAGCCAGCAACATGGTGGCGGAGGTTTGCTCGGTCTACGTGCTGCGTTCCGACAGCGTGCTGGAGCTTTACGCCACCGAAGGTCTCAACAAGGATGCCGTGCATCTTGCCCAGCTGAAAATGGGGCAGGGTCTTGTCGGTACCATTGCCGCTTCCGCCCAACCTCTCAATCTTTCCGATGCGCAGGCGCATCCGGCTTTCCGCTATCTTCCTGAAACGGGTGAGGAAATTTATCATTCCTTCCTCGGCGTGCCGATTTTGCGCTCCGGTCGCACTCTTGGCGTTCTTGTGGTCCAGAACAAGGTCAGCCGAACATACCGGGAGGATGAAGTTGAAGCGCTCGAGACAACCGCGATGCTCATCGCTGAAATAGTGGCGAGCGGTGAATTGAAAAAAATCACCCGCCCCGGTGTGGAGCTGGACCTGACGCGTGCCGTTTCCATTGATGGCGATGCTTATGGCGAAGGCATCGGTCTTGGTCATGTCGTGCTGCACGACCCCCGAATCGTTGTCACCAATCTGCTGAATGAGGATGCCGATACCGAAATCCTGCGTCTTGCCGACGCTATCGGTTCGCTGCGCCTGTCGATCGACGACATGTTGCAGCGCCGCGACGTCCCGACCGAAGGCGAGCATCGCGAGGTTCTTGAGACCTACCGCATGTTCGCCCACGATCAGGGCTGGGTGCGGCGCATGGAAGAAGCTATCCGCAACGGCCTGACGGCGGAAGCTGCGGTCGAGAAAGTGCAGAGCGACACAAAGGCGCGCATGATGCGTCTGACCGATCCCTATCTTCGCGAGCGCATGCATGATTTCGACGATCTCGCCAACCGGCTGCTGCGCCAGCTGATCGGTTTCGGCGGTCGAAGCCCCGAGCATGATTTTCCGCTGGACGCCATCGTTCTGGCGCGTGCCATGGGTGCCGCCGAATTGCTGGATTACCCGCGTGAGAAATTGCGCGGCCTGGTGCTCGAAGACGGTGCGGTGACGAGCCACGTCGTGATCGTGGCGCGCGCCATGGGCATTCCGATCATCGGGCAGGCGACAGGCATCGTCGCCCTCGCTGAAAATAACGATCCCATCATTATCGACGGCGATGACGGCCAGGTGCATTTGCGCCCGATGTCGGATTTGCAGCGCGCCTATGAGGAAAAGGTGCGCCTGCGTGCCAAGCGCCAGGAGCAGTTCCGCGCGCTTCGTAATGTCGAGCCGATCACCAAGGATGGCCAGAAGGTCAACCTCAAGATGAATGCGGGCCTTCTCGTAGATCTGCCGCAGCTCGAGGAATCCGGCGCCGATGGCATCGGCCTGTTCCGCACCGAGCTGCAGTTCATGATCGCCTCCAACATGCCCAAGGGCGAGGAGCAGGAAGCGTTCTATCGGTCCGTCTTGCGGCAGGCCAAGGGCAAGAGCGTTACCTTCCGCACGCTGGATATTGGCGGCGACAAGGTCGTTTCCTATATGCGCGGCCAGGAAGAGGAAAACCCGGCGCTCGGCTGGCGGGCGATCCGCCTGTCGCTCGACCGCCCGGGTTTGATGCGCACGCAGATGCGCGCGCTTCTGCGTGCTGCCTCAGGTGCTGAACTACGCATGATGTTGCCGATGGTGACGGAGGTTTCCGAAATCCGCGCGGCGCGCGATCTGCTTCAGAAGGAAGTGCAGCATCTTTCGAAATTCAGCCATGCGCTTCCGAAAAAGCTGCAATTTGGTGCGATGCTGGAAGTACCTTCGCTGATGTGGCAGCTCGATGAGCTGATGCAGGAAGTGGATTTCGTCTCCGTCGGTTCGAACGACCTGTTCCAGTTTTCTATGGCGGTGGATCGCGGCAATGCAAGGGTTTCGGATCGTTTCGACAATCTTGGCAAGCCGTTCTTGCGCATTCTGCGTGATATCGTGCGCGCTGGCGAAAAGCACCACACCTCGGTCACGCTTTGCGGCGAAATGGCAAGCAAGCCACTTTCGGCCATGGCTTTGATCGGCCTTGGTTTCCGTTCGGTTTCCATGTCGCCGACGGCGATTGGCCCCGTCAAGGCCATGCTTCTCGGGCTTGATGCCGCGAGCCTTGCCGATGAGCTGAACGCTGCGCTCGACGATCATAATTCGCTGGAAAGCGCGCGCGAGGTGTTGTTACGCTTTGCCGCGACGCATTCCATTCCCATTTAAAAGACCTGTTTCATAATCGGAGTGACTGGTGGCGAAGCTTCCCGTCGAAAAAATGCGCGAGTTGGAAAGGCGTTTCGGAGAGATCGAAGCGCGGATGTCGGCTGGTCCGGCAGCGGATGTCTATGTGAAGCTGGCTTCGGAATATTCCGAACTTGAGCCGGTGGTGAAAAAAGTCCGCGAATACGAAAAGGCGGTTTCCGAGGCCGGCGATCTCCAGGCGCTGCTTGCCGACAAGACGACCGACAAGGACATGCGCGATCTGGCGGAAATGGAGCTGCCGGAGGTCGAGGCCCGAATTGGCGAGCTTGAGAAGGAAATGCAGGTCCTGCTGCTTCCCAAGGATGCGGCGGACGAAAAAAGCGCCATCCTCGAAATCCGCGCCGGCACGGGCGGATCCGAAGCGGCACTTTTCGCCGGCGATCTGTTTCGCATGTATGAGCGCTTCGCTTCAGCCAAGGGCTGGAAAGTTGAAGTTCTTTCCGCAAGCGAAGGCGAGGCGGGCGGTTACAAGGAAATCATCGCCACGATCAGCGGGCGAGGGGTGTTTTCCAAGCTGAAATTCGAATCCGGCGTGCACCGGGTGCAGCGCGTGCCGGAAACAGAAGCGAGCGGCCGCATCCACACCTCGGCAGCCACTGTTGCCGTGCTGCCGGAGGCGGAGGATATCGATGTCGAAATTCGCCCGGAAGACATTCGTATCGACACGATGCGCGCTTCGGGCGCAGGCGGCCAGCACGTCAATACCACTGACTCCGCCGTTCGCATCACCCATCTTCCGACGGGTTTGATCGTTACCAGTTCTGAAAAGTCGCAGCACCAGAACCGCGCCAAGGCCATGCAGGTTCTGCGTTCGCGTCTTTACGACATCGAGCGCCAGAAGGTGGAAAGCGAGCGTTCAGCCGACCGCAAGAGCCAGGTCGGTTCCGGCGACCGTTCCGAGCGTATCCGCACTTACAATTTTCCGCAGGGACGGGTCACCGATCACCGCATCAACCTGACCCTCTACAAGCTCGACCGGATGATCGAAGGCGAGATCGACGAGCTTGTCGACGCGCTGATTGCTGATTATCAGGCCGGCCAGCTTGCCCAGCTTGGCGAACAACAGCTTTGAGTGGCGGCGCTGACGGGACCGTTTCGACCGAGCTTGCCGCAGCCCGCAAACGGCTGCAGGCGGCGGGCATCGCCGATCCGCTGCTTGATGCGCGCCTGCTGGTCGCCGACGTTACCGGTTTTTCACTGACCGATTTCGTGATGAAACCGGACCATCCCGTCACCTGGGAAGAAAGCGCCCGCATTGCCGCCATGGTCGAAAGGCGCGCAGGCGGAGAGCCAGTCCATCGCATTCTAGGCCATCGCGAATTTCACGGGCTCGATCTTCTTTTATCGACGGAGACGCTCGAACCCCGCCCGGATACGGAAGTTCTCGTCGATACGCTGTTGCCTGCGTTGAAAAAAATTGTTGCCGACAAGGGCAGTGCGCGCATTCTGGATCTGGGTACGGGCACGGGTGCGATCTGTCTAGCGCTTCTCAAGGAATGTCCGGAAGCAACTGGCGTCGGCAGCGATATCTCCGCCGATGCGCTGGAAACCGCAGCGAAAAACGCTGCCCGAAATGGTCTCGCCTCGCGTTTTGAAACCATGCGTAGCAACTGGTTCAAAAAAATCTCTGGCAGGTTTGACATAATTGTGTCTAATCCGCCTTATATAAGAAGTGACATCGTCACAACGCTAGACCGAGAGGTTCGCTATCACGATCCGATGGCGGCGCTGGACGGAGGTCAGGACGGCCTTGCACCGTACCGCCTCATCGCTGCCGACGCAGGCCGCTTTCTTGTGGAAAACGGGATTGTCGGTGTGGAGATCGGTTTCGATCAAAGGCTTGATGTTTCCGCTATATTTGCTTCCCACGGCTTCTCTCTTCTCGACGCCGTGAAGGATTATGGCGACAACGACAGAGTTTTGACCTTCCGGAGATAGTTGTTCGCGATACGTCTGCGGATTATTTGCAAGGATATTTTGCACAGCAAAAGAAAAGGCTTGGATTTCCGCATGAAGCGGGATAGTTTGCCGCCACATGCCGGGTGGCTGAGGACGAATTTAGATTCGTCAGGGTATGGGTCAGTCCCGAAGCGGGTTCTTTTGAGAACCCTGAAGGCTGGGCGTTTCCGGCATGTGAATCAGTAAACTTTGTTCGCAGGTGGCTCGTTGCAGCATTTTGCGCGACCGGTCGTCATACGCGGGGTCTTGTCTGGGGTTATCTCCAGCAGGGCGCGTAATGGAGCAATTTCAGGAAAAGTTTCCAGCGGTTTTCCGCCCGGAATTGCATGAAAATAACCAGATTGTCAGCAAAACAGAATTCAGGTGAGCAATTGATGAGGCCAGGACAGCAAAACAAGCGCGGCCGGGGGCGTGGAAGCAACAACAACAATAACAATGGTGGCGGTAACAACAACAACTTCAACCGCAAGGGCGGTAACCCGCTCACCAGGACTTATGACAGCTCCGGTCCCGATGTTAAAATTCGTGGCACAGCCCAGCACATAGCGGAAAAATACGCCACCCTTGCGCGGGACGCGCAGAGTGCTGGCGACCGCGTGATCGCTGAAAACTATCTGCAGCACGCTGAACACTACAATCGTATCATCGCCACCGCTCAGGCCCAGATGCAGGAGCGTTTCCAGCGCGACGACCGTGGCGAATACAATGCTTCGGATGCCGACGATATGGATATGAACGACGGCGACGATGGTGCACCGCAGCAGCAGTTCGAACAGCCGGAACGGGTTCAGCAGCCGGAGCGCCAGGAACGGCAGGAGCGCACCGAGCGTTCCGAGCCGCGTCAGGAACGTCGTGAGCGCCCGGACCGCCGCGAACGGCAGGAGCGCCAGCCGCGCCAGCCGCAGGCTTCGGACGAACGGCAGCAGCCGGTATACGACGCCAGCCAGGCGCCTCAGCCCGTCATCGAAGGCACGCCTATGGAAGTGGCCGTCGAGGAACAGCAGCAGCAGACGGAAGCACCAGCGACTGAACGCGCACCAAAGGCCCGCCGCGCCACCGGCCCACGCCCGCGTCGCCCACGCCGCGCCGCAACCGCGGAAGGTGCTGAGGGTGCCGAAGGCGAAGATACGCCAGCCGGTGATGAGGCAACAGCTGCCACGCTCGAAAACGCTGCTGAATAAGCAGGGTTTTCAAAATACCACGCGATTGAAAAAACTCCGGCTTGCCGGAGTTTTTTTGTTTTTGGGGTCGGGTGTAAAAGCTTGGGCGCTGTTCGAAGGGGGCAATCGCGGCAAACAGTCGTGACGCTTATCAAGTCCGGCTAAAATTTCCCCGGCAGTTGTTTTCCTCCCCTTTAAACCGATGAAAATGCCTCCCATATTCGTGCAGTAAGGACGGATGCCGCATGCAGCGGTAACCGCCCATCAAGAGGCGGCAATCGTGAAATCTGTTAAACGCGACTGCCGTAGCGGGGCTTGCCTTTGAGGGAGCCTCAACCCTAACACCCGGATCCGTGCCGAAAGCGGGCGGGCCGGTATATGGAGGTTCGACTATGAATATTGAAAAATACTCCGAGCGCGTTCGCGGTTTTCTGCAATCGGCGCAGACGTTTGCGCTTGCGGAAAATCACCAGCAGTTTTCTGCCGAACATGTGCTGAAAGTTCTGCTTGATGACGAGCAGGGCATGGCAGCATCGCTGATCGAGCGGGCTGGCGGCGACGCCAAGGAAGTGCGCTTGACCAACGATGCGGCACTGGCGAAATTGCCCAAGGTTTCCGGCGGCAATGGCGGCCTTTCCCTAACGGCTCCAATTGCGAAAGTGTTCTCGACTGCGGAAGAACTCGCCAAGAAGGCTGGTGACAGTTTCGTCACCGTCGAGCGTCTTTTGCAGGCGCTGGCGATCGAAAACTCTGCTTCCACCTCGGCGTCCCTGAAAAAGGGCGGCGTGACGGCGCAGGCGCTCAATCAGGTCATCAATGAAATCCGCAAGGGCCGCACGGCTGACAGCGCCAATGCCGAACAGGGCTTCGACGCGCTGAAGAAGTTCGCGCGCGACCTGACGGAGGAAGCCCGCGAAGGCAGGCTCGACCCGGTGATTGGCCGTGATGACGAAATCCGCCGGACCATTCAGGTGCTTTCACGCCGCACCAAGAACAATCCCGTGCTGATCGGTGAACCCGGCGTCGGTAAAACGGCGATTGCCGAAGGTCTTGCGCTGCGCATCGTCAATGGCGATGTGCCCGAAAGCCTTAAAGACAAGAAGCTTATGGCACTGGATATGGGTGCGCTGATCGCTGGCGCGAAGTATCGCGGCGAGTTCGAGGAGCGTCTGAAGGCGGTCCTGAACGAAGTGCAGGCGGAAAATGGCGGCATTATTCTGTTCATCGACGAGATGCACACGCTGGTCGGTGCCGGCAAGGCCGATGGCGCCATGGATGCGTCCAATCTGCTGAAGCCCGCTCTTGCCCGAGGTGAACTGCACTGCGTTGGCGCCACCACGCTGGATGAATATCGCAAGCACGTGGAAAAGGATCCCGCCCTTGCCCGTCGTTTCCAGCCGGTTCTCGTAGATGAGCCGACCGTTGAGGACACGATCTCGATCCTGCGCGGCCTGAAGGAAAAATACGAACAGCACCACAAGGTCCGCATTTCGGATTCGGCCCTGGTTGCAGCTGCAACGCTTTCCAACCGCTACATTACCGACCGGTTCCTGCCCGACAAGGCAATCGACCTGATGGACGAAGCCGCTTCGCGCCTTCGCATGCAGGTGGATTCCAAGCCGGAAGAACTGGACGAACTGGATCGCCGGATCATTCAGCTCAAGATCGAACGCGAAGCCTTGAAGCAGGAGACGGATCAGTCATCCGTCGACCGCCTGAAGAAGCTCGAGGACGAACTGGCCGACACCGAAGAAAAGGCCGATGCCCTGACGGCCCGCTGGCAGGCGGAAAAGCAGAAGCTGGGCCATGCCGCAGACCTCAAGAAGCGGCTGGACGATGCCCGCAACGAACTGGCAAGTGCCCAGCGTAACGGCCAGTTCCAGCGCGCCGGTGAATTGACCTATGGCATCATTCCGGGCCTCGAAAAGGAACTGGCTGCAGCGGAAGCGCGTGACAGCAGCGGTGCTGGCTCGATGGTTCAGGAAGTGGTGACGGCGGACAATATCGCCCACATCGTTTCCCGCTGGACCGGCATTCCTGTCGACAAGATGCTGGAAGGCCAGCGCGAGAAGCTGCTGCGCATGGAAGACGATCTTGCCAAGTCCGTGGTCGGGCAGGGCGAGGCCGTGCAGGCCGTTTCCAAGGCGGTTCGCCGTTCGCGCGCGGGTCTTCAGGATCCGAACCGGCCGATCGGCTCGTTCATCTTTCTCGGCCCGACGGGCGTGGGCAAGACCGAGCTGACCAAGTCGCTCGCCCGGTTCCTGTTCGACGACGAGACCGCGATGGTTCGCCTCGACATGTCGGAATTCATGGAGAAACACTCCGTTGCCCGGCTTATCGGTGCGCCTCCCGGCTATGTCGGTTACGAAGAGGGCGGTGCGTTGACGGAAGCGGTTCGCCGCCGGCCCTATCAGGTCGTGCTGTTTGACGAGATCGAGAAAGCGCATCCGGACGTGTTCAACGTCCTGTTGCAGGTGCTGGATGATGGCCGTCTGACCGATGGCCAGGGCCGCACCGTCGATTTCAAGAACACCATCATCATCATGACCTCGAACCTCGGTTCGGAATTCATGACGCAGATGGGCGACAATGACGATGTGGATTCGGTTCGTGACCTGGTGATGGAGCGTGTCCGGTCGCATTTCCGGCCGGAATTCCTCAACCGTATCGACGACATCATCCTCTTCCATCGCCTGCGGCGCGACGAGATGGGTGCGATCGTGGAGATCCAGCTCAAGCGCCTCGTCTCGCTTCTGGGTGATCGCAAGATCACCCTCGAACTGGATGAGGATGCCCGCAACTGGCTTGCCAATAAGGGTTACGATCCGGCCTATGGCGCACGTCCGCTGAAGCGTGTGATCCAGAAGACCGTTCAGGACAGGCTCGCCGAAATGATTCTCGGCGGCGAGATCCCGGACGGATCGCGGGTCAAGGTGACCTCTGGCACCGACCGGCTGCTTTTCAAGGTCAAGCCCCCAAAGGGTGAGGCCGAGACTGAAACCGCCGATGCGGCATAAAACGAAAGGGCTCCGGTAACGGAGCCCTTTTTCGTATAGCGGTCCCTCTGGTCACGAGGCCCGGCGGACTAGCGGCTCGCCACCTGATTGGGTTTTTCTTCGATGTTGAGTAGATTGTCGATCCGCTTTCTCTCGTCGGAGAACCGCGCGAGCGCGACGCCGGAAAGCGATTTGCCGCCCGGCAGACGCACTTTCATCGCGTCCACTTTCGTGCCGTTAACGATCAGCTCGTAATGCAGATGCGCGCCGGTCGAAAGGCCGGTCGAACCGACATAACCGATTACCTGGCCCTGCCGGACCTTTGAACCCTCGGTGACACCCTTGGCGATGGCGCTCTGGTGGTTATAGGAGGAGACGTAGCCATTGGCGTGGCGGATCAGGGTCTGGTTGCCGTAACCGGAGGCCCAGCCGGCCTTTTCGACAGTGCCGTTGCCTGTCGCGATGATCGGCGTGCCGCGCGCTGCCGCCCAGTCGGTGCCGGTATGCATGCGGCTGAATTTCAAAACCGGGTGGCGGCGCATGCCGAAACCTGATGTCATGCGGCCGTTCGGAACCGGATTGCGCAACAGGAACTGCCGGATGCTCTTACCGTTCTCGTCGAAATAGTCGATGCTGTTATCGTCCGGGTTCTGGAACCGGTAAAACCGCGTCTCGTTATCGCCGAACTTGGCGTTGACGTAGAGCAGTTCGGACTTGTCCGTCGCCTTGCCATCCGCATCTTCCACGGAGAAGAAGGCCTCCAGCGTATCTGCCGGTTTCAACTGCGCCTGAAAATCGACGCTGCTGGCCAAAAGCTTGATGAGCTGGGAGACCATGCCCTGATTCATGCCATAGGCCAGAGCCGCCCGGTAAACGCCATCGTAGACGCTGGGCAGATCGCGGCCGGCGGCCGGTGCCGGGGTGCTGTCAAAGGCCGTCGCCACCGCGTCGAGCTTCGGCGGTTCGCTGGCCTTGATGAAATTCTTGCGATCGTCCACGGCCATGGTGACCATGTGGCGACCCTTGCGATAAAGGCTTACGCGTACGATGTCGCTTTTGTCGTCTTCCTGAATAATGCCGACGCGGAGCACATCGCCGCTTTCGACATTGTTCGACTGGAGTTGCGGTGACAACAGGCCAGCGATTTCGGAGGATTGCGCCTTCGAATAACCCGCGCCGAATAGAGCGGCTTCGATGGTTTCGGTCTGGCGGGCAGGGATAACGTCGTCGGCATATTCCTTGACCGGAACCGAGGGCGATTGAGGGGTCGAAACCGACATATTCTGTTCGACGACACGGGCGGCAAGACCGGCGGTGATATCGACATCACCCTCATCATTATCGAAACGACGGGGGTCGATGTAATATAGCGCTGCAAGCTGCTCGTTACCATCTGTCAGGATCGAGCCGTTCGAGCGCACTGCCTCCTCAACCTCGTCGAAGCTCAGGGAGCCGGCGAAGGGATACTTGGAGTGCTGGATCGGAAAGGCGACCGTTTTCAGGCTGACTTCGGATTCGACCTCGGAGCCGTAGATTGTGCCCGTGCGGCTCGGCGCCGGCGCCGGGGCGTCCTTGTCGTCGCCGCTTGCGAAAATGTTCAGGGGATCGAAGGCGGGATAATCGTCCTGTTTGGCGTAGTTGGACGCCAGCGGAATCTTGACGTGTGAGAAGGGAACCTTGCGGACCACTTCCTTGTCGCCCTCGTTGATAACGGTGGAGACTTCCATGATCGAGCGGTCCGAGGGCCGGGCCGCAATATTGGGCGCAATGAGGCGTGTGCCGCGGCGTGCCGCTTCCGCGGTATTGTTGCCCATATCCGCCTTGGCGAAGGCCTCGGCCGGAATGGCAAGCTGCTGGCGGCCATCAAGAGCTGCAAAGAGCGCAACACCCATCAATATGGAAGAGGTAATGCCGGTAAGGAACGTGCCGGAAAGCCATCTGAGCGAAATCTCACGGCGATCGGGTGCACGGCGCCCTTCCGCCAGAATTGGCGGTTCCGTGCCTAGCGACCGGATCACGTTGCGATCCGCAGTCATACTAGCTGTGCCCCGTGGGTCATGCGCTCTCCAGAAACTTCAGGCGAAGGTGTGCAACTTTCAAAGCCGTGAGTCAAATTGATCGGCACCCTCAATAGATATGCCGGCAACAGGCTCGCGCGCGTGCCCGCATTAACGTTTTGTTGGCAAAGCAATTAGCGAGGAGTCGGGCCAAAACAAGGCGCAGCACCATTCATATGGGTTCAGGCTGCATTCCCTTGTTAAAAATCGGTCCGTTGGTGGAGGCCAATGGGAGGCAGAATCCCGAAAAATCAAAACTCTCCTTTAAAATCAATGCTTTGAATGTTTTTTTTAGAATTTGTATTTTGGTGTGTTGACTTGTTTGAGGGTGA